>JAUXZG010000149.1 GCA_030694005.1 Desulfobaccales bacterium | reverse complement strand
CCCCGCCGGTGGCCTATGTGGAGTTGAAATACTCCCTGATGCGCCACGGCCTGGACAAGGACTTTGTCACAAAAGCCTTTGCCGACTCCCGCAACAGCTTTCTGCCCGACGTGGTCCGCAAAATCGCTTATCTCCGCAAAGAACCCCCGGATATTTATCAAAAGTTCCTCACTCCGGCAGTGGCCGCCCAGGGCCGTCAATATCTGGCCGAGCACCGCCGCAGCCTGTCCCGGGCCCAAGACCGTTACGGGGTAGCCCCAGAAGTGATCGTGGCCATCCTCACGGTGGAAAGCGGCCTGGGCAACATCACCGGCCGCTACCCGGTCTTCAATGTATTTGCCTCCCTGGCGGTCATGGATTCGGCGGAAGTCATCGGGGAAGTGGGGTTAAGCCCTAACCTTAAAGACCGCCTGAAAAAGAAGGCCGCCTGGGCCCGGCGGGAGTTACAAATATTTCTTGATTATTGCTATAGCCACCATCTGGATCCCTATGAATTCAAAGGCTCCTGGGCCGGGGCCATGGGCTTCTGCCAGTTTCTGCCTTCCAGCCTGCAAAGGTGCGGCGCCGACGGAGACGGGGACGGCCGGGTGGACCTGTTCACCCATGACGACGCCATCTTTTCCATCGCCTGTTATTTGCACAAAAGCGGCTTTCAACGCCAGAACCGCTCCACCTGGCGCCGCGCCGTTTACAGCTATAACCACTCCGACGCCTACGTGGACACGGTACTCACCCTGGCCAACTGGTACTGACGGCCCCAAATAGGATGTGGGAATAGTGAGTGTGGGGGGAGGGGGTAAGGGGCCGTGCCCCTTACCCCCTCCCCCAAGTCTCCATTCTTCCAAAAACCTGCTTTTGGTAATAGGTTATGGTTATGGGCAAGAAGGAGGTGGCCGCGGTTCTGGAGGAGATGGCCCTCCTGTTGGAGTTGACTGGGGCCAACCCCTTCAAGGTTCGGGCCTATGAGGCCGGGGCCCGGGCGGTGCTCACCTATCCCGGGGACCTGGCCCAAGCCGTGCGCCAGGGGGAACTGGAGCAGGTCAAGGGCATCGGCAAATCCCTGGCCGGGGTCATCGCCGAGCTGGTGGATCGGGGCGAAGCGGCCCTGCACCAGGACCTCAAAGGGAAAATTCCGCCGGGCTTGCTGCAGTTGCTGGAAGTCCCGGGGTTGGGCCCCAAAAAGGCCCGGGTCCTGTTCGAGCAACTCCAGATTGCGTCCCTGGGGGAACTGGAGTACGCCTGCCAGGAAAACCGGCTTATCAGCCTACCGGGCTTCGGGGCCAAGACCCAGGAGAAGATCAAGGCCGGCCTGGAAAGCCGGAAGCGCTATGCCGGCCTGTTCCGTCTGGGAGACCTGCTGCCCGCGGCGGAGGCCGCGGCCGCGGAGGTGCGTCGGGCGCCGGGCATCCTCAGGGCGGAGGTGACGGGCGCGGTGCGCCGCCGCCTGGAAGTGGCCGCCGACATTTCCCTGGTGGGCGCGGCAGCCCACCCGGAGCAGGCGTTGCGGGATTTGGGCCGCCTGCCCGGGTTAAATCCCCTAAAAGTGCAGGCACCAGGTCTGGGCCAGGCCACCTTGCCCCAGGGGATGCCGGTGAAGGTGACGCTGGTCACCCCCGAGGCCTTTGGAGCCGCGTACCTGGCCGACACCGGTAACGACGCGCATTTCCAGGCCTTGCAGCAACGCGCCCGTGACCACCAATTAAGCCTGACCTCCCAGGGGTTGTTTGCGGGAACCGAGCTTCAAGCCAGTGGGGAAGAAGAGACAATTTACGCCCGGCTGGGGCTGCCCCTGATCCCCCCGGAATTGCGGGAAGGGCTGGGGGAGATGGACGCCGCCGCCCAGGGACGCCTGCCCCGCCTGGTCACTCCCGAAGAGATCCGGGGCTGTTTTCATGTCCACTCCTATTACAGCGACGGGGTCAATTCCCTGGAGGAGCTGATTGACGGGGCCAGGCGACGGCATTGGGATTTTCTGGGCCTGTCGGACCACAGCCAGTCGGCCTATTACGCCGGAGGGCTGAAAGCGCCGGACCTGGAGCGGCAGCGGCAGGAAGTGGAGGCCCGCCGCCTGGAGCATCCGAACCTTACTCTCTTTTGGGGGATCGAATCGGACATCCTGACGGACGGCTCCCTGGATTATCCGGATGAGGTTTTAGGCCGCTTTGATTTTGTCATCGCCTCCGTTCACTCCCAATTTGGTCTCCCCCGGGAAGCTATGACCCGGCGCCTGCTGGCGGCCATGGCCAACCCCCACTGCACCATGCTGGGACATGCCGGGGGCCGCCTGCTGCTGGCCCGGGACCCATACGAATATGACCTGGAAGCCGTCCTGGAGTTTGCCGGCCGGCACCAGGTGATCATGGAGATCAACGCCAGCCCCTTTCGCCTGGACCTGGACTGGCAGGCCCTGCGCCGAGCCAAAGAACTGGGGATATTGATCAGCATCAACCCGGACGCCCACAGCCTGGAGGGACTGGACGACGTGAACTACGGGGTGATGACCGCCCGCAAAGGCTGGCTGGGACCGAAAGACGTGCTGAACACCTACCCGCCGACTGAGATAGCCAAACTTCTAAGGAGGCGGTTGGAATAGAGTTGTTGGGGGAGGGGGCTAAGAGCCGGTGGGCCCTTACCCCCTCCCCCCAAAACCCACACCGAAAGGCGGAAAACATGGCGGCGACTGGGGTGGAAGTGGGGGTGGTGTTGGGCAGTGCTTCGGACTGGCCCAGTGTGGAGCCGGCCGCGGCCTTGCTCAAGGAGTGGGGCATTGGCTTTGAGGTGGTGGTGGCCTCGGCGCATCGCGCCCCCAAAAAAGTTCAGGCTTATGGCCGGAACGCGGCCGGGCGGGGTCTTAAAGTAATTATCGCCGCGGCCGGGGCCGCGGCCCATCTGGCCGGGGTGTTGGCCGCAGAAACCTTTTTGCCGGTGATTGGTGTGCCCCTGCCCAGTTCTCCCCTACAGGGTCTGGACAGTTTGCTGTCCACGGTGCAGATGCCCGCCGGGGTGCCGGTGGCCACCATGGCCCTGGGGCCTTCCGGGGCCAAAAATGCCGCCATCTTTGCGGCCCAGATCCTGGCCTTAAGTGATGCCAGGGTCCGGGAGATTTTGAGCGGCCACAAAAAAATCCTGGAGCAAAACGTGGTCCAGCAAGGGGAGAAGATTCCGCCGGAATACCGGGCTAAAGAATAAGAACTATTACTCACTGGCAGCAGGAAGCATAAATTGGCTACGGTCATAAATCCCCCTTTAAAAAAGGGGGACTTTAAGGCTGCGGCCATATTGCCTCATGTGTTGTCAGAAGCGACAATTTAAAAAACAAACACTTGGCTATAGTGAGGCAAAGATAGAGTCATGATGGTCACCTCCATGGCGGACCTCGCCATCGATCTGGGGGCCCTGGCGCACAATTATCGCCAGCTGCGCTCTCTGTGC
>JAUXZG010000142.1 GCA_030694005.1 Desulfobaccales bacterium | reverse complement strand
CTTGGCTTAAAATTGCCCGCCCATGGTGAATTCCCAGGCACTGGACCTTTCCCAGGGCCTCTTGCTGAGGTTATAACCCCATTCCACCCTTAAGGGGCCCATGGGGGAGAACCAGCGGAAGCCGGCGCCCACACTGGTGCGCAGCGTGGGAGAGACCCAGTTGGCGCCGTAGACGTTACCGGCGTCGAAAAACACGGTCCCCATCAGGCCCAGCTTTTTATATATGGGGAAGCGATATTCCACATTTAATTGCACGAAGCGGTCGCCGCCGATGCGCTCATTGGTATTGGGGTCCCGGGGGCTGATTTCCGCATATTTAAACCCGCGGATGGAGTCAATGCCACCAAGATAGAACTTTTCGTAAGCCGGCAACGCCCCCCAGGGGAGGCCCTGCATATATCCGGCCCGGGCATGAATCACCCCCACGGTACTCCAGCGGAAGGGGTAATACCAACCCGACTCCAGGATATAACGCAAGAAGGCGGTATCGCCTCCCAGGCCTGCAAACTCCAGGGAGAAGCTGTTGTCAGAACCTCTGGTGGGAGCGAACAGGCTATCCCGGGAATCTCTCCGGACGGTGAAGGAGGGGGCGCTGGTGTTGTGGATCCTTTTCGCTTCGATGAGAATCGGGGAAGAATAGGGCGATAATCCGGAAAGCTTCACATTTTCAAAGCGGTACATGCCAAAAATTCGGGTATATTTCCAGCGCAGGGGGTGGGCCAGGCGAAACACCCCGCCCCAGTTCTTGCGGTTGTATTCACTATATTGCCTCTCCCAGTTGTAGGCATCCACCCCCATGGACAAGGGGCGGTCGAACAGGTAAGGCTCGGTGAAACTGGCCCGGAAACGGTGGGAGATGGAGCCGAGGATGCCCTGCAGCTTAAGTTGTTGCCCCCGGCCGAACAGGTTGTTCTGACTGATTTCCACCATGCCGACGATACGGTCTTGAGTGCTGTAACCCGCACCGATCCCGAAGGTGCCGGTGGGCCTTTCCTTTACCGAGATCTTCAGGTTCATGCGGTTGGGGGAACTCCCGGGGCTGGTGGAGAAGTTCACATCCTCGAAATATTCCAGGCGCCGTAGATTCTTAATGCTCTCTTTGAGGTTGGTGGCGGAAAAGAGGTCCTGTTCAAAAATCCGCAGTTCCCGGCGGATCACCTTGTCCCGGGTTCTGATGTTGCCGGAAATCTCGATGCGCTCAAAATAAACCTTGTTTCCCTTATGGATGTCCAAGGTCACATCCACGGTCAGATTCTGTTCGTTCTCCTTAATCAGCGGGGCGATGTCGGCATTGGCATAGCCCTTGTCCGCATAAAAGTCGGACATCGTGCTCAGGTCTTTTTGCACCACCTCCCGGCTGTAAATCTTTTCCTTACCAATTTCCAGTTTCTCCAAAAGTTTTTCTTTATCTTCCAGGAGATCGCCTTGCAGATCAATCTTGCCCACCTTATACTGCGGCCCTTCCACGACGGGGATGGTTATGTAGATATAGCTGCCTTTGATGTCGATCCTAGGTTCCCCCACCTTGGCTTTGATATAGCCGTGGTTGTAATAGAAGGCGGAGATTTTTTCCAGGTCCCGCTCCAGGGTATCTTTGGTCAATCTGCCCGAGCCGGTTATTATGGAGATAAGAATGGTCTTTTCCTTGGTCTCCATGACGCCCTTCAGGGCCTTGGCCTTGAAGGCCTGGTTGCCTTCGAACTTGATGTCCTTGATGGCCAACTTGCCGCCTTCAATGATGTGGAATACCAGGTTGACTTCGGTCTTGCTAATGGGAACCAGTTCGTAGTTGACCTGGGCCTCGTAGAAACTCTTCTCCCGGTAAAGATTGAGGATTTTATTGATATTTTCCCGGATGGCGGCTTCAGAGGCCACGGAGAAGGGTTTGAGGTCCATGACCTCCAGGATCTTGTCCCGTTTGATCTTCTTGTTGCCCTTGGTGAGGATCTCTTTAATGGCCGGTTTCTCCTCCACCACCACCGTCAGGATTCGGCCTTCCGGGGTATCACTGACATCAAACTTGACATCGGTGAAATAGCCCATTTTGTAAATGGCTTTCAGGTCTTCCCTAAGGCGCGGGGGGGAAAGGAAATCTCCTTCCCGGGTTTGCATCACTCCGGCGATGGCGTCTTTTTCGATGCGGCGATTACCTTTGACCTCGATGCGCACCACCCGTTCTTTGCCCACAATCTTGAGACCGGCTTCCTGGGCCAACTGGCGGCTGAGGTCGGGAAGGGACTTAAGCCCGGTCCCCTGTCTCTTCAGGGTGGTGACGGCCGCTTTGCCGGTGAGGTCCAGGATTCGGGCTTCCAGAGAGATCAGGTCGCCCACTTTAATCAGTTGACCCAAGATAACCACATCAGCCCCTAACTTGCGGCCGATCTCCTGGGCCTGAAGCTCGGTCACCGCCTCCTTGAGCTTTGACAGCTCCCGGTGCAGGTCTTCCTGAGATACCAAGGTGAAGCCGTCTGCCTTAAGGCGTTCCACCATCTCCTGGCGCACCTTTTCCCCCAGATGCTCCAAGGGTTCCTTGCTGGCGACGGAAAAGGGAAAGACCGCCACTTTCTTAAGGACTAGTTCCTGTTCCTGAGCCAGGGCCGGCCCCACATAGGCCAGCAGCAATAGAAGAGCGGTAAATATCAGGCGCGGCACCACCTTATTCTCCCCGTATGATCACGGCTTTGCCATCCACCAGGGTAATCTCCCGATCCAGGCCCCGGGCCAACTCCAGGTTATGGGTAACAATGACCGAGGTAAGCCCACGTTCCCGGTTAAGTTCGAGGATAAGTTCCTGCACCCGGGCGCCACTTTTGGGGTCCAGGTTACCGGTGGGTTCATCCGCCAGCAGTACTTCCGGCCCCAATACCAAAGCCCGGGCCACCGCCACCCGCTGCTGTTCTCCCCCGGACAGGGTGGACACCCGGTGCCCCAGGCGCTCCTTTAAGCCCACCCGCACCAAAATAGCCTCAGCCTGCTGTCGGGCGTCGGGCTGGGGCATCCGGGCGATCAACCCCGGCAGCATGACATTCTCCAGGGCATTGAACTCCGGCAGCAGGTGGTGAAACTGGAAGACAAACCCCACCTTGCGATTCCGAAAGGCCGCCAGGTGGTGGTCGTCCAGGGAAAAGACCTCCTGTCCGTCCCACCGCAATTGTCCGGCGCTGGGGCGCTCTAAAGTCCCCAGGATATGGAGCAGGGTGGATTTGCCTACCCCGGAGGCGCCCACCACCGCCAGGGTCTCACCCTTAAAGATGTCCAGGTCCACCCCGGTGAGCACCTCCACCCGGTTGCCGTTGGTCCAGAAGGTCTTAGATAAATCCCTGATCTGGATTTTCACCGGCGCCTGGGGGTTTTGCTCTTTTTCTACCATGCCCTTTCCATACCGGGGTAACCCACCTTACCACTTTCGCCTGAGAGCGTCAATTAAGGTTTGTTATTGGGTGGTGTTTATTGGGGGAGGGGGCTAAGGGCCTCAGGCCCCTGGCCCTCCCCCCACCAGCCCTCTCTACTCGTACCTGATGGCCTCCACCGGGTCCAGGCGGGCCGCCTGCCAGGAAGGGTAGAGGGTGGCCAAAAAGCTGATAGCCATGGCCGCGCCGATGATAAAGATCAGATCCAGTCCCTGGATCTGCACCGGCAAAGTGGAGATGTAATAGATATCCCGGGGCAGTTTGATGAACTCATACTTTTTCAGAAGGGCGCACAGTCCCAATCCCAGCCCCAGCCCCAGGGTGGTACCCACCCCGCCGATGACCAGGCCCTCTAAGATGAAGATCTGCATGATGCTTTGCCGGGTGGCCCCCATGGATTTGAGGATGGCGATATCCCGGGTCTTTTTCATGACCATCATGAACAGGGTGCTGGCGATGCCGAAGGCGGCCACCAGGATGATCAGGGTGAGGATGATGAACATGGCGATTTTTTCTAACTTCAGGGCCGAAAACAGGCTGCGGTTCATCTGCATCCAACTGCGGGTGATAAAGCCCGGTCCCAGTTTCTCCTGGATGGCCTGGGCCACCTGGTCCGCGGCATAGATGTCTTTGACGCCCACTTCCAGGCCGGTGACCTTATCTCTTAACCCCAAAAATTCCTGCAACCGGGGGATGCTGGTATAAATTAAGGTGTTGTCAAATTCAAACATGCCGGAGTGGAAGACGGCGCTCACCCGAAAGGCTTTCATGCGGGGCAGACGGCCCATGGGGGTCAGCGCCCCCAGGGGCGACACCACATTCAGGTAATCCCCCACATTGAGGTTGAGGTTGCGGGCCAGCTCATTGCCGATGGCCACCCGGGGCGGGTCCTCCGGGGTACTTTCGGCCAAATCCGCAAAGCGCCCCTGGGGCACCTCCAGGGCCTGAGGCCCGCCCTGGCGGATGGTTTCCAAGTCCAGTCCCCGAATCACCCCGCCGGAAATATTGCCCGGGGCGGAAAACATCACCTGGGTATAGATAAAGGGGGAGGCCGACACCACCCCGGGCACGGCCTTTACCTGGGCGGCGACCTTGGAGTAATCGGTAAGAGAAGCCCCTTGCTTTAAGACGACCACATGGGCGTTGACGCTCAAGATCTTTTTCTTTAAGTCCTGGTCAAAGCCGGTCATCACGCCGATGACCACTATAAGGGCCATGACCCCCACGGCCACCCCGGCGGTGGAGATGAGGGTGGATAGCGACAGGAAGCCTTTTGTTTTCTTGACCCCCCTTAAAAAACGCAGGGCCACGAAGGTCTCAAAAAAGCCCAACAAGCCTATTTCTCCGGCCTGAGCTGCGGGAAGAGGATCACATCCCGGATGGAGGGTGAATCGGTGAGGAGCATCACCAAACGGTCGATGCCGATGCCTTCCCCGGCGGTGGGGGGCATGCCCTGCTCCAGGGCCATAAGAAAATCCTCGTCCACGGCCGGGGGGACTTCCTCGTCTCCGGCCAGCCGGGCCGCCACCTGCTGTTCGAAACGCTCCCGCTGATCCAGGGGGTCATTGAGTTCGGAGAAGGCGTTGGCCAGCTCGCGGCCGGCAATGAACAGCTCGAAACGGTCCACCACCTCAGGGTCCGCCTCGCTCTGGCGGGACAAAGGGGAGGTCTCCAGGGGGTACCCAAAGATAAAGGTGGGCTGGACAAGTTTGGGCTCCACGGTGAGGTCGAAAAGTTTGGTCAGAGCCCGGCCGTAACCCTCACCCGGACGCAGGGTGATCCCCTCTTCTTGGGCCAAAGTCACCAGGGCCTGGCGGTCCCGCACCACCGCCGCCGGGATGGAACCCACCTGGGTCAGGGACTCCCTTAAGTCCAGGCGGCGCCAGGGCGGGGTGAGGTCGACCTCGTCGCCCTGATAGTTAAGACGCAAACTTCCCAGCAGCGTCTGGGCCACATGGCAGATAAGCTCTTCCGTCAGGACCATCAGGTCCTCGTAAGTGGCGTAGGCCTGATAGAACTCCAGCATGGTGAATTCCGGATTGTGCTGGATGGACAGCCCCTCGTTGCGGAAACTGCGGTTGATCTCAAACACCTTATCAAAGCCGCCCACCACCAAGCGTTTTAAGTAAAGCTCCGGGGCGATGCGCAAATAAAGGGTCATGTCCAGGGCCTGATGATGGGTGACAAAGGGCCGGGCCGTGGCCCCCCCGGGGATGGGCTGCATCATGGGAGTTTCCACTTCCAGAAAACCCCGGGCCTCTAAAAACTGGCGCATCAGGGAAATAATCGCGGCCCTTCTTATAAAAACCTCCCGCACCTGGGGGTTGACCATGAGGTCCAGATAACGCTGGCGATACCTGAGCTCGATGTCGGTCAAGCCGTGATATTTCTCCGGCAGGGGCCTGATGGCCTTGGTGAGCAAGACAAAGCTCTGGACCGCCAGGGTAAGCTCCCCGGTGCGGGTGCGAAACAGGGTGCCGGTAAAGCCCACGATGTCGCCCAGGTCCAGGCGTTTAAAATGGGCAAAGGCCTCCTCCCCCACCACCTGCCGCTGCACATAAGCCTGGAGGCGGCCGCTGCCGTCCTGGAAGTGGCAGAAGGTGGCCTTACCGAACTCCCGGAGGAGCATCAGGCGTCCGGCCAGCCGGAAGGTGAGACCCAGGGCCTCCAGTTCCGGGCCGCTTAAATGACCGTATGGGGCCACGATCTCCGCCACGCTGTGACTGGGAGTGAAGCGGTTATAGAACGGGTCGAGGCCCTGGGCCCTGAGTTCCGCCAGCTTTTGCTCCCGCTGGCGTTTTATCTGATCGGCTAGCGACATTTA
>JAUXZG010000125.1 GCA_030694005.1 Desulfobaccales bacterium | reverse complement strand
GGTTTTTGGCGGGGTGGGTGGGGGAACGCGGTACCCCCACCCTCCCCACAAACTCCCCTCCCAACCCCCTTTAGGGGGGCTGGAGAAGGCGGGGCCGTTGGCCCCGACTTCTCCAGCCCAATAACCCATAAGGGGTTGGGGGAGGGGGTCTGGGGCAGGGGGCAGGGGTCTGCGCCCCCTGGCCCCCTCCCCCAGCTACTAAATCAAATGTAGGGCGGGCACTGCCCGCCATCACTCCTTCCCATCTGCACAGGAGGGATAGTGTCAAGCCAAGAGTGGATAGCAAGGGCAGATAAAGTGGTCATGGCCACCTATGGTCGCCAGCCCCTGGTGCTGGTGCGGGGGGAGGGCTGCCGGCTGTGGGATGCGGAAGGGCAAGAGTATCTGGATTTCGTGGCCGGGTTGGCGGTGTGCAACCTGGGTCATGCCCACCCGGAAATTGGCCGGGCCGCGGCCGAGCATCTCAAGCAACTGGTGCATGTCTCCAACCTGTACTACACCACCCCCATGGTGGAGTTGGCCGAGGACCTGGTGCGCCTGTCTTTTGCGGACCGGGTCTTTTTCGCCAACAGCGGCGCCGAGGTCATGGAAGGGGCCATCAAGCTCTGCCGCCGCTATTCCCGGGAGCGCTTCGGGGAAGGCCGGCACCGCTTCATTTGCATGGAGAATTCTTTCCACGGCCGCACTTTCGGGGCCTTGTCGGCCACCGGCCAGCAAAAATTCTGGCAGGGCTTCGACCCCTTGCTGCCGGGATTTATCTTTGTGCCCTTCAATGATCTTAAAGCGGTGGCCGCCGCGGTGGACGATAGCGTCTGTGCGGTGCTGCTGGAGCCCATCCAGGGGGAGGGCGGCGTCTGCCTGCCGGACGCTAAGTTTCTTGCCGGTTTGCGTAAGTTGTGTGATGATAAGGGCCTGCTGTTGGTGCTGGATGAAATTCAGACCGGTTTGGGGCGCACCGGCAGATTGTTTGCCCATGAGCATTTTGGGGCGGCCCCGGATGTCATGACCCTGGCCAAGGGACTGGCCAACGGTCTGCCCATGGGGGCCTTGCTGGCCACGGGGGAGGTGGCCCAGGCCTTCGTCCCGGGTACCCACGCCAGCACCTTTGGCGGCGGGCCGGTAATCGCCGCCGCGGCCCGCACGGCTCTAGGGATCTTAAGCAACCCGGATTTTCTGGCTGAGGTCGGAGAAAAAGGGGACTATCTGCGGCAAGGCCTGATGGCCCTCAAGGACCGCTTCCCGATAATCCGGGAGGTCCGGGGCCTGGGGCTGATGTGGGGCCTGGAGCTGGCCCAGGAAGGCGCGGAAATAGTCACGGCCTGCCGCCAGCGGGGGTTGTTGGTCAATTGCACCCAGGGCAACATCATCCGGCTGCTGCCCCCATTGATCGTCCGGCGTCAGGAAATCGACGCGGGGTTGGCCATCTTGAGCGCCGCGTTTGAGGCGGTTTTCCCATGAAACGGGATCTCTTAACCATTCTGGACCTTACCCGGGGCGAAATCGAGGCTCTCCTGGCCCGGGCTCGGGAACTCAAAGCTCTCCATCAAAAGGGGCAGGACCCCACCCCCCTTAAGGGCAAAACCCTGGCCATGATCTTTGACAAGCCGTCCACCCGCACCCGGGTGTCTTTTGAGGCGGGGATGGCCCAGTTGGGGGGCGCCAGCATCTACCTGGCCCCCGGTCAGACCCAACTGGCCAGAAATGAACCCGTCGCGGATACGGCCCGGGTCCTGTCCCGGTATGTGGACGGGGTGGTGATCCGCACTTTTGCTCATGCCACCGCGGAGGAACTGGCCCGCCACGCTTCCATCCCGGTCATCAACGGCCTTACCGACAGCCACCACCCCTGCCAGGTCTTGAGCGACCTGATGACCATCCAGGAGCACTTTCAGGACCTGTCGGCGCTCAAGGTGGCTTGGGTGGGGGACGGCAACAACATGGCCAACTCCTGGATCACTGCGGCCCTGCACCTGGATTTTGCCCTTTATCTGGCCTGCCCGGAAGGGTATGAACCCGATGCCGCCTTGCTTAAGCAAGCCCAACAATTAGGGCGGCGCATCCACCTGGGCCGCAACCCCCGGGAGGCCGTTCAAGACGCCCAGGTGATCAATACCGATGTCTGGGCCTCCATGGGCCAGGAAGCGGAAGCCGCGGCCCGCAAGAAGGTCTTTCAGCCTTACCAGGTAAACGCCGCGTTGCTGCAACTGGCCCGGCCCGAAGCCATCGTGCTCCACTGCCTGCCGGCCCACCGGGAAGAAGAAATCACCTCGGAAGTGCTGGACGGCCCCCAGTCCGCGGCCTGGGACCAGGCGGAAAACCGCCTGCACTTCCAGAAGGCGTTGCTGGAATGGCTGTTGGGGTAGGGATTTTTGGGGGAGGGGGCTAAGGGCCGAGGCCCTTACCCCTTCCCCCAAACCCCCATCCCCAAACCCATAAACTGGTGGCACAGGCGTCCCGCCTGTGCAAAAATGCAAGGCGGTTACCCGTAGGGTGCGTCTTACGCACCAGCAATGGGCATGGATTTTTTCTTCTGGTTCCCAAGCTCCTGCTTGGGAACCCAATTTGATGCAAAGCTCTGCTTTGCAATCTTTCCCCAGAAGGGGAAATATTTATTCTTAATAAGCTATGAAAATGGAATATAAGATAATTTCAAGGGTATGTAATGCTCTGGCAGAAGAGGAAATAGAAGTCGCTAAGGGTATAGTTGAAATCGAATACCCCCATCGACCATTGATGCCTACCGGAAGAAATTACACTGAGTATCAATCAACAAAAATTTTTATAACGGATGGCTTCATAGACCGATATTCTGGAAAAAGACTCGTATTTCCTCCTGTTCTTCGGTTGTTGTCCAAATTGATGCCAGAATTATTTCCATTCCAAAAGAACTGGAAAATGACAGAATGCCATATTTCATATTGGCAGTTGTTTCCTACCGTTGACCACATAATACCGGTTGCCCGTGGCGGAGAGGATGAAGATGGAAACCGGGTTACTACTTCCATGTTGAGAAATAGTGCAAAATCAAATTGGCTTCTCGAAGAGCTCGGCTGGGAGTTGTATCCACCAGGAGAATTGAAAGAATGGGATGGGTTAATTCATTGGTTTATTGAATATATAGAAAACCATCCAGAGAGTTTAAATGTCCCATATATTTATAAATGGCATAAGGCTTCAATACGGGCAATTGAAACATAATAATAAGGGACTAAAATGATGGGTATAAACAAAATCGTCCTGGCTTACTCCGGCGGCCTGGACACCTCGGTGATCCTCAAATGGCTCAAAGAAACCTATAAGTGCAAGGTGGTGGCCTTCTGCGCGGACTTGGGCCAGGGGGAGGAACTGGCCGAGGTGGCGGCCAAGGGCCGGGCCACCGGCGCGGACGAGGTATTCATCGAGGACTTGAAGGAGGAGTTTGTCCGGGACTTCATCTTTCCCATGTTTAGGGGCAACGCCCTCTATGAAGGCGCTTACCTTCTGGGCACCTCCATCGCCCGGCCCCTCATCGCCAAGGCCCAGGTGAAGGTGGCCCGGCGCACCGGCGCGGACGCGGTGAGCCACGGGGCCACCGGCAAGGGCAATGACCAGGTGCGCTTTGAACTCACCTACCAGGCCCTGGCCCCGGACCTAACGATAATCGCGCCCTGGCGGGAGTGGCAGATGGAGTCCCGCTCCGACCTGGTGGCCTACGCCAAGGCCCACGGCATCCCGGTGCCGGTGACCCAAGAGAAGCCCTACTCCAGCGACCGCAACCTGCTGCATCTGAGCTTTGAGGGGGGCATCCTGGAGGACCCCTGGGCGGAGCCGCCGGCGGATATGTTTGTCCTGACCCGGTCGCCGGAGGCCGCGCCGGACCAGCCGTGTTATGTGGAGATTGACTTTGAGGCCGGAGACTTGGTGGCGGTGGACGGGGAGCGCTTCAGCCCAGCCAATCTTCTGGCCCGGCTGAATGAACTGGGCGGCGAGCACGGTATCGGCCGGGTGGACCTGGTGGAAAACCGCTATGTGGGCCTGAAATCCCGGGGAGTGTACGAGACCCCCGGGGGGACCATCCTCAGGGTCGCCCACCAGGCGGTAGAATCTATCACCCTTGACCGGGAGGTGATGCACTTAAGGGACAGCCTCATCCCCCGTTATGCGGAGCTGATCTACTACGGCTACTGGTACGCCCCGGAGCGTTATGCCCTGCAAAGCCTCATTGACGAATCCCAAAAGCCGGTGACCGGCACCGCCCGCCTGAAACTTTACAAAGGCAATGTCACGGTGGTGGGCCGCAAAGCCCCCCGGTCGCTCTACCGCCCAGACCTGGCCACCTTCGAGGCCGGGACAGGCTACCAACAGGCCGACGCCACCGGGTTCATCCGCTTAAACGCCCTGCGCCTGAAAATCAAGGCGCAGTTGGAAGGGAAGTGAGATTTGAGGGGAGGGCCGGGGGAGCAGTGGCTCCCCCGGTCTCCCCTCAAACTCCCCTCCCAACCCCCTTTATAGGGGCCAGGGAAGGCGGGGCCAAAGGCCCCGACTCCCCTGGCTAAATAAACCCCCTTAAGGGATTGGGGGAGGGGGTAAGGGCCTGTGGCCCTTAGCCCCCTCCCCCAAACAACCCCGATAAGAGCTTGGCAGGCGGGCTCAGGTCCAGGCTGAAAGGCCATGGGCCGCCTTAAGTTGGCTGGTCCCCCACCGCTCTCACCCCCTCTCACCAGGGAGGGGGTGAGGCCGGGTGGATTAGCGCGTGGTGGCCTGTTGGCGCCATGGTAGTTATTTCCAGAGGTTGGGAGCCGGCGGCGAGTTGACTGAGTCAGATTGTGAGGTTTGTGGCCATTTAGGCCGCAAACCCTAATGAGCCTGGTTGAGTGGCTCTAAACCCCGGTGAGGCCGAAAGGGCTAGAGGGGAAGGGAGTAGGTTACCATGAAAAGAAGTTTAGTGATTCTTTCTCTGCTCATACCATTCTGGATACTATCTAAAATAGGCTCTGCCGAAGGTGGGGAAGGCTACTATCCTTTGAAGCAGGGCATGACCTGGGAATATACGGTCAGCTCTGACAAGAGTGGAACCAAGAAATTAATCATAAAGAATTTACCGCCACAGAAAATAGATGACAAGGCAGTGATACCGAGGGAATGGAATATGGGCGGCAATCTAGTAACTCATTTTGTGGCTGAAGATGATAGCGGGGTCTACAAAATTGCCGATAAAAGACCTGATGATAAGGACTTAACCATAATAAAACCGCCTGTATATTATATTAAATATCCTATCAGTGAGGAATCTACCTGGGATAACATTGTTAGAATGGGTGATAGGGATATGCAAATAAGCCAAACTATTTATAGCGTAAGTGATGTAGTTAAGGTTCCGGCCGGGACATTTAAGGACTGCCTGAAAATCAAACATGTGGGGACGGATATTTCCCCGGACAAAAATGATACTTCCCTGAGCCTCGAGGCTTTTGAATGGTATGCCCCAGGCACAGGTTGTGTGAAAAGTATGGCCACCTTCATGAAAAAAGAGAAAAATAATCTGACGTCTTTGGAAACGGTAATATATCAGTTAGAGTCCATTAAAAAATGAACCGGAATTAAGGATAACAGGCTTAGGATAATATTATTTAGGGCACATTAACCTTTCACTGGATGAGCCGATGGTAAAAAAACCATGGAGTGGACGGTTTGAGGAGAAGACCGAGGCGGCGGTGGAGGAATTCACCGCCTCTTTGAGCTTCGACCGGCGGCTGTATCGCCAGGATATCGCCGGGTCTCTAGCCCACGCCCGCATGTTGGCCCGGCAGGGAATCATCAGCCCGGCTGAAGCCGAACAGATCGTTAAGGCCCTGGAAGAAATTCGCCTTAAGATGGAGTCCGGTGAGTTTGTCTTTGAGACGGCCAAGGAAGACATCCACATGGCTATCGAGGCGGCGCTCATCGCCAAGATTGGGGAAGTGGGGCGCAAACTCCACACCGCCCGCAGCCGCAACGACCAGGTGGCCCTGGATGTGCGGCTTTACCTGGCCCAGGAGGTGGAGACTTTGAGCGCGGCGCTGGCCGACCTGCGCCGGGCCGGGGCGCGCCAGGCCCGGCGTCACTTTGGGGTCATCATGCCCGGCTATACGCACCTGCAGAGGGCCCAGCCCATCCTTTTCGCCCACCACCTTTTGGCTTATGATGAGATGTGGCGCCGGGACCAGGCGCGCCTTGGCGAATCCCTGGCCCGTATCCGGGTGTCGCCCCTGGGGGCCGCGGCCCTGGCGGGCACCACCTTTACCATCGATCCACGATACACTGCGGACCAATTGGGCTTTAAGGAGGTCTTCCGCAACAGCCTGGACGCGGTGAGCGACCGGGATTTTGTCCTGGAATTTTTGGCCCACGCCGCCATCATCATGGTTCACTTGAGCCGGCTGGCGGAGGAACTGGTGCTCTGGTCGACGGCGGAGTTTGGCTTTGTGGAGCTGCCCGACGCCTATGCCACCGGCAGCTCCATCATGCCCCAGAAGAAAAATCCTGATGTGCCGGAGCTTATCCGGGGGAAATGTGGCCGGGTTTGTGGTAATCTGCTGAACCTCTTGGTGACTTGTAAGGGCCTGCCCCTGGCTTATAACCGGGACCTCCAGGAGGACAAGGAACCACTGTTTGATACCGTGGACACGGTGAAGGCTTGCGTAAAGCTCATGGGGGGCCTGCTGGAGTCTGTCAAAATCCGGCCGGAGCGGATGAGCGCGGCCCTGCGCGGCGGCTTTCTTACCGCCACGGACCTGGCCGACTACCTGGTCACCAAGGGCGTGCCCTTCCGCACCGCGCACGAGCAGGTGGGCCAGACGGTGCGCTTTGCTGAGGCCCAGGGCAAGGAGTTGTGGGAGCTCAGCCTGGTGGAGATCAACAAATTTGCCCCCCTGGCAGAGGCCGACCTTTTTGACTGGCTTAAAATTGAAAACTCCGTGGCCCGGCGGCGCTCTCCCGGCGGCACCGCGCCGGAGCGGGTGGCAGAGGCGCTGAAAAGGGTGGAGGAAGAATTGGGGTTGGGGGGAGGGCCAGGGAGTTAAACTCCCTGCCCTCCCCCCAAGCCCCCCTCCCAACCCGTTTACGTATTTTAGGGGGGGCACTGCCCACCCGACATGACATCACTGGTGGCACCGGCAGCTTGCCGGTGCCCTGCACCGGCG
>JAUXZG010000083.1 GCA_030694005.1 Desulfobaccales bacterium | reverse complement strand
TATGGGGCGCCCCCCCTTACCCCCCCCCCCAACCCCCCCCCCCCAACCCCTTAATTTGGCCCTGGGGAGGGGGGGCCGGGGGCCCCGCCTCCCCAGGCCCCTTCAGCGGGTTGGGAGGGGAGTTTGAGGGGAGGGTGGGGGAGCGCGGCTCCCCCACCCTCCCCTCAACTACTCCTTACAAAACAACTCCCGGGTCAGGGTGGTGAGTTCCAGGAGGCGGGGGTTTTTAAGCCGGTAAAAAACCTGCTGGGCCGCCCGCCGGGATTCCAAGATATCTTTGTCCTTCAAAAGGTTAAGGTGTTGGGAAATGCTGGATTGACTGATGCCCACCTCCTTTTCCAATTCCTGTACCGACCGCTCCCCTTGTCCCAGCAGGTGGATGATGAGGAGCCGGGCCGGATGGGCCAGGACTCTCAGGCAGCGCCCGGCTTTCCCCAGGCTTTCTGGTGAATATTTAATAATCATTATATATAGATATATAAATACACAGATAAACTAATATGTCAAGGGAATCTCCAAAATTTTTGAAAAAAATTCCCCCCTCCGGAACCCTTTGGATATAATTATGGATAAAGACCGCCGCATGGGCTGATTTGCCGGACCATTGCTGAGTTCCGTATGAATATTAAAGAAGTCGATAAATTTTTCTTTGAGATGGGGCCCATCAGGCCGCCCAGTGAAGGGAGAGATCATTCCTTATTGATCAGGACCACCAGAAATTGCAGTTGGAACCTTTGTGAATTCTGCGCCACTTATAAAAGTAAGAAGTTTAGCTACCGCCAAGTCAATGATATAAAAAAAGATATTGATGTAGCCCGGACCATCCACGATGAAATAAACACCGTATCCTCGGAAATTGGCCTGGCGGGCAGAGTGAACCGGCAGGTGGTGGCTGCCCTTTGGGAGGAAAACCCCCATATTTATGGGGAGGGTGCCGGTGACCCGGAAACAGTTTCCTTAAGGCAGCAGAATCTGATTAATGTCATTAATTGGCTGGGGTCCGGGGCCAAGACCGTGTTTCTCCAGGATGCTGACGCTCTGATCATGCGGACTCCAGAATTGGTCGAAATAATAGGGTATCTTAAGGAAACCTTCCCGACTATTGAAAGGGTCACTTCTTATGCCAGATCAAAATCCTGTCTCAGGAAGTCTCCGGAAAAATTAAAGGAATTACATGAAGCCGGCCTGACCAGATTGCATGTGGGCCTGGAATCCGGGTGTGATGAAGTCCTGGCCTTTATGCGGAAAGGGGTAACCGCCCAGGAACAGGTGGAAGGGGGCAGAAAAGTGGCCGACGCCATGATCTCCCTCTCAGAATATGTCATGCCCGGTCTGGGCGGGAGAAGGTGGTCAGAAAAACATGCCCTGGACAGCGCCAGGGTCTTGTCCGAGATTGATCCGGATTTTATCAGGCTGCGCAGCCTGGTGCTCCGCCGCCATTCCCCTCTTTTGGCACAAGCTCAAGCCGGCCGCTTTGCCGAGCTCTTAGAAGATGAGGTGGTGGAGGAAATCGGCTTATTCATTGAAAATTTGCATTGCCGCGCTTATGTTGTGTCTGACCAGATGGCCAACCTCTTATTTGGGGTGGAGGGTCAGCTCCCCCAAGATAAAGAACAGATATTGGGAGTCATAGCGGCATACCGCGAGATGTTGCCCATGGAAAAATTGGCCTTCCGGTTGAGGCAGCGCTTACACTCCTTTCTCTCTGTTTATGGGCGCTTGAGTCCTGAATTGGAGGAAAAAGTTCAGGAGGCCAGGGAAGCCCTGCAAAAAGAAAAACCTGAGGCCGCAATTAAGGTGGACGCGGCCATCTTTGGACTCAAAGAGGCTTTTGTCTAAGGGTGAAGTCACCGGGCCAGGCTTTTTCTTTACCAACAGTCCTAAGAAATGGCCAACTTCAGGGATCTTCATTTCCTCAAGATCCTGGGAATAACCAAGGGGGAGAGGTTCACCTATGCCAAAGAAAGCGCTCTGGCTCATCATAATTTTTACCCTGCTCTTCGTCCTGGGGATCAACACCGGTGACCTGGAATATCTTTTGAATCTGGGCAACACCATCTGTCTGTCCTGTATCGGAGTGGGCTGATGGTCGGTCTCAGATGGCTGGTCCAGACCCTGGTGACCTTGGGGACCAACGCTTATCTCCTTTTCCCCTACGGCTCGGTGATCTACCAGGGCCCCTTGAAGGCGGTGTGTCATCCGGGCCTCAACTGCTATTCCTGCCCGGCGGCCTTGCTGTCCTGCCCGGTGGGTGCAGTCCAGAATTTCATGGCCAGCCTGCGTTATACGGCGCAGGGGGGCTGGCCGCACCTGGGGACCATGGTGGTGGGTTACCTGGGTTTCATCGGCACCCTGGTGGGCCGCCTGCCCTGCGGCTGGCTTTGCCCCTTTGGCTTTATCCAGGACCTGCTGCATAAAATCCCGGTGCGCAAGTTCTCTTTGTGGCCTCCCTTAAGGTGGGTAAAATACGGGGTGCTGGTGGTCTTGGTGCTGCTTTTGCCGGCTTTGCTGGTGGATAAAGCCGGGTTGGGCCAGCCCTGGTTTTGCAAACTGCTCTGTCCCGCGGGAACCTTGACGGGGGCGCTCCCCCTGATCTTCCTCAAGCCCGGCTTGTGGGCCACCGTGGGTTTTTATTTCTGGAACAAAATCACCATCCTGGCTTTGATCATCATTTTAGCCATCATCATCAGCCGGCCGTTTTGCCGGATGCTTTGCCCCCTGGGGGCCTTTTACAGCCTGTTCATGCGCATGACCCTGGTGCAGCTGGAGTTCATCGAGGGAAACTGCGTCAATTGTGAGTCCTGCGTCCGCTGTTGCCCCACCGGGGTGGTGCCCTATCAGGACCCCAACAGTAGGGAGTGCATCCTGTGTTTGCGCTGCCTGGACGCCTGTCAGTTTCGGGCCCTCAGTTTCGGCATCCGTCGTCCCCTGGTCAAGCCGGTAAGGCAATACGACACCGCAGAGTGACCCTGAGACAAAAAAAACTTGACACTGATTTCTATTTTAATCATTATTAGCTATAGTTAAACAATTCACTGGCTCTAAGCCAAGTAAGAGGCGGGCATGGCCCTCACCAAAGAAAAATTGATCAGCCGCCTACAGACCCAGGTAGGTTTGAGCAAACAAGAGTCCCGGGCGGTAGTGGAACGGGTCCTGGATATCATGAAGGAGTCCCTGGCCCAAGGGGAAGACGTGCTCGTCAGCGGGTTCGGAAAATTCTCGGTGAGGCAGAAAAACGCCCGCCGGGGCCGGAACCCTCAAACCAAGGCCAATCTCATCCTGCGGGCCCGCAAGGTAGTGGTGTTCAAGACCTCCGGAGTGCTGCGCAACCGCATCAACGGCGTCAGGTCCTTATAATCCGCTCACCCAGGCCGGCATCACCTTAAGAAGGTCCCGAGTTTCCTGCCCACCCTTGGGTTTAGGGGTGGGGCCCGCATGCATTTCGCTTCGCCCTTAGGACCCAAGGTCATGAAAGACACCAGCCGGATGGGGACCGCGTTTATGGACTTATGCGGCCTAAGGTGCAGCCGGCGGACTTTCATCCAGAGCAGCGCCGCCACCCTGGCCCTTTTCTCTCTCCCCTTAAGCCCCCCGGCCGCCGCCCAGGAAGTGCGCTATGGCTTTCTCAAGCCTCACCCCGCCCAGTTTTACCGCCCTTTGCCGGGGTCCATGGTGGAGTGCCAGCTTTGTCCCCGAAACTGCGAGGTCATGGACGGAGAAAGGGGGGACTGCGGCGTGCGGGAGAACCGCCAGGGGAAATATTACACGCTGGCATACGGCAACCCCTGCGCGGTGCACCTTGATCCGGTGGAAAAGAAACCCTTCTTCCATATCCTGCCCGGCAGCGGCTCTTTCTCCATCGCCACCGCCGGCTGCAACCTGCACTGTAAATTCTGTCAGAATTGGGAGATCTCCCAGACCCGTCCGGATAAGACCTATAATTTCGATTTGCCGCCGGAGCAGGTGGTGGCCGCGGCCCAGCAAACCGGCTGCCCCTCCATCGCCCATACCTATGTGGAACCCATAATTTTTTATGAATACATGGTGGAGGTGGGCCGCCTAGCCAAAAAAGCGGGCATTCTGAACACCTGCCATTCCGCCGGCTATATCAATCCTGAGCCGCTGGAAAGTCTGGCGGAGGTCCTGGACGCGGCCTGTATCGACCTCAAGTCCTTTGACCCCCAATTTTATCGGGACCTGGTGGAGGCGGAACTGGAACCGGTGCTCAATACCCTAAAGACTCTGCGCCGCCGGGGGGTCCATGTGGAGATTGTCAACCTAATCATCCCCCAATTTAACGACCGGCCGGAAACTATCAGCCGCATGTGCACCTGGATCCGCGACGAGCTGGGCCCCCTGACGCCCCTGCATTTCTCCAGGTTCTACCCCCTTTACAAAATGGTTAACCATTACCCCACGCCGCTAAGCACCCTGGACCAGGCCAGGAAACTCGCCCTGGATGCAGGCTTAAAATACGTCTATATCGGAAATTTCCCGGGACACGAAGCGGAGAACACCTTCTGCCACGGCTGCGGCCGCCTGCTTATCGCCCGCCGGGGCTACCGCATCGGCGAGACCCATATGAAGGACGGCACCTGCAACCACTGCGGCACCACCATCCCCGGCATCTGGCGGAAACCGCGGCCGGTTTGAGGATGATATTTTGAGGGGAGGGCTGGGGGACCCGTGGGTCCCCCAGCCCTCCCCTCAATCTCCCCTCCCAACCCCCATTATGGGGGGTTAAGAAAGCGGGGCCGCAGGCCCCGCCTTCTTAAGCACTATAAAAAACTTAAGGGATTGGGGGAGGGGGTAAGGGCCTACCGGCCCTTAGCCCCCTCCCCCAAATAACCCGCATCCATTCAAATTATGAGTTGGCGTTGCGGCATTATTGGGCTTCCCAATGCGGGGAAGAGCACCATTTTCAATGCTCTCACCGGGGCGCGGGCGGAGGTGGCCATTTATCCTTTCAGCACCATCTCTCCCAACAGTGGGGTGGTGCCCGTGCCCGACCCCCGTCTCGCCGCCTTGGGAGACTTGCTTAAGCCGCAAAAGCTCACCCCGGCCACCATTGAGTTCGTTGATGTGGCCGGGCTTATTGCCGGGGCTTCCCAGGGAGAGGGGCTGGGCAACCAGTTTTTAGGGCATATCCGGGAAGTTGACCTGCTGGTGCATGTGGTGCGCTGCTTTGCCTCGGCACAGTGTCCCCATCCATTGGGTAATCTGGACCCGGTGCGGGATGTGGAGGTGGTGGACACCGAGCTGTTGCTGGCCGACCTGGAGATCCTGGGCCGCCAGCGCCTCAAATGGGAGAAACGGGCCAAATCCGGCGACAAGGTGGCCGCGGCTGGTCTGGCCGTCCTTACCCGGGTAGAAGCCGGCCTCAATGAGGGCAAATGGGCCCGGGACTTAAAGTTAAGCCCCGGGGACCTGGAACACCTGAAAGCCACGCCCCTTCTGAGCTTGAAACCCTATCTCCTGGTGGCCAACTTAAGTGAAGCGGAGTTCCAGGGCGGGCCGCATTACCTGGCGCTTAAGGAGTTGGCCGCCTCCCGCCAGGTGCCGCTGGTCCCCATCCTGGGGGACCTGGAAGTGGAGCTCCAGGATTTCCCCTTGGAGGAACGCCAGGAATTCCTGGCCGGCTTGGGGCTTACGGAACCGGGCATCCAGCGGCTTATTAAGGAAAGTTACCGGCTGCTGGGGCTGGTTACTTTTTACACCATTGTCGGCCCGGAGGTGCGGGCCTGGGACGTGCCCGCGGGCACCACCGCCCCCCGGGCCGCGGGCAAGGTTCACTCCGACATGGAAAAAGGTTTTATCCGGGCCGAGGTCATGAACTTCGACGATCTGGCCGCTCTGGGTGGCGCCGCCAAAGTCAGAGAGGCCGGCCGCCTCCATGTGGAAGGCCGGGATTATCTCATCCAGGATGGGGAGATTGTGCTGTTTCGCTTCCAGCGGTAACTCTTAAAAAGATTTGCGAAAATGGGATATTGGGGGAGGGGGTAAGGGCCTTGAGGCCCTTACCCTTACAAAAAACTCCCCCAAGCCCCCACCCCCAATCCCTTAAGAGTTTTTTGGGCTGGGGAAGGCAGGGCCTGCAGCCCCGCCTTCCCCAGCCCCCATTAAGCGGGTTGGGTGGGGGGATGGCAGGGACCATTTAAAAAAAAGTCCCCTACCCTCCCCACTCTTCCCGTCTTAACGCTCTACCAAGGCAAACTCAAGCCGGTTGCCTTTTAGGTTAATTCGTGATAAACAATAAAGGGAAAGGAGGTGGGATAGGATGTTTGAAATTGGCCAGATGGCCGTTTATCCCGCCCACGGAGTGGGAGTAATCGAATCCATTCAGGAACGGGTGGAGTCCGGGGGTCAAGAGAAATTCTATATCATGCGTCTGTTGGATAATGACATGATCATCATGATCCCCACCAATAACGCCCGCAACATCGGGCTCAGGGACGTCATCGACCTTCCGGCGGTGTCCGAAGTTTACCAGATTCTCCGGCATCGGCCGATGCGCCTTACTAACCAGACCTGGAACCGGCGTTATCGGGACTACATGGACAAAATCAAGACAGGCTCTCCCTTTCGGGTGGCAGAAGTCCTCAGGGACCTGACGCTGCTCAAGACCGAAAAGGACCTCTCCTTTGGAGAGCGGAAGATGTTGGACACCGCGAAAAATCTCTTAGTGAAAGAACTTTCTTTGGTAAACAATAAAAAAGAAGACGAAATTGAGGCACAGCTTCAGGAATTACTGGTTGAGGCCTGATTTCGCTTCCTCCTGCCCGGCAACTTAAGTAGAAACACTCTTAAGTTAGCGGCGTCTTTTACCCGGCTTGTTGATCATTAAAAGAGGGGGGCTGAGTGTCCTCACCGACGGCGTCAGTTAAGGGGAACCCCCGCCTCTCGACGCCAGGCGCCCTTTGTCCCGCCTAAAAGTCTTCCTTTGGAAAGGAGGTGAGTTACCATTGTTGCAAAAGATGGTCACCGGGGCCATCATGGGGACCATTTGCGCGGTCAGCGGCTATCTCATTGCCTCCGAAATTCCCCAGTTAAAGGATTTTTGGTGGGCCAAATGGGTCGGCGTCGCCAGCGGCCTGGCGGTGGCGCTGCTCACCCTGGGGCTGGAGCAGGTCATCAAACGCATTCCCTTGAAGACCATCGTGGGCAGCACCCTGGGGCTGTTCATCGGCTTAGGCATCGCTAAGCTGGCCAGCTACCCCTTTGACAAATTCCTCGAACTCCCCAACCTGCAAATTCCTTTATATATCTTTTTTTCTGCCATTTTCGGTTATATCGGCCTGGTGTTGGGGGGCAAAAAGATGTCAGAGGTCAGCACCCCTTATTTCCTCGACTCCGGCAAGCAATCGCGCCTGCCCTTGAAAATCCTGGATACCAGCGTCATTATTGACGGCCGCATCGCCGACATTGCCGAAACCGGCTTCATGGAAGGCACCTTTATTGTGCCCAAATTTATCTTAGAAGAGCTGCAATACATCGCCGATTCTCCTGACGATCTCCGGCGCACCCGGGGCCGCCGGGGACTGGACATCCTAAAACGCCTCCAGCAGCATAACCGCCTGAAGGTGGAATTTGTGGAGGACGATATCCCCAAAGCCGGGGTGGACTCCAAACTGGTGGCCCTGGCCTTGAAACTTAGGGCCAAGATCCTGACCAACGACTTCAACCTGCACAAGGTGGCGGAGCTGCAAGGGATCGAGGTCCTCAACATCAACCAGTTGGCCAACGCCATGAAACCCGCGGTGTTGCCCGGGGAAACTTTGTATGTGCAGATCCTCAGGGAGGGGAAATCCCAAGGGCAGGGGGTGGCCTACCTGGACGACGGCACCATGGTGGTCATCGAGAATGCCCGGCGCTTCATCGGCAAAGAGGTGGAGGTGGCGGTCACCAGCGTCTTGCAGACCACCGCGGGCCGCATGATCTTCAGCGAAATCAAAAATGGCGGAGCCAACCGCAAGATGTGACTTTGCGTCTTTGCGCCTTGGCGAGAGAAATATATCACGCCAAGACGCAAAGAACGCCAAGATAATCTAGGGTGCGCACCGCGCCCTTAACTCTTCGGATTAGAAATCCTGCATGGCCGAATATTTGGGGGAGGGAATCCTGGCTCTTACCGTGGCCCAGGAGGAAGCCGGCGCCCGCCTGGACCAACTCCTGGCGAAGCGTCTGGGCTTCTCCCGGGCCCGGCTGCAAAAACTGCTCAAGTCCGGACTGGTGG
>JAUXZG010000088.1 GCA_030694005.1 Desulfobaccales bacterium | reverse complement strand
GGGTTCGAGGGGGTTATATTGTCATTTCCACCAGGATATCATATAGATATCTCTTCCAAGAGGGCGTCTGTACCGGCACAGTGAACCTTTTTCTTTGGACCGGAGATAACAGACAAACTCCCGGTTCTACATCGGCCCTGGAGCGGTCTTAGTTTATCTGCTGGGGCAAGGTGTTCCAGCAAGGTAGAGACATTTGCCGCACTTTCCCGGGCAAGGCCGGAAGGTTTTTACGGCAGCCGGTGGACATCAGGTTTTCCCCAAGACCTTTGCTTCGGAGTCAGGGGCATAAGCGTCAATAGAAAATGCCGGGCACCTAAGATACGAAAACCAGGCTGTAGGCGTTCAGCTATCAGCATTCAGCTATCAGCAAAAACCAAGACTTAAAGCAAGAATCAAAAAGTTTGTAAGGTGGTCTTGAAGTAGAACCCCTTTAATTTTTTAATTAAGCTGACGGCGGAAAGCTGACCGCTGAAAGCTTACACCAGGCTTTTCTGAGAATGGTTTATTTCTTTCTCTTTAACAGCAATAGGCGCCGGATATTTAAAGAGAATTCCACCTTTTTGATTTTCGGCCCAGATTATCCTATAATTTGCCCAGCCAGGTTGGTTCGGTCCGGCAATGCACTCAAATCCTAAAGGTAGTTCAATGACAAGTAACTTTGCTAAAAGAATTTTGTTAACTGGTGCAGGTTTTACGAAAAATTTTGGTGGCTTGCTTGCCAGTGAGATGTGGTCCAAGATTTTCAATCATCCACAGATTCATAGCCACCCTATCCTAAGGGAATTACTCCTTAATGATTATGATTATGAATCAATCTATTACAAAGTTCTTAGCGGTGACTCCAGATCGCAAGAGAAGGATGCTTTAACTGAAGCAATTCTCGAAACATAAGAAACCCTTGATCGTATTGTTCGTGACTGGACGTTTACAAGTGGCGCTCCTTATCCTGTGAACATTTATGGGGTAAATAATCTTATTGAACGTTTCGCTGGTAGAAATAACGAAGTAGGTTTCTTTTTTACTCTAAACCAGGACCTCTTTATAGAAAGGCATTTCGGTATAGTAGATACGGCATTGGTTCTTCCTGGCGTTCAAAAAATACCAGATAGTCATAAGACTATTATGAACCTTCCATTAGAAAAACAAGATTATATCTCTCTTCCTACAGAAGATAGAATACAAAAGAACACGCTTAATCCTATCTTAAATAAGACACTATACTATGTCAAACTTCATGGTTCATTTGGCTGGAAGAGCTCTGATGGTGTAAATAGATTAGTAATTGGTAAAGATAAGGAAAAACAAATCCGTGAGGAGCCACTTTTATCTTGGTATTTCGAAATATTCGAAAAGGCATTACTTTTAGATGAAAGAAAGCTATTTGTTATAGGTTATGGATTTGGCGATGATCATATCAATAAAGTTATAGCAGATTCAGTAGAACACTACGGTCTTAAGCTCTATGTCCTGTCCCCTACACCACAGGTCAATTTCATCAATAAATTAAACACAGTTACCCATGGTAATCAAATATTATCGGCACTTTTTGGATATTTCCCCTATAGTCTTTTGAATGTCTTCCCAGCAGATCAATCAGACACACATTCATGGGCGGAGGTATCGGATAGATTCTTTTCTAATTGAGAAGCAATACATATAGAGCAGTAATGTAGGGCGGGCATTGCCCGCCATATATGGGGCGCAATGCGCACCATACACCAAGCACAGGCGAGACGCCTGTGCCACCAATTTATAAGAACTTTCTTCTCGTTCCCAAGCTCCTGCTGGGGTAATGGTTGCAAAGCAGAGGTTTGATTAAAATTGCCTCCCCCAGGGGGAGCTTGGGGACGAGAATTAAAATGTAGAGCCGCCGCCCTTGGCTGCTCCAGGACAGCCGGGGGCGGCTGTCCTACATTTAATTTTCTAAGGAAAGGCCAAACCTTGGACCATCTTCTTGCCGTTGCCGAGAAATTCGCACATCAGGGTCGGGTCGTGGGCGTCCGGGAATATGGCAGCGGCAATGTCAATGACACCTTCCTGGTAACCCTGGATTCCAAAAGAGAAAAGCACTTTATCCTGCAACGCCTCAACCCGCAGGTGTTTCGCCGGCCGGAACTGGTCATGGGCAACCTCTGCACCGTGAGCGACCACGTGCGCCAGCGTCTTGAGCATACCCCCTTAAGCCCGGGCCGCCGCTGGGAGGTGCCCCGGGTGCTGTTGACCCAGGACGGCCAAGACCACTTTATTGACTCCGAGGGGTCGTTCTGGCGGGCCTTAAGCTTTATTGAGGCGGCGCAGACCTTTGACATCATCAAAGATCTGGAGCACGCCAGAGAAGTGGGCCAGGCGCTGGGCATGTTCCACAACCTGCTTTGCGACCTGCCCCCGGAAAGACTGGCGGACACGCTGCCAGGGTTTCACATTACGCCGCGCTACCTTTCGCACTATGACGAGGTCCTGGCGAAACACGGCGAGGGCCAATCCCCGGAAGAGAGCCCTGAAAAAAGACTTTGGGAGAGGGGGCCAGGGGCCGACTGCCACTTACAATCCCTCTCCCAAACCCTCTCCCCCAACCCCCATATAGGGGGCTGGGAGGGGAGCTTGAGGGGAAGGCGGGGGATCGCAGGCAGGGACGCCTGCGCTACCGGTCCCCCGGCCCTCCCCTCAAAAACAATCTTTCAGAGCTCTCCCGAAGTGGATTATGCCTTACAGTTTGTGAGCCAGCGCAGGGGCTGGGCGCCCGTCCTCGAAGAGGCCAAAGCGCAAGGCAGGCTTCGTCTCAAGCCCATTCACGGCGATCCCAAGGTCAATAACTTCATGATGGACATTGCCACCGGGCAGGCCGTGAGCCTGGTGGACCTGGACACCGTCAAACCCGGCCTGGTGCATTATGATATCGGCGACTGCCTCCGCTCGGCCTGCAATCCTCTGGGAGAAGAAACCGAGCGGTGGGAGACGGTGCGCTTCGAACCCGAACTTGGCCGGGCCATTTTACAAGGCTATCTCTTACTGGCCAGAGACTTCCTTACCGCGGATGACTATGAATATCTGTACGACGCCATCCGCGTCATCGCCTTCGAGCTGGGACTGAGATTTTTTACCGATTATTTGGAGGGGAATGTCTACTTCAA
Organism: Desulfobaccales bacterium; assembly: GCA_030694005.1. Classification (GTDB taxonomy): domain Bacteria; phylum Desulfobacterota; class Desulfobaccia; order Desulfobaccales; family 0-14-0-80-60-11; genus JAUXZG01. The sequence continues at coordinate 22,749 of JAUXZG010000088.1, read as the reverse complement.
GGCCAAACACCCGGAACACAATCTTGTCAGGGCGCTGGTGCAATTCAAGCTGACCGAGAGCATCGAATCCCAGGAAAGAGCCCTGCGCGCCATCATCCGGGATGAGACTTCTCAGGGAGGGGGGTAGGGGCCGACGGCCCCTACCCCCTCCCTGAAACCCACCCCCAGCCCCCATAAAGGGGGGGTTGAGAGGGGAGGTTGAAAGGAGGGTGGGGTAACCCCGCCCCTACGCTTCCTGGCCCGCCCCCATGATTATCTTCGCCCTGCCGCCATTTTCCTGCCGTCAAACCCGATAATCAGGGCAGCCGGGATAAGCAGGGGGTAGCAAACCCCTCCCGCCACCAAAGCCACGCTGATGCCGAAAGCGAGGCTTACCCCCACGGTGAGGCCGGCGGCCAGCACCCCGGCGGCGCCGTTAATGCCCCAGAACCAGGGGGTGGGGTTGGGGTCCAGGGCGGATACCAGGCGCATGCCGGTGGGAAAGCCGAAGCCCATCAACAGTCCCGCCGGGGTGATGGCGGCGACGCAGAGCGCCCCGCGCGCCAGCAGGTCAGCGTTATCGAAGGCGAGGAGCACCTTGGGTAACCAAAACGGCAGGAGCATGAGATAAGCGCCGGTCAACCCGGCCCAGAGGGCAAATTTGCCCCGGCTATCAAGGGGCAATCTATCGGAGATCAGGCTGCCCAAGCCGGTGGTAAGGATCAGGCTGAATAACACCACGCTGAGCGAATAGATGGGATGCCCCAAAAACACGCTCATACGCTGCAAGAGGGCTATTTCCACGGTCATGAACCCCAGGCCGATAAGGAAAAAATAGGCAGTGCCGCCAACGACCAGTTGGGCGCCGACATCCTTAAGGGCCGGCCTTAAAGGGAGGATAATGGTGAGCACCACCAGTCCCAGCGATACCACCAGGATAATAAGTAAAGTCAGGGCGGCCATCATATTGCCGTGCATCACGCCGCCGGGGCTTTTGGTGACCGCCAGCCGGTAAACCTTGAGCGGCTGGTAGAACGGTAATTGGTTAAAAAAAAACGGTCGGTCGTCGGTGGGCGGTTTCAGGTCCAGCTCGAGGCCGGCGGTATTTTGCTCCAGTTGACCGCGATCTTTTGCGGTCAAAATACCCTGCAAGACCTCTGAGGCCGGGGCGGAGGCGGGGCTGGTTAACACCCGGTACTGATAATAAGCCGCCGCCTGGTTAAGCGCCTCAATATCGCCGGGCGCCAGAGGGGCGCGGGACAGTACCATGGTAGCCATATTCTGAGCCGCGGCGACAAAGATATGGTTTTTCGGCTCCTTAACTCCCAGGTCCAGGAGGGTGGCCGCCGCCAGACTGATGATGCGGCCGGTTTCGTTAACCTGGCTGGGCGCATACCAGCGGCTCACGGTGAGGACGCCGTTGGGGGTCAAGCGGGCCAGAAAAATTTTGAAAGCCTCCACGGTATATAAGCCGTTTTCACTTAAGGTAAAAGCGCCGGCGCCGGTAGCCGCCTCAGTATCGGTAAGAGTCATCTGGATGATGTCAAAGGATTCTTTAGTGCGGGCGAACCAACTGCGGGCCTCATCCACCACAAATCTCATAGTTTTGAGCCTATGGAGACCGGCATAGTCGGCAAAACGAGGCTCAGCGGTCAACAGTTTGATAAAGACCGGGTTGATCTCCACCCCGGTGATATCTCGCAAACCAAAGACCCAGGCGGACAGCAAGTCGCGCCCGCCACCGACGCCAATCACTGCCGCCCGCTGCCGGTCCGGCAAAAAGTACGCTAAATTGGTCACATCGTATTTAAGGAAACTGACCTCGTCAACCTTGCCGTTGAACTGATACATGGTGGTTGAGGCGAAGCCGTCAATTTCCATGTACCTCTTGTCCACCGCCAGGCCGGGGGGGATTTTGGGAGACGCTCCCCAGATTTGCGGCTCTCCCTTTGTGGAGTCTAGAAAAACGGAGACCCGGGAAAAGGAGTTCCATTCCTCCACTAAAGAAGGGCCGCGCCTTTCAATCTTGTCTTTAACCAGCAAGGGTTGCAGTCCGTATGGCGTAAGACCGTTTCCCACCGCGAGCAAGACCAGGACCAGGAGAATCGTCCCGCGCCGCTGAAGAAGGGAGGCCAGGGGCGGATTTTTTGCCGGCGCGCCGCCGAGGCCGGAGCCGGCAAAAAATAGCGCCGCGGCCGCGGCCGCGGCCGCAACCCAGATAACCGCCGAAGGGCCGTCGGTGTGGTTTAAGAGCGCCAACACCCCAAGACAGCCCACGGCGGCGCCAAAGAGATCGACGCCATAGACCTGCCCGATGGGGTAGGGGCTGCGGGTGAGGGCCAGGCTGATGGTGACTCCGGAAAAGAAATAAGGGACGGACATGAATACCGCCAATAACACCCAAACGATGATACCGGTAATTGATATGGCTATGGTCAAAGTCAGCGTCATTTGCAGGACCAGCGACAATACTGTGGTTATGGCAAATGCCGCGCTAAAATAGGCCAGGTCATAGGACAGGCTTTTTTCGGTATATCGCTGGCGGTTTAAGAAAACCCAAACTGCGCCGGCGGTCAGGCCGAACATAGCCATGCTGATGGCAAAAAAAGCCAGGTGATACCAGAGGATCACCGAAAGGATGCGGGTTTCCACCAACTGCAGCATTAATGTGGCTGAGGTTACGCAAAAGACGCCGGTGTAAAACTTGAAACGCGTCACGATTTCACCTCCAGGATTAACGCTGATAGATCATTCACAAGCAAAGGACAGCCTGGATATTGGTTGCGGCTCCAGACCTGAGCGGAGCCGGATGGGGTGGGGACCTTATTCCGGTAAAGGTTGCGGTGATTTTTTGAGCTCCTCACACTTGGAAGCTTGGGGGAGGGTGGGGGAGCCGCGCTCCCCCAGCCCTCCCCTCAATTCCCTCTCACCTTCTCCTACCCCCGCTTCAAGGCGATGGCGTCGATTTCCACGGACACGCCCCGGGGCAGGCCCGCGGCCTGGATGGTGGTGCGGGCCGGGGGGTGTTGGGGGAAAAACTCGGCGTAGGTACGGTTAAACTCCTTAAAATCGGCCAGGTCCGCCAGGAACACGGTGGTTTTGACCACATCTTTCAAGTCCAGGCCCGCCGCGGCCAGGACGGCCTTGAGGTTGGCCAGCGCCTGGACGGTTTGGACCACGATGTCTCCGGCCACCAGGTTGCCGGCGGGGTCCAAGGGGATCTGTCCGGAGACAAAGACATAGGGGCCGGCGGCCAGGGCCTGGGAGTAAGCGCCCACCGCGGCCGGAGCTTGATCGGTGCTGATGACCACTTTTCTCATGGGGGTTTCTTCCTTCGCTGGGGAAATTAAAAGTTTTGGTTAAAAGGCGCCCGGTTATCCATAACCGGGATAAAAGTCTTGAAGAATGGCTTGGGTTTTGTTAATGGTAACGGAAAACTCAGGAGGACGGCCATGGGGCTGTGGTTGAAGTGCCCGGGGTGCCAAACGGATAATCCTCTCTATGCTCAGGTGTGCTGCCAATGCGGGCAATCCCTGGAAAATCTCCCCCTAAAGCAGCGGGTGTATGTGGTGGGGCCCGGCGGGCCTGCCGCTTCGAAGCCGGCTGCGCCTCGCCCGGCGGCCAAACCTGCGGCCCCTTCCTCCGAGGCCCCGCCTAAGGCCGAGAAAAAGCCGAAACGACCCAGGAAAAAGAAGGGTTAACCCTTAAGGCCCGGCGTCAGCCTCTTTCAGCACCCCCAGCAGCAACTGCACCAGGTTGGGTTCAGCCCGGGCCACGGTGGCCAGGATTTCTTCCAGAGAGATGGGGGCCATGGCGTCCGGCAGGTTGAGATTGCTGATGACGGAAACCCCCAGGACCCGCAGCCCGGCGTGCACCGCGCAGATGGCCTCGGGCACGGTGGACATGCCCACCGCGTCAGCGCCCATCAGCCTAAGCAGGCGGGTTTCCGCCGGGGTCTCCAGGCTGGGCCCCTTGACCCCCACATAGACCCCTTTTCTTAAGATCAGGCCTTCCCGCCGGGCCACTTCCTCCGCTGTGTCCCGCAATTTCAAGTCATAGACCCGGCTCATGTCCGGAAAGCGGGGGCCCCACTCCTCGATGTTCTCCCCCACCAGGGGGTTGTCAGCCATGAAATTGATGTGGTCACAGATGAGCATCAACTCGCCGGCCTTGAACCAGGGGTTCAGCCCCCCGGCGGCATTGGTCAGCACCAGGGTTTTGATTCCCAGGGCGGCCATCAGCCGCACTTTGAAGGTGGCCTGGAGCAGGGAATACCCCTCATAGCCGTGGACCCGGCCATGGCAGACCAGCACCGGCCTGCCGGCCAGCCGCCCCCAGTAGAGGCGTCCTTGATGGCTGGGGCTGGTGGTTTTAGGAAAATGGGGGAGGTCCTGGTAAGGCAGGGAACACCTTTCTGTTAGATGCCCTACCAGCAGTCGCTGGCCAGAGCCCAGGATAAAGCCCCACTCCGGAGTGATGTCAAGGCGCGGCGCCAAAAACCGCGCGCCTTCTTCCACCTGCTCCCGGTATTTTTGAGTTAACACGACTTCCCCTTATGTGGCCGGTAATGGCATAAGCATAAGCCGGTTTTGTCAGTTCGTCAATGGCTGGGGGGCTATCTCAGCAATTTCCAGCTTTATCCTTGACAGTTTGCTTGGAAAATATAACCATAAAAGAGGGAAGGAAGGAGATGGGAAGACCCAGAAAGTACCGTTGGGTAGAGGCGGAGCCGGGGGTAACCTTTTTCAAACCCCAGGGGATTCCGCTGCGGGTCCTGGAGCACACGGTGATCACCGTGGATGAACTGGAAGCCCTGCGCCTGGCGGACTATCTGGAACTGACCCAGGAAGAGGTGGCCCGGAAGATGCAGGTGTCTCGCCCCACGGTGACCAGGATGTTGGCCCGGGCTCGCAAAGTAGTGGCCGACGCCCTGGTGCACGGCAAGGCGATTCGCATCGAGGGGGGGGATTACCATCTGGGTAGCCAAAAGATCCGCTGTGCCGCTTGTGGTCAATGGCAACCCGCCCTGGAAGGGAAGGCCACGCCCAAGGTTTGCGATAGTTGTCAAGATCCGTGGCACGACCCGGATAAGATGTAACGCCCTGCTTAATGGCTGACTGATTTTTTAAGACCAAAAGCCGGTTAAGTGGCCCAAAATCCTTGGAGGGGGAACAAGGGTATGGCCGAAGTCTTTACCTATAAGAATGCCGGGGTCGATATTGACAAGGCCGAGGCCTTCATCCAAAAAATTCGACCCCTGGTGAAATCCACTTACCGCACTGGGGTTCTGGGGGAAATCGGCGGCTTTGGCGGCCTGTTTCACCTGGACGTGCAGAAATATCGCGACCCGGTACTGGTCTCCGCCACCGACGGGGTGGGGACCAAGATCAAAATAGCCATCCTCATGGACCGCCACGACACCATCGGCATCGACCTGGTGGCCATGTGCGTCAACGACATCATCGTCCATGGAGCCAAGCCTCTGTTCTTCCTGGACTATTTAGCCATGGGAGAACTCTCTACTCAGACCGCCACCCGCATCATTGAAGGCATCACCGCCGGGTGCCGCCAGGCCCAATGCTCTTTGATAGGCGGGGAAACCGCGGAGATGCCCGGCATCTATCAGGCTGGGGACTATGACCTGGCCGGCTTTGTGGTGGGCGTGGTGGAGCGGGATCAGATCATCGACGGCTCGGAAATCGCCGTGGGCCACCGCCTCATCGGCATTGCCTCCAGCGGTCTGCACGCCAACGGCTACTCCCTGGTGCGCAAGGTGCTGCTGGAACGCCACGGCTACTCAGTCCAGGACGAAATTCCGGAATTGGGCGGTCCCTTGGGGGCTGAGCTCCTCAAACCCACCTGCATATATGCGGAGACGGTGCTCAATCTGCGGCGGGATTTTCCCCTAAGCGGCATCAGCCATATCACCGGCGGCGGTCTGACGGACAATGTGCCCCGCATCCTGCCCAAATCGTGCCAGGCGGTGATCCACCGGAACTCCTGGCCCACGCCTCCCATTTTCGGCTTCCTTAAAGAGAAAGGGAACATCCCCGAAGTGGAGATGCTGCGCACCTTTAATAACGGCATCGGGCTGGTGGTGGTGGTGGCTGAGGAGCTGGTGGCCGATGTGCTGCTGCGCCTCCAGGGACTTAACGAAAAAGGCTATGTCATCGGCGAAATCGCGGCCCGCAAAAACGACAACCCGCCTCTGATCTATGTCTAAAGGTTGGGAAATAAATTTCCGGAAGGGGGTGCCCAAGGCCCCCCGGCCTTTAGACACCCCTTTACTCGTTCCCAAGCTGCGCTTGGGAACGAAAATTCGGCCCAAGCTCTGCTTGGGCAACCTCTAGGTATCAAAAGGAATTATATTATCCCGGAGGATAAGCTGGCAAAGCGGAGCTTTGCATCCAAGGGGGTTCCCAAGCAGAGCTTGGGAACCAGTAAAAGAAAAGGGGGCCAAGGGCCCTACCCGGCCCTCAGACACCCCTTGCCATAATTTTGCCGTTCTTCATGACTAGCAGGTGGTCCCCCAACCTTTGGGCCTGCCCGGGGTCGTGGGTGATCATGATAATAGTGGCTTCTCTCCGGCTTTTCACTGTTAGAATTATTTCCTCAATGATTTCGATATTTACCGGATCAATGGAGGCGGTGGGCTCATCTAAGAAAATAACCTCGGGATTGATCGCCAGGGCCCGGGCCAGCCCCAGGCGCTGGGTCTCGCCGCTGGAGAGCCCTAAAGCCGGTTGCCACCTTTTTTTCGTTAAACCTACCATGTCCAAAACTTCATTAACTCTTGCTTCGATCTCACCTTTGGCCAAGCCTCTCAGTTTCAGACCATAGGCCGCATTTCGGAAAACGGTGGTGTTGAATACGCCCAGGCGGGGCAGCACCAGGGTTATCCTTCTTCTTAAGTTAAGGTCAGCGCTGATAAAGCGGCCATTTTCTAGATATCTAACCTGGCCGCGGTCCGGTCTTTCTAAAAGCGACAATATTCTGAATAAAGTGGACTTACCGCTGCCGTTGGGACCCAGCAAGGCGTAGGCACCGCCGCGGTCAAAGACAAAAGAACAATCCTTCAGGACCTCATGGCCGTTATAAGCCTTAAAGATATGGGAGGCCTCTATGGTTAATCCCATAAAATAATTCCTGACTCTGTCCGGCCCATCTTCTGCACGGCGCGCAGGGCGAGGTTGATAAGCAGGGAGATGGCCAAAAGGATTATTCCCAAGGCCATGGCCAGGGCAAAATTTCCCTTATCCGTCTCCAGGGCGATGGTGGTGGTCATTACCCGGGTGTAACCGGCAATATTGCCTCCCACCATGATCACGGCGCCCACTTCGGCGGTGGCCCGGCCCAGTCCGGCCATCACTCCGGCCAGAATGCCGTATCTGGCCTCTTGGATGATGGTTACGGCCTGTTGCCGGGAGGTGGCCCCCAGCGTCATGGCGGCCTGCCTGATAATGGGGTCCACCTTAACCAGGGCGGCGTGCGAGAGAGAGACCACCAGGGGAAAGGCCAAAATAGTCTGGGCCAGCACCATGGCGGCAGGCGTGTAGAGCAGATTCATAAAGCCCAGAAGCCCCCGGCGGGAAAGGATCAGGTAAAGGAAAAGGCCCACCACCACCGGCGGCAAGCCCATAAAGGTATTAAACAGGTTGATGACGGCGCCCCTCAAAGGAAAGTTCTTCAGGGCCAGGAACGCGGCCAGGGGGAGGCCGACAAGAGTGACGATGGCCAAAGCAGAGACGGAGACTTTTAGCGACAGCCAGATGATCCCCAAAAGCTCAACAAGGTTAACGCCAAGTATGGTTGACCCGGCCAGGCCGGCTATTAATGATTCCATAACCTAAAATTATTTGGCATTGGGAATAAAAAGCTGGTTCCCGTGTTTGTCTTTAAAAGAGGCGATAGCCTGCTGACCTTCCGGGGAGATGAGCCAGTCGGCAAATTGCCTGGCCTCTGGATACTTTACCTGGGGGTGCTTTTGCGGGTTTACCGCCATGACCCCGTACTGATTGAACAGGAGGGGGTCGCCTTCCAGGACCACGCTCATTTCCAGCTTATCCTTATCTTTGGTGGCCAGCCAGGTGCCCCTATCGGTGAGGGTGTAGGCCCGCTTTTCATCGGCGATCCTCTGGGTCTTTTCCATGCCCTGGCCCACCTCCAGATACCAGGGTTGCCCCTTGGGCTCAAGGCCCGCCCGATTCCAGATGGCCAGCTCTTTGGTAAGGGTGCCGGACTTGTCGCCCCGGGAGGCGAAAGCATGGGCTTTGGCGGCGATCGCCTGAAAGGCCTGGGTGGCAGACTTCAGGCCCTTGATCTTTAGGGGATCATTGGCCGGGCCGATGATGACAAAATCGTTGTACATGACCTCCTGGCGATTTATAAAAAATCCTTCCTGGACCGCGTTTAACTCCAGTTCCGGAGCGTGCACCAGGACCACATCGGCGTCGCCCCTTTTGCCGATCTCAATGGCGGCCCCGGTGCCCACCGCCACCACGTCCACCTTGATGCCGGTCTTTTTTTCAAAAATGGGCAAAAGATAGTCGAACAGTCCGGAATTTTGGGTGCTGGTGGTGGAGGCGCAGCGGATGCGGGTTTCGGCGGATACACTGTAAGGTGACGAAATGGCTAAGACTAAAGTCAGCCCTAAAAAAATTTTTAGTAAAGACATCTTTCCCCCCTTTGCCTTTGCGTTATTAAACGATCAGTACCATTGGGTTACCCACCGCGGGGGAGAAAAAATCCCCCCTACCCCCCTTTAAGAAAGGGGGGAATTAAGTCCCCCTTTGGTAAAGGGGGATTTTGGGGGATTTTGGTACTGGTTTCCCATGCTGATAGTCCTTAGGGATTCTGGGTGTTAAGCCAGTCGCGAAAGTCGTTCACCAGATGCCAGAACTGGTTTATGGCGTCTTCGCCCGCGTCAGTGAGCCAGGCCCGGCCCCCCTTACGGCCGCCGAAAGTGCGGCCCACCAGGTCCTGGCCCGCCAGGCGGTTCATGGAGGCCACCAACGACCAGGCATGGCTGTAGGCCATACCCAGGGAGCGGGCTGCGGCGGCGATGGAACCCAGGTCGCGGATGCGCTCTAAAAGCACCACCCGGCCCCAGCTCAAGAAAGTTTCCCCGTCCTTTTCCAGCCAGAGGCGCCCTTTGACCTGCACCCCGGCCGCGGCCGGGCTTTCTGCCAGGGCGGTCCCCCGACCATGGTCAGGTTTTTTACCCTTCATAAGCGCTAGACCTAATGGGTGTGGGGTTAGAATTCTTTAGACAACCACCCCTTCCTTCCTTAAAGAAAAAAAAGCGCTATTTTTTATAAAAAATAGCCAAGAATATTCCCAAAAACAAGCTTTTTCTGCCAGGACCTTCAGCCTGAGCCGGTTCAAGGGGGGTAAAATTATGGCGAGCTTAAGGTTGGGGCCAGGGGAAAAAAGTAGGGGCGGGGTCTCCCCGGCCTTACGGTTATCCGGCCGCGGCCAATTTGGGACGGGGAAACCCCGCCCCTACAACTGGAGACCACCTGCGCAGGCTAAAGCCTGTGGCTACAGGTAATATTACCTCTTTGATGGCATAATGGTATTAGAGGTTTACTCTCTTGATAATTATCATCCTGTCGCAATCAAGCTTATAAAGCAAAATTCATGGACTAGCAAAGTTGTCCGAATTAATCAGGGAAGATTGTCCAGGGACCGAGGGGGAGATTATGCTTGACTTATCCCATTTAATCAATAACTTAAGTTGAGTCAGGTTATTAAGGGGTAAGGGGGACCCCGTCCAGGAAAAATTTTCCCGCCGGCATCCGCCTTCCTGGACTGGAGAAAGGTTAGGTACTGGGGGAACCGCTTCTTGCCCGCCATTTTTTCCGTCATCCCTGATTCACCGCTGAGGAACCGTATTGCCGAATCACGATAAATTGCGGCCTGCCTGTCTGGCCTTGATGCGGGGCCTGCGCCGGTGCGCTTGGCCCACCATCGCCGTCGCCCTGCTGCTGGCGGCGGTGGGGGTCTATTATACCCTCGGCCACCTGGGCATCCGCACCAACCGCAGCGACCTGGTGGCCAGCGACCAGCGTCTTATCGCCCTGGGCGAACAGATGGACCGGGATTTCGGCTCCCGGGACTCGCTGGTGGTGGTGGTGGAAAACGGCCAGCCTAAGCGCTCCGTTCAGTTCGCCGACGCCCTGGCCGCCGAACTAGGCCGCTACCCGGACCGTTTCCCGGACATCTTCTATCGCCTGGACCCGGACCGCTTCAAACCCTGGGCCTTTCTCTATTTGGAACCCAAAGAGCTTGTTGACTTAAAGGAAAAGCTTCTCACCCAGCGCCGGGTGTTGGCGGCCCTTACCGCCGACCCCAGCATTACCCGGTTTTACCAGGCGGTTAATGAGGAGATCACCCGGGCCATGATCGGCCACCTGTTCACCGATTTCCTTAAAACCGATAAAGAGGAAGAGAAGCTGCCGGATCTTTCTCTATTAAATGCCTCTCTTAAACAGCTAGCGCTGCAATTGGCCGGCAGCCCCCCCTATGTCTCCCCCTTCAATACCTTTTTCCCCAAAGAGCTGGCTGATTTAGACGCCGAAGGCTATTTTTTTACCGAAAACGACAAATACCTGATCTTTTTGGTCACTCCGCAAGAAGACGGTTACTCCACCACGGCCCGGGACCTGAGCCTGCTTAGAGAGGTGGTGGCCCGGGTCAAGGCCCGCTTCCCGGAAATCAAGGTGGGAGTGACCGGCCCGGCGGCCCTGGAAGCGGACGAAATGAGCAGCGCCTTAAAGGACATCACCCTGGCGACCTGGCTGTCCCTTCTGGGCCAGATGCTGCTCCTCATCGTCTTTTTGCGCAGCCTGAAACGCCCCCTGGTGGAGGTGCTGGTACTGGTCATCGGCCTGTGTTGGACCTTCGGGGTGGTTACCCTGGTGGTCGGCCACCTCAATCTCCTTTCCATGATCTTTGTCCCTTTAATGTTGGGGATCACCATCGATTACGGGGTCCATTGGTTCTGCCGCCTGGAAGAAGAGGAGGCCCAGCATGGCGGCTGCACCCTGGAAACCCTGGGCTGCACCTTCCGCCGGGCCGCGCCGGGGATCATTTACGCCGGTATGGCCGCGGCGGTCTCTTTTTTGCCCCTCGTATTTACGGGTTTCAAGGGCTTGGCGGAATTGGGGCTGATCCTCACTTTGGGCGTCCTGGTGATGTTGGCGGCCACCCTGATACTGGTCCCAATCCTGGTGATGGTCAGCGAAAGGTGTCCCCCCGCCCAGGTGACTCAGGACTGTCTAGGGCACCCCCAACCTTTTCTCTCCCTGACCCTGAAACGGCCCGGCCTCTTTGTGGGCCTGGGGCTGGTGATCATGGTCTTGGGGGCCCTAAGCCTGTCCCGGGTGTCCTTTGATTTGAATCCCTTGCACCTGCAGAATCAAAACACCGAATCGGTGGTATGGGAGCACAAACTCTTCAAAGGTTCCCAGTATTCCACCTCCTACGGCGCCATGGCCACCGCCTCCCTTAAGGAGTTGGAGGCCAGGAGCAAGGCCTTAAAAAAGCTGGACACGGTTTCTCATGTGGAATCGGTGTTATCCTTTCTGCCCAACGAGGTGGAAGCCAAGCGCCCCATACTTCAGGAACTTAAACCCCTCTTTGCCCAGGCCGACTTGCCGGCCGCCCTCCCCTCCCCGTCCACCCCGGAAGAGCTGGCCGGGGTGTTGGGCCGCATTCAATTCAAAGTGGCCCAGGCCCAGGAAAACGCCGGGGATACGGAAAGCGCCGCCACCAAAGAGCAGTTAACAGAAGCCCATCTGCTTCTGGGCCGGGTCATTCCTCTGCTTAACTCGGACCACCATCCACAGGCGGCTTTCCGGTTGGCCGCGTTCGAGAGGGCCTTTGGCGCGGACCTGAAAGAAAAATTAGACCTCATCCGCGCCAATGTGTTCTCCGCCCCGCCCCGCCTGGAGGATCTCCCCCAGGCGGTGCGCCAGCGCTTCATCAGTCCCCAGGGGACTTTTCTCCTCCGGGTGTTTCCCTCCCAGGACATCTGGAATTTTGAACCGCTGAGCCGCTTCGTTAAGGACCTCTGGAGTATCGACCCCAATGCCGTGGGGGACCCGGTGCTCCTATATGCCTTCACTTCCGCGTTCCACCATGCCTGCCTGTGGGCTGCGGGCATGGCCCTGGCGGCCGTTACTTTAATGCTTCTGCTGCTCTTTCGGAGCCTGAAATTGACCTTGCTGACCCTGGTTCCCTTGTTTGTGGGGACTGGTCTGACCCTGAGTATGATGTGGCTCCTTAACCTCCCCTTCAATCAGGCCAATGTCCTCTTTCTACCTTTGATCTTGGGAGAAGGAGTTGAGTTCGGTATAATTATCCTGGTGCGCTGGCAGTTGGAGGAGTCCACCCGAGGCATCACCTTGCCGGCCAGCACCGCCAAAGGGGTGGCCCTGGCGGCCTTGACTACCACCGTGGGCTTCGGCAGCCTGATGATCTCCGGGCACCGGGGGGTCTTCAGCCTGGGTCTGTTGGCCACCGTGGGCAGCCTCAGCGTGTTGCTGGCCTCCTTGACCGTTCTGCCGGCCGTTCTGCGGGTGGTAGAGAAGAGGGAGTACAAGCGCAAACCCGCCTTCAGCCCCACCATGGGCCTGGGCTGGTGGGGGCATCATCCGCCCAGGAAAGGACCACGTGAAGAAACGCCTCTGGATCATTAGCCTGGCCCTAACGGCCTTAGGGGTTTATGGCACCCTGGCCTGGGCCGAGGGCCCCAGCGATTATGTGCGGGGCATTCTGGGTCAAGTGATGGCCATTCAAAACAATCCGGCCCTGGCCGGCCCGGCCCGGGCCCGGGAAATCCGCCGGGTTATCCAAAAGAGCTTCGACTTTCCCCTGATGGCCAAAAGTTCGTTGGGCCCGGTGTACGACCGCCTTAACCCGGCCCAACGCCAGGACTTCGTGAACACCTTCGGCTATCTGTTCCAGGATTCTTACACCCGCATGGTCCTGAACTTCCTCAAACAGGAAACCATCAAGTACCACCAGGGACACCGGGAAAACGGGCAGGCCCGGGTTAATACCACCATCGTGCGCGCCAATGAGACCATCCCGGTGGATTACCTCATGCGCCGCCAACAGCAGGGCTGGCTCTTGTACGATGTTAATGTGGACGGGGTCAGTATCCTGGACAACTATAAAACCCAGTTCGCCCAGGTGATCAGGAGCCAATCCTTCGAGTCCCTCCTGAACAAAATGAAGACCCAACAGCGGGCGACCCAGTAGGGAGAGGGTGGGAAATTTTTTTGTGAGGAGGGCCGGGGGTCTTGAACCTCCTTGCCCCCCCCTGGCCTTACTAACACCTTGTTAGCCGCCAGGCCGCCGCCAGGCGGCTTTATTAATTTTGGGTTATCAGATATACAAGTAACTTAAAACACCTTTCTTTAAGGTAGGTCAGTGACCTGAGGGAAATTTTATGGCGGCAACAAGCCTTAGGCCCATCCTGGCCCTGACCATGGGGGACCCGGTGGGGGTGGGGCCGGAGCTTATGGTCCTGGCCCTCTCCGACCCGCTTATTTATCAGGTCTGCCGCCCCCTGGTGCTGGGGGACCTGCCGGCATTAGAGCGGGCCCGGGGGCAGTTGGCCCCGGGGCATAAAATTCAGGTGACAGACCATCCCCAAAGCGGGCGTTATGAGCCGGGGACCCTTGATGTTATGGCCCTGTCCCATCTGGCCCCGGAGGATTTGCAATACGGACGCCCCACTGCGGCCGGGGGCGCGGCCATGGTGTCCTACATCCTCACCGCCACGGACTTGGCCCTGAAAGGCGAGGTGGCCGGTATAGTCACCGGTCCCATCAGCAAGACGGCCATGAACCTGTCCGGCTATGCCTACCCGGGCCATACGGAACTGCTGGCGGCTCGAACCGGCGCCCCGGAGGTGGCCATGATGCTGGCCGGTGAAGACTTTCGGGTGGTCCTGGCCACCATTCACTGCGCCCTGGCCGAGGTGCCAAGCCGTCTTAGCCAGGCAGGCCTGCTCCGCCTTTTTCGCCTCACCTGTAAGGCCCTGGCCGCAGATTTCGGCCTGGCCTCGCCCCGCCTGGGGGTGGCGGCCCTTAACCCTCACGCCGGGGAAGGGGGTTTATTCGGCCGGGAAGAAGAAGAAATCATCGCCCCGGCGGTGCTTAAGGCCCAGGCTGAGGGCCTGGCGGTGGACGGCCCATTCCCGGCCGACACCTTGTTCTGGCGGCACCGCCAGGGTCAGTTCGCCGCCATCTGCGCCATGTACCACGACCAGGGTCTGATCCCCCTAAAACTCCTGCATTTTATGGATGCCGTGAACGTCACCTTAGGGCTGCCCATCATCCGCACCTCCGTGGACCACGGCACCGCCTACGACCTGGCCGGCACGGGTAAGGCCCACCCCGGCTCGCTCAAAGCCGCCATCCGCCTGGCCGCGAAAATGGCCAGGAGAAAGATGGGAGAGAGGAGCTAAGAGCCTAGCGGCCCCCTCTGACCGCTCTTCCCCACATACCCTTCCCATAACCAAAATTAAAGGGCTAGCAATAGGATTTGGAATTTTTAAGAAGCTTCGGTTTGGGCAAGATATCTAGATTTCCAAAAATGCCAGGTACCTGCTCATCTGGCCGAAGCGCTGCTGGGGCGGGATTCGAACCCACATGAGACTAAGAGCCGAACTTAGCACCTGTCGGTCGGAGGTTTTCAAGACCGCGGCCCGAACCGAAAACCTTGGAGAGACTGCAGAGGTGATACAGAGGGAACCCAGAAAGAAACCCTACCCAGGAATCAACTACGTAGCCTGATCAGCCCATTGTTGGTTGGATAGGGCCTCCCTCCTTCTGGTCAAGCTTATAATCTATCTCTAAATCTCCTATCTCCGCCAATGGTCTGCCAATATTCTCTTTTAGTCTGTGGAAAAGGGGTCCTCGGACGTCCTTTTCCACTAAAATTATACCAAAATTGGGGATCATGTTATGTTCAACATCAATTCTTAAAAAGTTCGTCGCGACGATGAACTTGACACCCTTCAACACCGCTTTGTCGCTGACTGATTTACTGCTAATGGTCCATTGGGGAGGCCATACCCGAAGCCCCATACACATCAGTGTATTTATCCGCATGGCAACCCTCCTTGGTTAAGGGTTAAAGGGGCCCAAAAGTATGGGTTGGTAATTTAAACAGTGGGGTTAAAGGACATTTTAAATACCATTGTTCTAACAAAAAAGCAAGCTTTTTTTACCTTGAAGAGCGTGTGAGCTGCCCCCAGTAGTTGTCCCAAGTTTTAAGTTAGGATGGGGGTCAAGTCAAGCCAGAGATCCTGGCGGAGCCTGGCGTAGCTAGGATTTCCGGGAATCACCTCCATGGGCTCGGGTGCTGGGGGCCGATAACCCAAAGCACTGCGGGGCCTTACCGTATTATATTCCTGCCGCCAGCGCTCTATCAGGATCTGGGCCTCCCTCAAGGTGTAGAAAATCTCCCGGTTGAGCAACTCATCACGCAGCTTCCCATTGAAGCTCTCGTTGTAACCGTTCTTCCAGGGACGGCCCGGTTCAAGGTAAAGCGTTTTGACCCCTACTCGGCTTAACCACTTCCGAACCGCCCTGGCGGTAAACTCCGGCCCGTTGTCCGCGCGGAGATAATCGGACTGACCTCGGGTAACAAACAGTTCCGTCAGGCAATACAGCACCTCGTCTGATCCCAAACGCCGAGCTACCTCGATGGCTCGGCAGACTCGACGCTCTGACACCTTTAGCGCCTGTCGCACCTGGTCGACACACTCCCGGCGACGGGAAGGGCTCAGAAGTTTCCCTTGACTGCCTCCTGCAAGATCAACTTGTCCAGGGTGAGATCAGCTACGGCTCGCTTGAGCCGGGCATTCTCCGGTTCCAGGGCCTTCAACCGCTTCGCCTGCTCTATTTTTAGCCCGCCATATTCCCGGCGCCGGCGGGGGAGGGTCTGCTCGGCAATTCCCCCTGCACGGCAGACCTGGCCCACCGTCTGCCCCTGGGCCAAGGCCACCTCCGCCTCCCGCAACACCCCAATGATCTGCTCCGGCGTATAACGCTTCCGGCTCATCCTTCTGCCTCCCTCCGCCCCACCACTCTAATATAAAATGTGGACCAGTTTTTGGGGGGCAGGTCACCACCGACGAAGCGGTCTGTTGGGAAGGGGGATCGGCGAAGAAGACTCCTCTGGCCACGTGATTAATTTTTTAAGAAAATTTCTGGAATGCCGATTAGAATGTTGCCGGGCAAGATCGATCTGGGAAACAAGACGGCGGTCAACTTACTGATAATAGGAAATTATTCTCCTACTCCTCCTCACCGGGTGGCAGGTGAGTTATATGAACCCATCGGTCCTCGGGAGGGGGAGTAGCAGATAGATGATGGAATTTCATGCCCGCTAACCAGCGTCATCCTGGTAACCGGATGGAACCACCCTCGGACCCAGGTGGCTTTTCCAGGACTTTGATTTACATCCCTATCATCCATACCCAGGCTGATATGGGCGCGCTCCAGGAATCGGTGGTGCGGGCGACCCTGGAGAAGGTGGGACGCCCGGGGTTGTCCCGCAAGACGGCGGCCATAGATAAGATCTGGACAGAAATCGAACGGGTCATCGACGCTTTGTCCCTGTCCTTTGACCGGGTCCGGCTGTACCAGGACGGCTTGCCCGTGGGCGGGGGGGAGGCGGAGATCGTCACGGAACTGGCCCGGGCCGGCAGCCGCAACTATCAACTTTTGCTGCGCTTAATGGCCCAGGGGGCCACCCTCATGGGGACCGAATCCGGCGACCTGTTGGTGCAGGAGTACCAGTTGGCCAAGCAATCCCTAACGGCCCGCCCACCCCGGGCGGCCGGGGTGGCGGCGCACCGCCGGGCCTTGAGCGAAGCCCTGCTGCAGCGCCGGGATCATTTTATTGCCCAGCGCATTAACGACACTCTCAAACCAGGCGAGACCGGCATCCTCTTCCTGGGGATGCTCCATTCTTTGGAAAGATACCTCCACCAGGACGTCAAGGTAATCTATCCGCTCCACCGGCCTCGTTGAACCCGGAGAAAATATGGACCCAAACAGAGTCCGAGTGTTCATCGTAGATGATGACCGTGATATCAGCATGATGCTCTCCGCCCTCATGGAAAAAGAAGGGTTGACGAATATGGTGGCTCACGACGGGGAGACGGCCCTGCAGATGGTCCCCATGAAAATGCCCGATATGCTGCTGCTGGACGTCAAGATGCCCGGCATCGACGGCATGGAAGTATTGAAGCGGGTCAAGGAAATGGAGCCAGAACTGCCGGTAGTCCTGATCACCGCTTATGCCGAGATTCCCGCGTCGGTGGCGGCCATGCGGGCCGGGGCCTTCGATTATCTGGCCAAACCCTTTGACCACGCGGAAGTGATCCGGGTGGTGCGCGCCGCCCTGGCCGAACGGGAGCGCCGGCGCAAATCCTGCTCCCAGCATGCCCTGGGGGACGCCGGTCTTAGGGAAATGATGGGCCCCAGCGATGCCGTCACCCGCATCATCCGGGAAGTGAACCGGGTGGCCCAATCGGACTTCAGCGTCATCATCCAGGGCGAAACCGGCTCCGGCAAGGAACTGGTGGCCCGGGCCATTTACAAACTGAGCCGCCGCGCCGGTGCCCCTTTTATTCCCCTGGATTGCGGGGCCATCCCCGAAACCCTCATCGAGAGCGAACTCTTCGGCTACCAAAAGGGGGCCTTCACCGGGGCCGTGGCGCCCAAGGCCGGGAAATTCGAGGCGGCCCAGGGAGGCACCCTGTTCCTGGACGAGATCGGCAACCTGCCCCTGGGGTCCCAGACGAGGTTGTTGCGGGTCCTGCAGGAGAAGGCGGTGTTGCGCCTGGGGGCCACCAAGCCTATCAAGATCGATGTGCGCCTGCTCACCGCCAGCAACCAGGAACTCCAGGGACTGGTGGAATCGGGACAGATGCGCGGTGACCTATACTTTCGCCTGAATGAATTTACCATCACCATTCCGCCTCTCAGGGAACGCAAAGACGACATCCCCTACCTGGCCAAACGATTCCTGGACCTCACCAATAAAGAATTGCACAAGAACGTCCAGAGATTTTCCGAATACTGCCTCGAGGCCCTGCTGTCCTACAACTGGCCGGGGAACGTGCGGCAGATCCGCTCCGTCATCCGGCGGGCCATGCTCCTGGCCGACGACATCATCACCGAGAAACATCTTGACATCAAGCGTGCTCCGGTGCCGGGATTGGCCTTCACTCCCAGGGTGCAGGGAACCCCCTGGAACGAACTGTCCCTCCGTGAGATCGTGCACCGCAGCGTGGTCACCGTAGAACGGGAAGTCCTGCTCCAGGTCCTGAAACATACCCGGGGGAACAAAGCCAAGGCGGCACGGCTATTGCAGATAGATTATAAGACTATACATACTAAGTTGAAGCAGTTCGGGATTAACCAATCTGGAGGAAGTCATGACTAAAAAAAAGGGCAGCGGTGAGGTATCCGGCTTCGGAGGGGTCTTCAAAGGGCTGGCGGACCTCATCGAGAAGCTGGGCGATCTGGCCGAAAAAGGGGAACAGCTCAAGAAAAGCGGAGAATTTCAACAAAAGGACCTGAAAGGGGTCTATGGTTTCTCCGTGAAAGTGGGCCTGGGGGAAAAAGGAGAAAAAGGGGTCAAGGTGGAACCCTTTGGCAATGTCCGGAGAGACGCCCGGACCGGGGAGACCACGGTCCAGGAGATTCGGGAGCCCATCGTGGACGTCTTTGAAGAAAAAGATCACATCCTGATCGTTGGCGAGCTTCCGGGGATCAGCACTAAAGACGTGCGCCTGGAGGTCCAGGATGACCTGCTCACCATTTACGCCGAGAAAAAGGATAAAAAGTACCGCAAAGAGATCCTCTTGCCTCGGAGCTATCCTAAAGAAAAGATGGAAGTTTCCTGCAACAACGGCATCCTGGAGATCAAGTGCACCCTTTAGTCACGCCCGGGGAAGGTTGATGATAAAATCCGACGACGCGCCGTTCAAGCTGAAAGTGACGGAGGCCCTGAGTAAAGACGTGGGTCGAGCCTATGTCCGCATGGGGCCGGAAGACCTGGAAAAACTCCAGGTGGCCATCGGCGACATCGTCGAGGTCGCCGGTAAGCGGAAAACGGTTTGCAAGGCCATGCCCGCCTACAAGGAACTGCGGGGCCGGTCCCGGGTGCAACTGGACGGCATCAGCCGGGAAAACGCCGGCGCCGGGATCGATGACTTCGTGCAGGTGCAGAAGATCGCCTGCCGCCCGGCCGAACGGGTGGTTCTTACTCCCATCAATATCACCCCCCAGGAACGGGATCTGCAGTACATCGGCAGCCTCCTGGACGGCCTGCCGGTGCTGGAGGGGGACCGCATCCGGGCCACCCTGTTCGGCAGCCGCACCGCCGATTTCAAGGTAGAAGCCCTGACCCCCCGGGGGCCGGTGCTGATCAACCCCACCACCACCCTGGTGATCGGCAAGGCCGGGGCCCCCGAGACCCGCCGGCCGGCGGTGTCCTACGAGGACGTCGGCGGCCTCAAGCCCCAACTCCAGCGCATCCGGGAGATGATCGAGCTGCCGTTGCGCTACCCCGAGCTGTTCGAGCGCCTGGGCATCGACGCCCCCAAGGGCGTCTTGCTCCACGGCCCTCCCGGCTGCGGCAAGACCCTCATCGCCCGCACCATCGCCCACGAGACCGAGGCCAACTTTTTCTCGGTGAGCGGCCCGGAGGTGGTGCACAAGTTCTATGGCGAGTCCGAGGCCCACCTGCGCAAGATCTTTGAGGAGGCCGGCCGTAAGGGACCCAGCATTATCTTCATAGACGAGATAGATTCCATCGCCCCCCGGCGGGAAACTGTCGTCGGGGACGTAGAAAAACGGATGGTGGCCCAACTCCTGGCCTTGATGGACGGCCTCACCAAGCGCCAGAACGTCATTGTCATTGCCGCGACCAACATCCCCAATGTTCTGGACCCGGCGCTCCGGCGGCCGGGGCGGTTCGACCGGGAGATCGCCATCCCCATCCCCGACCGCTACGGGCGGCTGGATATCCTGGAGATCCACAGCCGGGGCATGCCCCTGAACGAAGACGTGGACATGAGCCACCTGGCCGAGATCACCCACGGTTTCGTGGGGGCCGACCTGGAGGCCCTGTGCCGGGAAGGGGCCATGATCTGCCTGCGCCGCCTCATGCCCGACATTGATTACGGCCTGGCCACCATCCCCTACGAGCAACTGGCCCAACTGGAAGTGAACATGGACGACTTCCTGGGCGCGCTTCGGGAGGTGGAGCCGTCGGCCATCCGGGAGGTGTTTGTGGAGGTCCCGGATGTGCGCTGGGAGGACGTGGGGGGCCTCAGGGCGGTGAAGGAGCGCCTCAAGGAAGCGGTGGAGTGGCCCTTGAAATATGCCCACATCTTCAAACGGGCGGGCATCAAGCCCCCCAAGGGTATCCTCCTGTCCGGGCCGCCGGGGTGCGGCAAGACCCTGCTGGCCAAGGCCATCGCCACTGAAAGCCGGGTGAATTTTATTTCGGTGAAGGGGCCGGCCCTGATGTCCAAGTATGTGGGCGAATCCGAGCGGGGCGTGCGGGAGATATTCAAGACCGCCCGGCAGGCGGCGCCGTGCATCATCTTCCTGGATGAGACCGAGGCCCTCCTGCCGGTCCGGGGGATGGGCGGCTCCGATTCCCATGTTTCCGAACGGGTCCTGAGCCAGTTTCTGGCGGAACTGGACGGCATCGAGGTATTGAAGGGGGTGCTGGTGTTGGGGGCCACCAACCGCCTGGACATCATGGACCCCGCGGTGCTGCGGCCGGGGCGCTTCGACGAAATCGTGGAGATCCCCCTGCCCGACGAACAGGAACGCCAGGAGATCTTTGCGGTCCATCTGCGGGGGAAACCCCTGGCCGAGGGCATTAGCGCCGAGAGCCTGGCGGCCCGCACCGAGGGCTTGAGCGGCGCGGAGATCGCCTCGGTGTGCAACAAGGCGGCGCTCACGGCGGTGCGCCGGGCGGTGGAGGCGGAAATCGCCCAGGAGGGCGCCGGGAAGGACAAGGTGCTCATCCTGCCCGCCGACCTGGAAGCAGCCCTGCAGGAGATGCTGGGAGGGCAGGGGGATTAACAGGAAGCGGTCAGACCATTCTCTTTGCGCCTTTGCGCCTTGGCGTGAGGAATCACGCAAAGACGCCAAGAACGCCAAGGGATTAGGGGTTTAGAGGCGATGTCAGAGGGGCTCTACTTATTCTGCCTGGCCCGGTTAAGCCGACTGCCCACCCTGCCCCTGGAGGGCAAGGGGCTGGATGGCCAGAGCCCGCTGGAGGTGGCTGGCTTTCAGGATCTTGCCGCGGTCTGGAGTCCGGTGCCGTTGGAGGATTTCTGCGGGCCGGAGGCGGAAGAACGGCTGCGGGACCTGACCTGGATCGGCCCTCGCGTCATCCGCCATCAAGAGGTGGTGGCCGGGGTGATGCGGCGTTCTCCGGTGCTGCCGACCCGGTTCGGCACCATCTTTTCGTCATGGGCCAACCTGGAAAAGGTCTTGAAGCGCCACCATGACGCCATCGCCGGGTTCCTGGAACGCATCACGGGTTCGGAGGAATGGGCCGTCAAAGGGATGCTGGACCGGTGTGGTGCCAAAGAGAAACTGTTCTCCCTCACGCAGGCCCGGGAGGCGGAACGCCTGGAGGCCTTGTCGCCGGGGAAGCGTTATTTTCAGGAGCAGCGCCTGCGGGCTGCCTGTGACCAAGAATTGCAGCAGTGGTTGCAAGAGATTTGCCGGAAGCTGTGGACCGACCTCCGGGATTATGCTGCGGATGTCCGGGAACGGCGATTGCTCTCCCGGGAAGCCACCGGCAGTGATAACGATATGGTCTTGAATTGGGCCTTCCTGGTGCCCGAAGAGACCGTACCCGGTTTTCAGGCCCGCATCAAAGAGGCCAACCGCGGTTACGGGGAGCACGGCCTGGTGCTCGAATGCACCGGTCCCTGGCCGCCCTATAGTTTTTGTCCTGCCCTGGACCTGGAGTCCGAGGCATGAGCTGCCTGTTCTATTGCATCTGCCATAATCCCGGGACGGAATTATCAGGAACCCTACTGGGGATAGGGAAGCGACCGGTATACCAGGTGGCGCATCGGCGCTTGAGCGCGGCCGTCTCCAGGGTTAACCGGGCGGACCTGGCCCCGGACCTTCTTAGGGTCCGGGCCTATGAGCGGGTGGTGCTCTCCTACCACCGGCGGGGCACCGTGGTCCCCATGCGTTACGGCTGCGTGGTGGAGCAGGAATCCCAGGTCATTGAGATGTTGAGCGCCCAAGGCGCCCATTATGAGGCCCTGCTCCAGGAACTGGAGGGCTGCGTGGAGATGGGGCTGCGGGTCTTGCTGCCGTCCGGGCCTTGGGCTGCGGTGACCCCCGGCGGCCCGGAAGGTAGCCGGGAGGTGGCCGGGCCTCGTCCCCCGGCTCCCGCGGCGCCGCCGGGCCGCCTGGGGTTGGCCTACCTGACGGCCCGCCAGGCCCATTATGACCACCAGGACCGCTGGACCAACGAGTATCGCCAGGCGGCGGCTCGCTGCCTGGCCCAGTTCGCCGGGCTGTTTGTCAAATCCAAGACGGAAGCTCCTTCGCCCCGCCTACCCTTGCTCTCCCTGTATTTCCTGGTGCCGCGCCCGGCTGTGGAGTCTTTTCGCCAGGCCTTCCGGCATCTCACCGAGACCGAGTCGGCCCGGCTGTTGCTGAGCGGTCCCTGGCCACCTTATAATTTTGT
>JAUXZG010000038.1 GCA_030694005.1 Desulfobaccales bacterium | reverse complement strand
CCACCCTCCCCTCAAACTCCCCTCCCAACCCCCTTTATGGGGGTCGGGAAAGTCGGGGCCGCCGGCCCCGACTTTCCCGACCCAACAAAAACCCATAAGGGATTGGGGGTGGGGATTTGGGGGAGGGGGTAAGGGCCACCGGCCCTTAGCCCCCTCCCCCAAATATCTCTACAATCATCCGGCATACGCCCGGTTAATCCAGTTTGTGTCGTAGGGGCTGTTCTGGTCGATGGCGTAGGCCTCGTGGTCAGGGTCCGGGGTGTCCACCGCGAAAGCCCAGGAGCAGTCAAAGGGTCGGCTCAGGCTTAAGCTGACCAGGCGGCGTCCCAGGTCCACGTCCTTGCCGAACACGGTGAACTCTGCCTGCTCCAACCCGTGGAAGTCCGAGGACACCGCCACCGTATCCCCCAGTTCTATTCTCAGCCCCTCCAGCCAGGTCTCCACTTCCGCCAGCTCCCAGGGGGTGGCCAGGCGCTTGAGCAGGCGGGAAGCCAGAAGCTGGGCCGTCTCGGGATTCTCTAAAATTACCGGCCCGCCGTAGCGGAAATCCAGGTCCACCCCCTGCTCTCCCCAGGCGCTGATGGCCGTTGCCTCCCGGGCCTCGGCATATTTGCCGTCGTCCCGGTCGTAGTCGGCATAACGCACCCGCACCAGGTTTTTCAGTCCGGCCTGGTCGTAGGCCACCGTAAAAGACCGGATTTGCGAGGCGGTCAGCACCACCAGGTCATCTGAGAGGATGAAGTTGAGCAGGCGCTTAAACCAGGTCCAGTCGCCCCAGGCCACGGCGTACTCCAGGGCCGCGGCCGCCATGGACACCACCCCTTCCAGGGAGCCCATCTGGCGCAGGCAGATATAATGGGGCGCGTACTCCCAGGCGTCCGCGGCCTCGGCATACATGAAAGGAATCAGCTCGGCATTGAGGAGGTTGGGTTTTACATCCCCGGCATGGGAGAAGGTCCAGGCCAGCAGGGCCTCAAAATGGGTCTGATCCTCCGGGCGCGCGGCAAAGGTGTAAGCCTGGCCGGCCCGGCCGTTCACCGCCAGCCCGAAGGCCCGCAGCACCAGGGCATTGAGCCACGCGTGGTGGTAGTCGCTTTTGTAACCCCCAAAATCCTGGTCCTGCCGGTTTTCCCGAAGATCGTCCAGAAGGCGCCTGGCCCAGGTGGCCGCGGTATCATGGCCGTTCCTGAGATAGATATAGAGGCAGCCCAGGGCCACGGCCGCGGCCGCGCCAGGGTCATAGGAGCCGTAGGTGAAGCCGAACTCCGAGAAATTCTGGGGAAATTTCCACCCCGGACCCTCCGGCGCCCCGTAGGCGTCGATCCAGGCGAGCCAGTTCTGTAAAACCTCCCAGGCCGCACCGTCGTTGCTCACATAAAAATACTCCGCCAGGCGCATAAAGGCCCAGAACTGCCCCAGGGCGCCGCCTGCCTCGGGATAGGCGGAGCCGTTCTGGTTTCCCTGAATGATGCCCCAGATGCCAGCAATCTCCGATGCCGGCAAGGCCCGGCCCTGATGAATCCTGACCAGGTCCACGGCCCCGGTGGCCATATTTTCCCCGGCGCTGTCCGCCCCTACCGCCAGCCAGGCCGCATTGGAGATATCGCCCAGGGCCGTGTTGCTTTGGGAGGCCCCTTCCGGAACACCGTCCACATAAAGTTGCAGGCCCTCGGCCTGCTTGGCCGTAAAGCACAGGGTCACCAGATGGTAGGCGCCGTCGTTCAGCGCCAGGCCCCCGGTGACCGTGGCGGTATGGGCGCCGTCCCCCACCGTGGCGGTGAGGTAAGATGAGGAGGTCAGGCCCAGCCGGTAGCCCCGGTTGCCGGTATATTTGGCCAGCAGGGTCATGGCCCCGGCCGCGGCGGTCTTGAACAATATCTCCACCGTAAAATCTTCGGTTCCCATGTTCAGGTCCGGGTCGTCATCGTGGCTCAAGTAATGGCTGCCGTCCAGAGCCACCGCGGTGTGCCCCGGCTGGCAGACCCCGGTGGTATAGGCCGTCTCTCCGCCGCCATTTAAGGTCAGTCCATGGCCGTGGTCGGAGGCGTCGCCCAAACCCTCATTGAAATGCCAGAAGCCCACCACCTTGTCGTAATCCCTAAACCTTGGCCACCAGCAGAAGGAGCCGAAGTTTTCCTCGCCGCACAGGGCGATGTTTTCCACATCATTTCTAGTGTGCACCGGGATTATCGGCCCTTTAAGGCCTCCATAGCGCCGGTTAAACTCATCCTGGGCGTCCCGATGCAGGTTAAGATAATTTTGGGCTAGGTTCAGGGCTCCCATTAGGTAGGGAGCCAGGGGCTGAGCGTAATGCACCAGGGTAGGGCCGCGCCAGGGGTTCTGGCCGTAAGGGGTCAGGGAAATGGCCAACCGGGGCGCGTAAGGATAAGGGTCCTGGGCCTCCAGGTTTACCCCCACCTCATCCAACCACCACTCATGACCAGCAAGGCCTTGTTGCTCTATCTTGAATTCCAACACCCTCAGACGCTGGGCCTCGGCAAAGGTCAGATGCTCGTCAAACTTGAGGTCGGTAAGATAAAAACTGCCATTGCTGGGCGGAGCCGCGGGAATGCCGATATCTATGGCCTTAAGGGGGTGGGTGAGGGGCGGCACGCCGGACTCCAGGACCATGTCCCCCAGATTAATCGTCACCCGTTGCCAGGCGTTCACCGGCACGGTCTCGTCTTTATAAAAATAGCTGTCCCGGGCGTCCTTGGCCTTGATGCGCAGCGTGAGGGAGTTGGCCCCGGAGGTCACCGGCTTGACCAGAAAATTGAGGTTGGTATGCCCGGTGGAATCGCATCGGTTAGGATCGATCCCGACCCACACCCCGAAAGCGGTGGCGTAAGGCGACAAGTCCCAGGTCACCTGCGTCTGGGTATAAAAAGTCTCGCCGAAGAGGACCTCGGTCTCCTCCCGCTCGCCGATGGTGATATCGCTGTCGTCGGGCTGGGTGGCGGCGTACCAGGCTCCCCACATGGCTCTTACCCGGTCGCCGTCGTCAATAATATTGTCCCGGCGCCAGAACTGGGTGAAAGGCACCTCAAAGGCGGTGAGCTCCGCAAACCGATCCGGCAGGGCATGAACATAGGTATGCCGGGGCCCCCAGGGGTCCGGCTCCTGGGGGGCGGAGTCGTTTAGGACCACCAGCAGGCGTCCGGGGTGGACCGCCGGCTCTCCACCCCAAAAAGTCCAGTAGTCTCCGGCCACCAGGTCGGTGCCGGCCCCGCTCTCCCAATAAACCTCCAGGCCGCCCCAGAGGGCCACCTTATGCTGAGCGTCACCGCTCACCAGGCCGCCGGCCTCCCAGGTAAGCCCGCCGTCCTTGGACCAGCGGAAAGTGGCTGCGCCCACTTCGCCGGTGGTCTCCACCTGCACCACAAAGCGCCGCTTTTCCTGGTGGACATAGTCTCCCCCCAATATTAGGGTGGCGCTGCCGCTGCCGATCTTGGTAAGGTTGTGCAGCCGCTGGGTGGCAGCCTGGCCCTGCAAGGAGAACTTCACCCGGTCCACGGCATCGAAAGGGCTTTTCTCCAAGACCCAATTAAGGCCATAACCGAACCAGGCCACATCCCCGGTGGCCGGCAAGTCCACCCGGACATGCAACAGACGGCCGCCAACCCCCGCCAGCGGCTCTATTTGAAAGACCTTGAAGGCGCCAAGGCCGACGGTGGTCCCCCGATAGAGCAGATACGCCCCCCGGTCCCACAGTTGCCGCTCAAAAGAATCATGGAGCAGGGGCGAGGTCCGACTCTCCTGGCGGGGCCAAAACGCCTCCCAGAGAAATTGGCTCATGGGGGTATAATCCCGGCCTTGCTCCCGCCCGGCAAAATAAAGACAGACCATCAGGTCCAGAATCCGGTCCACCGGGAAATCGTAATTATAGTCCTCACGAGAGCGGTAGGCCCGACGGATACAGGGATAGCTGCTCAGCGGCTCATATTTGGCCGCCTTCTCCCCGGTAAGGTAGATATAATAGAGCTGCACCGGGGTGCCCACCGGCAGCGCGGTCCCCAGAGTGATAATGGTCGCCTCTCCCAGGTTGGTAAAGGAACCGCCCTGATAATAGTTGGTAAGGTCTCCGGCCAGAGGGTCGGCCCAGAAGTCGTCCCAGGGGAACATGGTGTCGCTGACCCACACCCCCCGGACAAAAAACACCTGCCCGCCGCCCGGGTTGGGGCCGGCAATGATTACCCGACCGTCGGCCTGCACCAGGGCCGCGGCTCCGCTCCAGTTGCCGGCCACCGCCTCCTGCAGCGGCGCGCCCCCCATATTGTCGAAGGCCCAATTAAACTGAGAGGCCCGAGCCCATTGGATGTTCGCCATTTAAACTCCGTTAAGGGTTGAGTTGGGGGGAGGGCCGAGGGAGATTTTCGTAAGTGCTCCCCCACCCTCCCCTCAAACTCCCCTCCAACCCCCCTTTACGGGGTCTGGAGAAGGCGGGGCCGTGGGCCCCGACTTCTCCAACCCAATAACGCCCATAAAGGGTTGGGGAGGGGGCTTGGGGTAGGGGCAGGGGTCTGCGACCCCTGGCCCCTCCCCCAAAACTATTGCTAACCTTCCCCCAAATAAGCCCTGATCTTGATCTCCCCGAAGTCCGTCCAGAGGTCATAGAGGCAGCGTCTCAGGATCTCCCTCAGGGCCTGGGCCGCAAGGACATTCTCAAAGCACACCCCGATGGCGTATTGAGGGGTGAGGCTTTTGGCCAGGGCAAAAGAATCCTGGTGGATGGTCTGGCTCAGTCCCACCTCGCTCAAGATGTCAGTGATGATGTCCACCGGGTGGGTAGTGCCGTCTTTCACCACCCGGGCCTCCACCTGGGCGCTGCGGCCGGTAATGAGAATCTCGCCGGTGGCCGCCGCGGCCGCCACCCGATCCCCGGTCTCTTCGCCGTTTAAGTAGACCTGAGTGATGGCCTCAAAAGGGGCTCCGGGCACCTGATAGTGGTAAACCGGCGGCTGGGCGGTGAACGTCCATTGGTCTCCGGCCACCAGGTCCGTGGACGGCCCGGACTCCCAGTAGACCGAGAGCCCTTCTTCCAACTCCACCGGGTCTTCCGCGCCCGCGGTCACCAGGCCCGTCTCCTTCCAGCTCTGCCCCAGATTTATGGACCAACGGAAGGTGGCGGCCCCCACCTCGCCGGTAGTTTCGGCTTTCACCAGATAATCCTGGGGATATTCTCCCCGATAGGTCCCGAGAAGCTTTAAGACGGCGCTGCCGCTGCCGGTTTTCACCGGATCACTCACCGAAGCCTCGGTGGTCTCGGCCAACTCCACCCGGGCCAGATAGGGGCCCCGCATGAAGGGGCGCTTCTCCCCCTGGGGGGAGGGAGCGCCCAGGACTTTTTTGAGCCGGTTCGCCAGCCACTCGCTGCTTTCCAGGCGTGCCCGGTGTGGCTCCTGCCAACCGTGAGCCATCCCGTTCAGGCTTTCTATGACCCCCTGGTGGACCAACTGCCACTGGACCTTGCCGCCCGGCAGTTCCCAGCCGTGATAGAGGGCCACCTGCTTTTGAAGCCAATCCAGACCCTGGAGGTAAAAACCCGCGGCCCCGTTGAGCCACTGCCCCCGGCGATTGTCCATCACCAGAATATGGGCCTGGCTTTTGAGGCCACCAAAATCCCGGGCCAGTTCCACCCGCACCCCCCCAGGATCCATAATCTCCCCCTCCGGCAGGGCGAGCCGCCCCTCCAAGCGCAACCGGGCCAGATAGCCCAGGGCTTCACCCTCGGCGGCATAACTCTCATATCCGCCTTCTGGGGCCTGGAATACCGCGTAGGCCGTGAATTCATCAGCCTCTTCGGGGCTGTCCACCGCCCAGGAGCGGCTGGTCTGTTGAAAAGCCACCTTGACCTGAAAATAGGGGCCCAGGGGGAATTCCCCTCCCCGGGTCAAAAGGGCATAGGGGCTGCCGCTTACCGCCGCCGGGGTCTCGCCGGTGCGCAGGTACACCTTGGCGTCCATATCCCCGGCCTGATCTTCCCAGGAGGGTGCCACCAGGTTGAGGTACGGCGAAAAGGTGTGCATCACCGGCGAGGTCCAGGACCCTGAGGTGTAGTAACCCGTTTTAAGGGCCAACTTGCCAGGTTCGCCGCCATATTCCGTATTGACGTACACCCCGGACCCGGGGGCTAACCCGTAGTCCAACTCAAAGGGAAAGAGGACCGCCTTCACCCGGGGCCTGGCCCCTCGAGCCCTGGCTTCCTCCTGTAAATATTCCCCCCCAACCTGCCTCATCGCCGCCCTTTCTTGGGTATCTTGGGGGAGGGCAGGGACCTCAGGTCCCTGACCCTCCCCCCACTCACTCTACACCTCTTCCAACACTATGCTTCCGGACCATAATCCCGGGGCCACTTCCTTGAAGTTCAGGTCGCTGGTCCAGGCTCCGGTAAAGGTTTTGGTGCCGCCGGCCTGGCGGAAGAAGTCGATATCCGTCTGGGCCTGTTTGATGGCCGCCAATTGTTCTTTCTGGGCCGTGGAGATGTACTGGAACTTCAGGACCCACCGCTGCTTCAAACCCTGGGCATAGCTCCTTAAGGTGCCGTTTAGGGCCCGCTGACGGTCCGTTTCATCCTGCCAGAGTTCCTGGTAGTCCCAGGTGAAGTTGACCGGCAGGGTATAACTCTGGCGCGTCCCCCCTTGGGGGGTCCATTCCAACTTAGCGTTAGCCATCTGACCCTCGTTACCAGGTGCGGTCCCCTTCTTTTTGCAGTTGGGGGATGATGTGGCGTTGCACCAGCCGGCTCCAGTCCAGGCCTTTCACCCCGGCCCCGTCCAGGGTATTGACCTGGATGGTGATGTCGTAACGGGGCCCCCCTCCCCCGGGGGCCACCCCAAACCGCCCGGTGCGCAAGGCCTCGAAGTTTTTCTCGCCCAAACGGCTCATGCTTTCTCGGGGCAGGATGCCCTCCCCGGCCTGGGCCATCACCAGTTGCTCGTCTGCCATCAGGCTCCCGGGGGAGACCACCAGCCCCTGGTGGGCTTCCACAATCCCCCCCTGGTGGAACCAGCCGCCGAAATCCAGGGCCCCCCCGAGTAATGAAGTCCACCCGCCGCCGGAGGCCCCGCCGCCCCCGAAGGTCCCCCCCCAGGCCAGGGCCACCTTTTGAAGCGTCTGGAGAAAATGTTCCCCCCAGTCTTCCACTTCTCCGGAGACTTGGCTCAGCGACTTATTTAAACTCTGGCTCAGGAGGCCGGCGGTGGCCTCTCCCTGCGCGGCAATCTCCCCAAACTTCTCCCCGGCCAGGGCGGACATCTGCTCCATATTCCCCTGCCACTCCCGGGCAAAGTCGCCCCAGATTTCTCTAAGACCCCGGGCCTCCTCGGTCCAGATAGCCAGCCGGGCCCGACTGTATTCCCGACTTAAGTTCAGCATTTCTTCCTGGTAGGCCCGATAATCTTCCAATTGCTGCCGGCGGTAGCCGCCTTTGGCTCTAGTCTTGGGCATCCGTGCCTCGCTGCGTCCCTTCCAACACCCGGCGCACCAGCCCCAACAGCAGCCAGGCCTCCAGGGGCAGGTCATTGGCCCGAAAAGGGTATCCGGCCCTTTTGAGCTGGTAGAGGAAGATTAGGTGCCAGGTCCAGGGGGAGATGGCTTCCGGCCTTAAAAATTCTTCGCACACCCGGCAAGCCCAATCGGCAAAGGAGCCGCTGGCCGTCCGGCACTTGAGGCGTTCTGCCGGCCCGCATAACCGTCCCTGGGCCACAGCCTGGAGCTCTTTAAACAACGGCCAGCCCTCGAGCAGGCCCGGCTCAGCCCCGCCCTGGTCCCGGTTCAGCCCCATTCCTTTTCCTCCGAGGTTGCCAGCCGCAATCCCTCAAAAACCTGTTGGGCCAGATAGGACACCAGGTCCGGGGCGTGCTCGGTCAGCCGCGCCTTCCAGTCCGGGTGCCGCCCCGGGTCCAACGGCTCCGGCCCGCCGTCCTCCGGCACCAGGAAATCCCCGGCCCCAAACCCGGTCAAAATCTCCAGGCCGAATTTAAGCCGGGTCTCCCCCAGACAGAAGCGCCGCTCATTGCCCTCCAGGCGGAAGGCCGACATCTGATAGGCCACCCGCTCCTGGGAAGTCGGCCGCCGATAATTAAGGGTAATCACCGACCCGGACACCGGATCCCTGACCAACAAAACATGCTGCTCTTCCCCCAAAACCCTGCCCATCTTGCCTCCTGCGGGTTTTTGGGGGAGGGTGGGGGAGCACTTACGAAAATCTCCCCCGGCCCTCCCCTCAAAGTTACGCGGCGTAACTGCTCACCTTATTCTGGACGTAGGCGGTTACGGAGCCGAGGTCGTCGTCTTCCAGGACGGCGAATTCCACGGTTTCCGCCAGGCGCCGCCCGGCCACCCGCACCGGTGCCGTGAGCACCGCCACCCGGGGGAAGACCAGTTCCACCTGGTAGGGCAGCCCCGGCTCAAATTCCGGTCCCGTGGCTTTCAGATAGACCGCCAGGGTATCGTTGTCTTTAAGGTGCTGGGCCATGAGGAAGTCCCGGAAGTCCCGGTCGAAATCCAGTTTCTGCTCCCGCCCGGCCCGAAACGCTCGGTTGGCATAATTCACACCGGCCCCGGGGGTGGATTCCGGCGCCAGGTTGTTTTTGAGGGTCCAGGTCAGGCTGCGCAGTTCCGCGGCCAGCCGGTGTCCCCCAGAGAAAACGCTGCCGTCCCAGCGCCCCCCCACGGTCACCGCCACCTGGCTCACCTTCAAGGGCGGTTCCTCCTCCCGGGGCGGCCAGGCCATCCAGCCGCTTTCTTGGGGCAAATAATAGATGCGGTAGGTGGTCAGGACGCCGCTGTCCCCGGGCGGGGTAAGGGTGAGCACCGCCGGGGTGGCCCCGGACACGGCGCGGTAAGTCACTTCATCGAAGGTCTGGGTGGTTGGGTTCAGCACCTTAACGGCCTGGACATTGCTCAACCTCTCGGCGGCGTTGTCCCCCTCCACCCCATTGACCCTCAGGGTCAGAGACGCGGCGTTATAGGCGGCGCTCACTTCCTCCACCTGGGTATTGTCGCCCACCTTGCCGCTGCCTCTGACGGTGCCGTTGATCTTGGCCCAGCCGTCCTTAGGGAATTCCACCCGCACCTGGTCGAGGAAACAGGAGGCAAAGCGCTTCTTCAGCACCTGGCGTCCGAAGCGCATGGCCGCGGTAAACGACGGATTGGAGCGGGCCCCGTCCACTTCGCCGGAGAGGGGCCTGATGGCATGCCGATAGCCCCCGGTGCCCACCGGCGTGGTCTGAACCGCCCCCAGGGCATAGGCCAAAAGAAAACCGAAATGCTGGGGCTGGGCCCGGGAAAACGACAGGGTGCCGGCCACCTTGCCCCCCAAATCATGGAGGCGGTCCGCCTCCTCCTTGCCCGTCAACTCCTCCCGGTTGGGAAATTTCAGGCCCTGGTAGTTAAGCACGCTGTTCAGGTCCGCCAGCAGGGTGGTGTCCAGTTCCTGTTCGGTGTTGATGGCCACCTCCCTAAGCTTGGCCGACACCGCCAGCAGATTATGGGTGGCCAGAAAGTTGCGGATGGACCGGGTCATGCTGCTTTCTCCTTGCTTTGCCCCATCGGGCTGACAACCTCAGAAATCTTTAACCGCCATGGTACGGTATAGGGCCGCATACACGGCAAACTCCTGGGTATTGAGCAGGGCCTCTTCACCCATCAGGGCAAAGGGCAGCAGCTCCAACCCCAGGTCCTGGTGCCACAAGGCCCGGCGGACGCCCTCCAATATCTGGTAGGCGCCGCCTTCCTGGCGCCGGGCCTCGGCCTCGCCCCGAAGCTGGCGCACGGCCACCAGTACCATAAAGTCCAGGGTCAGGTCGTAAGAGCTGGCAGCCACCAGCTCCCCCCGGCTCTGCCGCAGCATCACCAAAACCGCCGGCAGCCGCCACCCCTCCTGCCGTAGGTCTTCCAGCCAATCCCCCTGATAGGTCTCCAGGGTCTTGACCTGGGAGCCCACTTCGGCTTTCAGGGCCGCCAGCACCGCGTCCTCCACCGCCGCCCAGCTATAGTCAGCCATTTCCGCCTCTTTAAGCCTGCTACCAATCTTTTAGGGTATCCCGGTGGAAAATCCGCTGGCCGCTGTTCAGCTCGGCGGTTTCCCGGTTAGAGGACTGGGGCTCGCCGCCAGCCCCAGCCACCACCGCCTGCCCAGCCGCCACTTCCTTCAAGAAAGCCACCGCGGCTTCATACTTCTGCCTTCTTACCGGCGGGGCTATACTGCGCCTTAAATAGAGGTGGAAGATGGCCAGATCCACCGCCAGGGCCTTGATCAGGGGGGGCACCGGGGACAGGGGCACGGCATAGACGGTCCCCAGGTAAGCATCAATTTCAGCCTCCCCCCGGCTTATGGCTTCACCCACCACCTGAGGGTCCGGCGTGTCCCCGAATTCCGCCGTCAACTCCGCGAGTTCTTCTGGAGAGATCATCTTTAAGATGTCGTCCTGCGTGCAATAAGCCATGTCTTACCTGCCTCTTAGATTCCGGCCAGCCGGCAACCCCACATTTTTTAAGGAGGTGTGGGGGCACGGAGCGCCGCGCCCTTAGCCGAAAGCGAGTCCCATGGACGCAGGCTAAAGCTCGCGGCTGCCGTAACCGGATCTACCTATGGACTTTAAGTTATGCCGGTCATAGCTAAGCCGTGACCGCTTCTTCGATAATCAGCACCAGGTTAGAGCTCTTATCCACCCGGGCCGGATTCCCCGGCCAGGAGACCTTCAGCCCGCCCACATACGGGCCGGGCGTCTGGGCGGTGTCGGCGCCGCTTAAAAATACCCTGACCACGCCGGCGCTGGCCTGGCCCTTGTCAAAGTCCTCATCATCCTTGGAGAAAATGTAAGCCGCGTCCGATTTTTGCCGCTTCACCCCCAAAAACAGCGTGGCTGTAGTAAGGTCCACGGCCGCCCCGTTGTCGGTGACGGTAAGGGTCAGGTTCTTGGCCTCACCCTGGTTGACGGTAATGAATTTAGCCATCGACCTTTACCTCCAGGCGGGAAACGGTTAAGGTGGTCTCCAGGTGTTTCGGGATTCTCGCAGCCAGGGGGAGTCCGAAAGCCTCCGCGCTCAAAATTCCCGGGGGCCGGATTGCCACCTCGCCGGGCAGGACAAAAGATAACCCGAAGGACTCCCCGGACAAAATTCCCGGCGGCTGCAAGGTAACTGCGCCCGGCAGGATGGTCGGCGGCCCTACGGCTTCCTCGGAGGCGATCCCGGCGGGCTGCAGGCTGACGGCGCCGGGGAGAACCGCGGCCGCGCCGAAGGCTTCCGCACTAACAATGCCGCTGGCAATGACACTGACGCTCCCGGGTAAAACCGCCGGCGTTCCCCAGGCCTCCCCGGTTCCTAGGGCCACGGGCTGCAAAGTGACCGGCCCGGGTAAAACCCCCGGCGACCCCAGGGCCTCGCCCGTGGCGATATTGCCGACCCCGGAGATGGTCTGGGCGGGAGGCGTGTCTATATACCCCAGCACGAAAATATCCACTTCGGTGGCGTGCTCCACATAGGCCTGAAACACCCTGGAACCATCCAGGCCTACCACGGCGTGATGGTGGCGCTGGCCGACGACCAGCGAGCTGGCGCTGAAATCGTCGGTGCTGCCTTTTTTCCGCACACAAGCCAGCCGGCTGTTCCAGGTGGTGCCACTGCGAATCAGCAGGATAGCCGCCAAGGCCCCGGCCGGAATGATGGCGCTGCAATCCACCTCCTGCCAACTACCGGCAGTTCCCGGGGTTTTCTCCGTGGGGGTATCCGCCATCAAACATTGACTGCTGGGAATATAGCCCTGCACCCAGGTTTTAATAGTCGCTATATCCTCCGCTTCAACTTCAGTAAGGCGGGCGGCGCTGAGCGCACCGAAGGCCAGGGCCTGGGTATAACCAGCTATATAATAATAAGAATCAAAGGTGGTCCCATCCTTTCTGATCGCCCATTTTTTATTAAGACCCGTAGGAGTATCCAGATAAAATAAGGCTGCTGCCGCGCCGGCCGGAACCCCGGCGTTACTTACATCCACATCCTGATATGACCCGGCCACGGCGGGGGTTTTGTCCACATAAGGGTCAATGCCAATGTCGTCATTGGTATAAGCAACCACCCTTAAATCCAGGGCGGCATTTCGGACCTGAGCTTCGAAGATGCGGTTCGCATCCAATTTCACGAACAGATAGGTAAAAGTAAGGGGTGAATAATTGCCGACTGGATTAATGCTGCCGCCGTTTGGTCGAACTGCACCCCGATAACTGGCCGCGCCGGTATTCCGCATGTGGATGATGACGGCCTTGGTCCCGGCAGGCACATCGTTATTGGTCCCCAGATCCACGTCAACCCAGACGGTGCCTATGGTTATGCGGGCGTTGATGTCGATTTCGTTATCGGGGAAAACCCAGGCCATTTACGTCCTTTATAGGTTTTTGGTTTTTAGTTTTTAGTTTTTGGTAAAAACTTGGCGTCTTGGCGGCTTTAAAGTGGCACCGGCCTCTGGCCGGTGAACCTCTAAAGTCACAGGCTGGAAGCCTGTGCCACTTCTCTCGCCAAGGCGCTAAGGCGCTAAGTCAAATACAGGCCCGCCTCTTTGAGAATTTCAGCCACGGTTTTCAAGCCCGGAACCTGGCGGCCGTCTTTAAGGGTGATGACCTTCCAGCCCACATCGGCAATGTTAAGGCCGGAGAGCAGGGCGGCGACCTCCTGGCTGCGGTCGTCGGTGGGGCGGGCCTCCGTGCCCGCCAAGTATTCTGGAGCGCATTCGTCCAACCCCAGGTCCAGCAGCTTTTTCTCCAGGAGCAGCCAGTTCATGGTGTGGAGGCGCTGGTGTTGGCTTTGGGTGATGCCGCCTTCCCCATAGTAGAACCTGAAAAGGCACGCATGGTTGCCAGCAAAGGCCGCCTCCAGCTTGACTTTCATTTTTCCCCTCTTGGCGTTTTTGCGTCTTTGCGTGAGATAAATTTCTCTATCAAAGGCGCCAAGACGCTAAAGTTTGAAGATTTTATTGGCCCCATTATCCCACTGCACGGCAATATTCCCGCCATTAGGGGTTACCGGCAGGCCCGTGGCGGAGTTGATGTAAGAGATGAGCCGGGAAGTGGCCGGGTCACCAGTATCCTGATAGATCAGGATGGCCTCCACCGGATCGTGCAGGGGCACCGAGGGAAAGGTGATGTCCGCGGCGTCCGCCACGCCGGCGGCCACGGTCTTGGTCCCCAAAGTCTGGGGCGTCCCCACCCGGGCCAGGGCAGGCACATCGTCCAGGTTGTCATGGTTGGCCAGGTCCACGGTGTACAGGGCCTCGTCTATCAACACCGCCTTGATGGTGTGGGTGTCCCAATCGATAGAGCCGTCCAGGAAACCTTCCCGGCCTTTGTCATAAAGCGCGTTGGCCATAATTACCCTCCTATTGCGGCATAATGGATAATGAGTGACAGGTGATGGTATCCCCAGCAGTTGCCGCCAAGCCTGTCACA
The DNA here is from genome assembly GCA_030694005.1 of Desulfobaccales bacterium. GTDB lineage: Bacteria > Desulfobacterota > Desulfobaccia > Desulfobaccales > 0-14-0-80-60-11 > JAUXZG01. The sequence continues at coordinate 15,528 of JAUXZG010000038.1, read as the reverse complement.
TACACCTTACAGTCATTGACAAGGTTCTGGGTCCCTGCGGTCCGTGTTGCTGCCAGAGTAGAAGCATCAAGGGTCGTGGCGTTGATAACCTGAGCTGTTGCGTCGGTCATTTGCACCCAGGCATCTATCACCCAAGAGTTCGTGTTGTTAGCTGGGCCGATTGTCGCGATGGCTTGAGTCCCCCAATAAAGCTTAATGGTCTTATTTCCGCCAGTTCCAGTCTTAGTTCCTTCCGCCCGTATGTGCAGACGGCCCAACCTGCTTCCCTTTATGAACCTTGGCCTCTCCTGGATTTCGTCGCTAATAATTGCTCCGTTACCGGCCAGCGTCCCGCCGTTGATGATGTGTTCATAGAGAGCTTCCTCGCCGGTAGTTCTGGTTGTCCGCACTACATAGTCCGCATAGCACCAGCCGCCAAAATCGCCAATCACCTTGGTGTGCTGGTAATACGACCATTTGTCGAGGTCCTCACCGATTAAGTGCAGTACACCGCCGCCACAATAATTCCAAGGGCGGGGGACATTGATTTTTCTGGTTTTTTGAGTTGATGACGGGGAAAATGCATCTGTACAAGCAGTGGTATCGCAATCGATGGTGAAATTGTCGTCGTCAACCTTAGTGATCTTAAACGACACTCCGCTTAACCTTACTGACCACCCACCCGTTTGGGTTATAGGATATAGGAGAACATAGTCGTTGGTGGCCCACCCATGACCAGTAAGTGTAACCTGGGCAGGATTTGCCCTGGTGATGGCCTCAATCTCACGATTGGTCCCCATACCGAAAGATCCGTAAGAATTAGGCCCGATCACAGCCTTGCCCACAACCGACATCATCTTATTGCCGGTAGTGCCGTTCCAGGGGTTTGTAACTCCTCTGAAATTATTGTTGCGGATGGTGATCAGGTCAGGGTATGAATTAGGTGCTAGAAGGTGAAAATAACCGTCTGTCCGGCTGGCGTCCACTTGATTGCCTTCAAACCAGTTGCTTTCGATTAAAAGATTATTCACACCGCCAGAGGCATAGCCCAAGACCTTAAAACCCTCGTAGCCGTTACCCTGAAGATCATTGCTGACAAAAGACCAATCCCCGCCGTTCTTAAACAGAATGCCTTCTTGATCGTTATAACTAAAACTGCAAGACTCCACCCGATTGACGTTGCCCCCTTCAGTGGTCAAGGGAGTAGGCCCCACCAACATTCCAGCCCCGCCGTTGTAACTAAACTGACATCGACGGAAGATACCATACCCCGAGCCGTATACATCCACACCATTGCCGGTGAATAGCCTGACCGTCACATTCTCCATGCAGGGATACCGTGCCCAGCCTGGATCAACAAATCCCAGCCTAATGCCTTTGGCTCCCGTCTTCACACTCCCAACTCCACCGTCTAAGGTGAAGTCCTTCAACGTGGCGTGAGTAGTGAAGGTGCCAACCTTCCCTACTATAATTGCATAACTCGTCCCTAAATAGTTCAGGCGAGTCCCGTATGTATACGAACCGGCGAAATTGTTTCCCTGGCCCTGAAGGGTTTGGCCTGCACCCTCCATTACGATTGAAGTTGTGCCAAGAGCGATTGTTCCGCCTGGAAGTTCACAGACAACCGGAGTATTTGTGGGTGTAGAGGTAAGGGCCTTGTTGATCCCAGCCGCTGTATTGCCAAACCAGGCGGTCTTTATTTTGCGTTGAGAGGTAAAGGAAACCGCCCCCGTCCCTGTCCAGGTAAATATCTGGTAATGGCCGGCATCCAACTCGCCGTTGATGGTGAGGGTCTTGCCGGTGGCCACGCTTAAGGTGGCACCCCGCTCCGGCTTCAGATTGACATTGGCCGGGATGGTCAGGTCCGCGGCAATATTCCAGATCCCGGGGGGAACGTGCAAGTTGGCCTCGGCGCTGCCGATGTCGTTGACCGCGGCGGGCAGCGTGGGCCCATAGTTGGGATCACCTACCCAGATAGTCTTAACCAGACGGTCCGCCACCCGGTCCAAGCCGGCCTCAAACTTGGCCTTTTCTTGTTCCCCCCTGGCTCCCATACCCGGTTTGTAAAGGAACTGGCCTTCCGTCCAGTCCCCCCCCAACGCCTGAGTAGACATGACCACTATCCCTAATAATGCCAGCAGCCACAGCCCAGACCTTTTCATATTGCCTCCCTTAACGACCTCAGATTTTCAGAAAAACCAGTTTTCGGCCCTTAGGGGCGTCCGTATTCCCTGGTCTAAAAAAACCATGCCATTTAAGCGGCCCTTTTTACAAGTTTTACGGCCACGGTTTAACAATAATTTTTATCTTGGGTTTCTTCTAAGTAACTCCCATGCCCCTGGGGAGACGGCTGAAGGTGGGCCAAAGTCTGCCCGGCCTCTGCTTCCCCATACCGGCCGGGGCCCAGTAGGTCGGCTGCTGCCTCTACTTCCGGCCCCCGGCCGGTCTCCGGCCTTCTGCGCCCATACTAGTAAAAGTAGGTCACTTGCAGGGTGCTGTTCACCTCCCCCACCCTCAGGGCCTGGAACTTTTCCAGGGTCTGGGTTTCCGTGAGTACCAGGGTGTCCCCGCTGGTCAGGTAGTGGCCAGTGTTGGCGTCCGGCGCCCCCCCGTCCAGGCGAAAGCGGATGTCTCCCCCTTCCAGGGACAAAAGGGCCCCTCGGGCCGACAGGCCGGCATAGGAACCGCTTGGGGGCTTGATTTTTTCCGGAGACAACCTCACCGCCTCGGTTCCTACGGTCAGCGATTCATACTCTCCCGGCACCCGATTTTGTGTCTGTAGAACCTCGCCACCGAACCAACCCATATTTTCTCCCTCAAGCCTGGAGGCGGCTTAGAGGGCCGCCTCCCCAGGCCAAACCCAGCTTAGGCCAATTCCGGCACCACCAGCAGGTCCGCAGTTCCCTGCCAGATATTGGTTTTGCTGCCCCCGGCGGTGGGGTCGCCGATGATGAACTGCGCCTGCAAAATCTCCCGGGCCTGGGCTTCCAGGGAGGGCGGCACCATGAGTACATGAGGCTTGATGCCTAAGGGGCGCCCTTCGGCGTTGTTCAAGGCCATCATGGCGACCCGGGCCGCGGCATAATTGGCGGCATTCAAGGTCTGTTTGGACGCATAGGCCAGCTGCCACAAGCCGTAAGCCGCGGCCCCCCGGTAATCCACACCGTAGCGAAACTTCTTGCGCATAAAAACCTGTTCATCATCCTGGCGGTCCATGCGCACCAGTTGCACCGCCCGCCGCAACTGGAAGATGAAGGGCTTGATGGCCCGGCCGGTGTCCAACAGGTACCAGGCAGTGCCGGCGCCGCCGCCGTAATTGGAGGCGGTGCCGGCGCCCACCGAGTGGTCGATATCGAAGAAATACTGACCGTCGTAGCAGGCGGTGGTGAACCCGGCGGTCATCAGGTTGGCGATGAGCCTTTCCGGATGCTTCTTGGCCTCCTGGGCCATGGCCCCCACAATGGGATTGTAGAATCCCAACTGATCGTCTTCGATATCGTTCCGCTCCACCTCGATGGTGGCTTCCCAGTCCTTGCTCTCCACCTGGTAAGCCTTGGGTTCCAGAGAGCTGATTTGCCGGTCCCCCAGCCATTCCCGCACCATGGGAAAATCCAGCAAGAATTTGTAATCCATGATGCGGGTGTTGGCCGGCACCGTCATGGCGGCCCGCTCATACCAGGTGTCGGTTCCCTGGAAGGCGGCGTTGAACACCGCGGTGAACCCGGTGTAAAGTCTGGCTAATGCCTCAGCATTGATAATCATGCGTTGTTCCTCCGTTTACCTGGCGATGTCGATCCAGCCCTTGGTGGCGGACGCAAACTTGGCCAGAATGCCCACTTTGATGTCGTTGGTGGGGCCCGCGGCGTCGTCAAAGGTGTGGTCGTCCACCGCATACATGGGGTTGCCCACCATGGCCTGGGTGATGCTGGCGGCGTCAAACTCAAAGACGCCTTCCCGGCGTAGCCTGATACTCTTGGCCCCATTGGCCCCGGCGCCGTTGTCCACCTGCTCTAAGGCCACCCCCATGAACACATAGCCGCTAATGTCCTCCGCGGGTACCGCGAATCCATCGGCATTGACACACACCAGGGAGCCGGCAAAGACCTTGGCGCCGGCTGCCACCGGATAATCCAACTCCACTCCTTCCCGGTAAGATGTAGCCCGGTCACGGGTTAATCCTGACATATCCTGTCACCTCCAAATTTATTGGGCGCTGCCGGTCTGGGCTTTGGCCTTCAGGTATTCTTCCGGCGGCAGGTTCAGAGACCGGCAAATAGCCAGTTCCTCCGGGAGCAGATTCCCCCCCTCCTGGCGGTCTTTCCCAATGAGCCGCAATTCCTCTCCCGTGGGCACCAGTTTCGGGGCCTTGGCCACATAGGTCCTAAAGCCTTCCGGGTCCTGACGAAAGTATTCTTGAGCCCAGCCTTTTTGCGCCGGGCTGATCTTGCCGGCCTTCAGGGCCTCTGCCACCACCTGGGCCGCATTCTCCTCAGCCAGGCGGCATTTGAGGACTTGAAGTTCCTCTTGGACTTCCCCTAAATGTTGGGCTCCGGCCTTCAGGGCCTCCACCGCTCCTTTAACCTGGGAAGCTGAGGCGTCCCCGGGCAATTTCAGGGCCGCGGCCAGGTCTTTAAACACCTCCAGGACCTTGCCCCAAACGACCCCATCTTCCGCCTCCCGGTTCAGCCCCACCAGGCACTTAACCTTTTCCATCATCTTGGCTTTTTCCTCCCTTCCGCCCATTATCCCCCCGGCCACCAGGCGGTTACCCCCGCACTTGGCCACCAGGGGCGGCAGGTGTTTTATGGCCGGCACATTAGTCAGGCCCACCTGCATCAGCAGGGCTGGTTTGCGAGTCTCGGGGTCCAGCCGCAGCACCGGGGAAAAGTAGCGATATTCCCGGCGCTTAAGATACTCCTGGGCCTGAGACGTCCATTCCACCTGAGCCCAGAGGCCATCCTCCCGGGCTTCAAGATGCTTAATCCAGCCCGCGGCGGGCGCCCGCTCCCCGTGCAGGGATTGATGTTCATAATCAATTACCAGGTCCACCCCTCGGGACTCAAAGTCCGCCACCATGGCAGCTAGGGACCCCTTGTCCACCTCAAACGGCTGGCGGCTGTCCACCAACTCCACCTTGCCCAGGGGCAGAATCCGAATCCACTCCGGCAGGGTGGCCGCCTCCGGCTGGCCGCTAATTTCCTGTGCCATCGTCACCTTTCCTTATTCTCCTGATTTACCGGGCACCATGCCCCCAAGACTCTCAGTTGCGGCCACGCCTGCTTCCTGGGCCAGCTTTTTGGCCTCCTGGGTCTGAAGCTCCAACTGCCTTGCCTTTAAGGGGTCTGGACACCACTGGCGCTGGAGTTCTGCGGCTAAAAGCAAGGTGGTATCCGCGGCCACCAGCGCCCGCTGCACCTTCTCCGGCGGGTCCACTCCCACGGCTTCAAGCAGCGGCGTATAATACCCCTGGACCGCCTGCAACGAGCCCTCTACCTTGGCAAACACCCCAGGGTGCGTGCAACAGCCGGCGGTCAACCACATCAGGGCGACTATCGGCCCCAACCTGCCTTTACTCATTGCCTTTTCCTCCCCCGGCCCTGGCGGGTATGGCCTCCTTCTGGGTCTGGGCCAGGGGAATGCCGAAACGCTCCCCCACATGTTCCAGACTCAGGGGCACCCCCATGGCCGTCAGATTAAGGTAAACCTCCGACAGGGTCTTGAGGTCCTCTTCTTCCTCGTATTTGAACCGGAACCAAGGAATAGGCCGGTCCCAGCCGAAGTTAAACCCCACCAAGGGCCTGAGCAGTTGTTCCCTTAAAGTGGTGGCCAGGGACTGGGAGTCCGCTTCCACCAGGTCCCGGCGCACCTGGGCATGGACCTGGGCGGCCGCGTAAGTGCCGGTGGCCCCGGCGGTGTCAGTGGTCAACGTTTGCCCCAAGACCGCCTTGGACATCTCCCGGTTGCAAAATTCCGCCAGCAACTGATAGGGGTTGACATTGCCCGAATGCGAGGTGGCCTGGACAAACTCGATCTCCGTGGTCTTGCTGATGACCCCGGCGGCGTCCGACCCCAGATTGCGAAGGGCCTGGATCAGGGCTTCCCGGTCAGCCGGCGACGCCACGGCGTCATATTTTCCCAACCTGAGAGGCATGCCGAACACTTCGTTGAACGCGGCCCAATCCTTCAAGGCGAAATTTTTGAGCAGATACATCCAGCCCACCACCCTAAGGACCCCAGCCCGGGTGGCATAGCCGCTCCGAGCCTTGTACCGGTGGTAAATAACCTTCCAGGGAGGGGGCTCCACCCCCTGCCACGGCGCCTCGGGCGTCAGTAAGCGCGGTTTCAAATCCTCCACAAAAGTCACCTTTTTCTGGGGCACCCATCTGAGCTCCGCCACCCGGGCCTGGCCCCCGGCCACCTCCCAGAAAATCTCGCTCATGGCAAAGCCCTTGCCGATGGCGTCCAACAAGTCCAACAAGGCGCCTTCCAGGTCAGGGAGGGCGTAAATCACCTCGCCCACAAATTCGGCGATCCTCTCGTCTTCCGGAGAGCGGGAGTAGGGCAGTACCTCGTAATCCTGGCTCAACACCGCCATTTTCCGGGTCTGGAGGATGGCCGCCAGATGGGCGTCCTTTTCCTCCATCTCTTCGAACAGCTCCATCTGGCGAAAGATATCGCCCTGGTCGGCTTCCCGGAAGATCTCCACCAGCCGGGGGGGCGTCAAACCCGCGCTGGGATAGGTGCTCCAGCGATCCGCCACGCCCACGGCCGCCAACTCCCGGGTCTCCGGGGGTGCCGCGGCTCTAAAAAATCTCCCGAAAAAATCTTTTACACCCATGTTCTCCTCGCTTTTGAAGCTGAGGTGAGGGGGGAGGGGGCCAGGGGGTCGGTTTAGCTGTCAGCGGTCAGCTTTCAGCTTTTTCATCATAAAAAACGTAAATGTTTTTACTAGCTGATAGCTGACTGCTGATCGCTGAAAGCTATTCCCCCGACCCTCCCCTCAAAATTCACTTTCCACCGTCTCTTCAAAATACCCCCCGGCCCGCAAAGAGGCGCGGTTTGAGGGAGACATATTGGGGCGTGGCCGCCCACGGCATTTCCTGGGCCAAGCGGATGGCCCCGGCCAGGGCGTCCGGACCGTCGTCGTGCAAGGTGCGGGACGGAAAATAGAGCAACTGCTCCACCAGCAGCTCCTGGTCCGAATGACCCCGGATAAACCGGATTTTGCCCCGTTCCAACAAGGGCGACAGGCTGGCCACCCGCGTCTCTTTGGCCAGGCGGTGGGTCACCCCTTTGAGGGGCAGGACTTGCCCCCTTTCTTGTCCCAGGCGGTCAAACTCCTTGAGCAGCAGGCGCTGAAACAGGTTGTCCTCCACCCCCAAGACCTGGTAGCCATACTCCTGGTGCCGGTTAAAGATGGCCCGCAAGGTCTGTTCCAGAGTGACTTTCTGGATGAAGGCGTCCATCACATAGAACACCATCTCCCGGCGGTCCCACCCCACGGTGACGCAGGCCTTGTAATCGCTAGCGGCCCCGGTCTCCAAAGAGGGGTCAAAGAAACCCACCACCACCAGCTGACGGTCCTTCAGGCTGTCCGGATGGTAGTAGTGAATCCACTCCTCTCGGAAAAACCCGTTTTCCGGCGCGGGTTCGTTCATTTTCTCCCGGTTAAAGGCCATGGTCCCCATCAATTGCTTTTGCAGCTTAAGCCTGCTGGTCGGATGCCGGGCTTCCCACAGGGAAGTGCCGTCCTCCTGCACCGCTCGATAGATGCGCCGCTGGAAAAGGTAATAAGGCTCTTCCGGGCTGGTGAGCATCAGGTGCAGGGCGCTGCGCCACCTTAAGATGGTGCCGATGACCATCAGGCTGCCGCCGGCATCCAGGGCTGGATAGACCGCGGCTTTCACCCAATCCAGGATCTGCTGGACGATCTCGGGATTGCGCACGTTGATGTCGTTTTCCAGGTCGTCCAGGATGATCAGGTCCGGCCGCCACTGCTTGTGCTTTAAGCCCCTAAGACGTTGCCCCCGGCCCCGGGCCTTCACCCGCAGGTCGTTTAAGGTAAGGAAATCGTTCACCGCCCGGTTGGCCCGCACCAGTTCCCCGAAGTCCTGGTGCAGCCTGTCGTTGTAAAGCAGCTCCAGGTAGAGATAGCCGGTGAGGTCGCTGGCCAGGTCCTCGGTGTCGCTGCCGATGATGATGAAATGCCGCCGCCCAAAACAGATCTGGTGGAGCACATAGCCAAAGGCGCACACCGTGGTCTTGGCGAACTCCCGGGGCGCGGCCACCACCGCCGGGGTCGCCGCCTCCCCGCCCCGCTGCTCCAACAGAGACACCAATTCATAGTGAAAGGGGGCCGGGGAGTGGGTGAAATAGTGGGGGAGATAGGTGCGGCAGAAATATATGGGATCTGCGGCCGCCCGGCGCAAACGCTGCTCCCGCTTGGCGTCGCTGTCATCCCAAAACGGCGTCACCTCCAGGGAGAGCTTGAGTAAGATCTCGTCGGCCCTTTGCCTGAACTCCGTTTTGGTCATTTTCTTCTTCAAGGTTATGGCCACGTTAAGCCCTAACTTCCGCCGTTGCTCTCTTCTTCCAATTTTCGGAAGAACTCCTGCATCCTCAGGGAAATCTTTTTAACCTCGTCTGGGTCCGTCACCCACCGCTTTAAGAAATCGCCGAAGCGGTCCATGACCTCCAGGGTCGCGGCCCGGATGTCCCAACCCTGGCTGCACAGGCGATCGATCAAGGTGAAAATCTTGGTTATTTCCTCCAATTCCTGAGGTTTCAGGTCGCCTTTGGTCAGCAGCTTGCCGGCTTTTTCCCGCAAGACCCCTTTCAGGGCCTCCCCCAGCCACCGGGGAGATACCGGCACCTGGAGGCGCTTCTCCTCCCATTTCCCATCTTGGTGCCAGCGCTCCAAAGTTTGAAGGGGTACGGGGAACACCTGCGAGATTTCCTCTAGGCTCTTGCCGGCCAGGAATAAGGACCGGGCTTCCTCTACGTAGAGCTCCCGCTTCCCGGGGCTTGGTCTTTTCCTGGCAGCGGTCATGGTTTCCCTGGATATATGGCAAAACTCCTAAAACCTCCAGCACACCTGGGACCGCTGTCACTCTGATATATTCCGCCCCTCATTTCCTCGCGGCCCCGTGACCTTGATTAAAGGCATTGGGCAACCTGCCGGCAAACCTAAAGTCCGCCTTTGTAAAGGGGGGTATTCCCCCCTTTCAGTCATATCTGCCAATTTTGACAACCGCGTACTTGGAGCACGCTAGGCCCTGACCCTCTGAAACTCTCAACTTTGTGCGCCTCACCTGCTTTGGGTGGCGGAGGCTTCCACCCCGTCTTCTTCAACCTGCTTCGTCGGGCTTGGTATTGGCAACGCCGGCGCCTCGCCGGTGCTCTTCAAGCCGGTGCCCTCAATCCCCTTCCGCCAGCTTCTCTTGCACGGCGCTCTTAAGGATCCGCACCGTGCCCCCACCCAGCTTGACGCCCTTGAGCTTGCCCTCCCAGAACCAGCGGTAGATGGTGGAACGGGATACCGCCAACTTTTGGGCCACTTCCCGGGGGCGTAGTAACTGTTCTTGGCTCATCTGCTTCACCTCCTTTATCCGCCTCACTTGTCCCCCTCTCCTTCAAGATCCGTGGCAGGCGGCAGCGCATTTGTCCCTTGATGTCCCACAACCGGGGTCAAGGCTGGAAAATATGGGCCGCAACCAGGCCAGGGGCCGGTTTAGCTTTCAGCGGTCAGCTTTCAGCAGTCAGCAGTCAGCAGTCAGCAGTCAGCAGTCAGCTTTTTTATCTTAAATAAACGTGAATTTTCTTTATTGGCTGATCGCTGACTGCTGATCGCTGAAAACTGTTCCCCTGGCCCTCAGCCACGCGGTTGATCATCCCTAGGGCTTTGGCCTCCTCCCTAGGGCTAAGCCAGAAATTGCCCGCCAAAATTATGGGGGCAATCCGGCCCTAGAACTCCATTTCTTTTAATATCAACATGTTGGCCATTGAGAAAAATGGCCCTGCCCTTGCACCGGCTTTAAGGGCAAAGCCTTAAGCAATAAAGAAGATAAGGAAGACAGGGAGGTCTAAGGATGGATTTTTTACTGACCAAGCGGTTTTTTCGGCCGGACGAGGTGGCCCAGCTCCTGGCCCTGTCGCGGCGCACCATCTACCGCATGATTCGGGACGGCCGCCTTAAGGGGGTAAGATGGGGCTCCGGCCCCTGGCGCATCCCTCGGGAAACCCTGCTGGCTATGCTGGAGGACGAAGGGGCCTAGAAGCGCAACTTGAAACCTCTTAAAAAATGATGATCGCCTGATGCCAGAATGTAGGGCAGGCGCCCTCGCCTGCTCAAAAACAGCCGAGGGCGGCTGTTCCACATTATTTTCTCCCCGCCAACTGCCCCTGATATTATGTCGTCAGGGCCTTTTTCAGAGGTTTTAATTTAGGTTGCCCTTGTCCTTCTGACTCCCCCTTTCCCGGGAATCTCCTTGCCAACTCTTAAGGGGAGAGATTTTTTACTCGTTCCCAAGCGGAGCTTGGGAACCAGGACAGGGGCAATACCTCAGATCCCGGTTCCTCCCCCCCCTCACCCGGCCAACCCCCGGCCCTGCGAGTAAAAAGGTAACTTATGAGGTATTTTTACTCGTAATTAAAAATTATCTTATCAATCAATTAGTTACCTGGCAAAACCCCTTTCCCCCGGTAAGTTTGCCTCGTTTTTGATTTTCCTGTTATTGTTCTAACTTTCACAACCACTTGATTTCCGGTGGTTTTACGGTTGAGCTATTTTCGGCACAGGCTTTGCTTTTAATTATTTGGGGATAAATATTGGTCGGGTTAGTTTTTTAATCCCCCCCCTTACAAAAAACCTTGGGTGCGGTGATGGTGGAAAAGTGCGGGACTCTTTTGGTGGCCGAGCGGGGCTCCGGGCTGTCGGCCTGCCTGGAACCCTGGCTGCGCGACAAGGGCCACCAGTTAATCACCGTGGACAACTTCAAAGATGTCCTCATGACCCTGCAAAGCGAAAAAGTCAACGTCCTGGTGATGGATGTGGCCTTGCCGGAAATTATGGGTTATGAGGCCATCTCCATCATCAAGGGGCTGTACCGGAAATTACCCATCATTGTCACCGCGGACGAAAACAACCCGGAACAGGAAAGCCGGATCAGGCAAAAAGGCATTTTTTACTACCATGTGAAGTCTTTTGGGATGGATGAGCTCGTCCTGGCCGTCGCCAACGCCATGGTGCGCTCATCCCAATAATCTTAGAGGGAAAGTCCATGCGCTTACAAAAAAAACTGGCATCTGGGGAGTTCGTGATTCTGGCGGAGATGGAGCCGCCCAAAGGCAGTGATGCGTCCGCCATGGTAGCCAACGCTATCAATGTGAAGCAGAAAGTGGACGCCTTCGTGATCCCGGAGATGAACAACGCGGTCATGAAGATGAGTTCCCTGGGGGGCTCACTACTGTTGCAGAGCAAAGGTCTGGAAACGGTGATGCAGGTCTGCTGCCGGGACCGCAACCGGCTGGCCCTGCAGGGCGATTTGTTGGCGGCCCAGGCCCTGGGGGTGGCCAATGTCATGGCGGTCACCGGTGAAGACATCACTCACGGGGATCACCATAAGGCCAAGGCGGTAAACGACCTCGACATCCTGGAGTTGCTGGGAGCCATTAAGACCTTGGAGTCCGGCAAGGACATGGCCGGCGTGGAACTAAGGGGCGCGCCCCAATTCCTGGTGGGCGCCACCGTCAAGGTGGGAGTGTCAGGCGCCGCCCTGGACCAGGAATTGGCCGCCCTGGACCAAAAAATCGCCTTAGGGGCGCGGTTTTTTGTTACCACCCCCATCTTTGACTTGAAAGTTCTGGAAAATTTTATGCAGAAGTTTAGCGGTCGCCAGGCCGAGATCATCCCCACCGTCTTGTTGCTCAAGAGTGTGGGCATGGCCCGCTATATCAACCGCCATCTGACCCACCAGACCCTCATCCCGGAAGCCTACATCAGCCGTATTCAAAATGCCCCGGAAAGGGTGCGGGAATGTGTGCAAATCGCCGGGGAACTGGTGGCCGCCCTTAAGGATGGCGGTTATAGCGGGGTGGTCATCTCCCCCATCGGTTGGGAGGACAAGATTCCGGCGATCCTATCTGCAGCCGGGGTGTAAAGGCAAGCAATCAGCTATCAGCGGTCAGCTTAAAGACTTAAACAAGAGGAATCAAGGGAAGAGGCGCACCTGAGGCTTTCATCGTTTAAAAAGCTGAAGGCTGAGCGCTCACCAACTTTTACAGGGATAAGAACATGACACAAGATGATAAAGAAAAATTGACCAAGGGACCATCACCGGGCGGCGGCAACGGCGGCGCGGCTGCTAAGCCCATTGGCTCCGTGATGGTGGTGGGCGCCGGTATCGCCGGGGTGCAGGCGTCTTTGGATCTGGCCCGGGCCGGCTATTTCGTCCACCTGGTGGAAAACAAGTCGGCCATCGGCGGGGTGATGGCCCAACTGGACAAAACCTTCCCCACCAATGACTGTTCCATGTGCATCCTCTCCCCCAAACTGGTGGAATGCGGCCGGCATCTCAATATCCAGATTCACACCTTAACCGAGGTGGAGGGGATCAACGGGGAGCCGGGAAATTTTAAGGTCACCCTGAAAAAACAGCCCCGCTTTGTGGATATAGCCAAGTGCACCGGCTGCGGGGACTGCACCAAAGTGTGTCCGGTGGTCATCCCGGATGAGTTCAACACCGGGCTGGCGGATTGGAAGGCGACCTATCGCCTTTATCCCCAGGCCATCCCTTCGGCCTTTGCCATCAAGAAACTTGACCGGGCGCCGTGCACCTTGACCTGCCCGGCCGAGATCAATGTGCAGGGCTATGTGCAGCTCATTAAGATGGGCAAATATGAAGAGGCCGTGAAGCTTATCATGGAGCGCCTGCCTCTACCCGGGGTTTTGGGCCGCGTCTGCCCCCATCCCTGCGAGGACAAATGCCGGCGTAAAGAGCTGGACGAGCCGGTGGCCATCTGCAGCCTGAAGCGCTTCGCCGCGGACCAGGTGGATTTAGCCACGATTCCCCCACCCCTGGTGGAAGCCAAGAGCGACCAGATCGCCATCATCGGTTCCGGCCCGGCCGGGTTGGCCTGCGCCTACCACCTGGCCTTAAAGGGCTACCGCCCCACCATCTTCGAGGCCCTGCCCAAGGCCGGGGGCATGCTCCGGGTGGGAATTCCCGACTACCGGTTGCCCAAGGATGTTTTAGATAAAGAGATTGACAATATCCTGCGCCTGGGGGTGACGCTCAAAACCAACACCGCCCTGGGCCGGGACTTCACCCTGGACAGCCTGAGGGACGAGGGTTATAAAGCGGTGTTCCTGGGCCTGGGCTGTCATGTGGGCAAACCCTTGGGGATTGAAGGCGAGGACGCCCCAGGGGTGCTCCAGGGAGTGGAATTCCTCAGAAGGCATAATCTGGGCGAACCCCAGGAGGTGGGCAAACGCCTGGCGGTCATCGGCGGCGGCAATGTGGCCATTGACGTGGCCTGCACCGCCCGGCGCCTGGGGTCGCAGGTGACCATCGTCTATCGCCGCTCCCGGGAGGAGATGCCTGCCTTCCACCACGAGGTGGAACAGGCCCTGTGCGAAGGCGTAGAAATCATTTTTCTGGCCGCGCCCTTAAAGGCGCTGACCAAGGACGGCAAGGTCACCGGCTTGCTCTGTCAGAAGATGGAGTTAGGAGAGCCGGACGGCTCCGGGCGGCGCAAACCCGTGCCCATCCACGGCGCCGAGTTCGAGCTGGCGGTGGACATGATCGTGCCGGCCATCGGCCAGGAGGCCGCCCTGTCTCCCTTGGGCGACAGCGGCATCAAGCTCTCCCGCTGGGGCACCATCGAAGTGGACGAGGTGACTTATCAAACCTCCCGCCCCGGGGTGTTCGCCGCGGGCGATGTGCATACCGGCCCCTGGATCGCCATTGAGGCAGTGGGCGGGGGCCTTGAGGCGGCGGAATCCATCGACCGGTATCTCAAAGGGGTGGACTTAAAAGAAGGTCGCGTCCTGGGCAAGGAAGCCCATGAGCGCTGGGCGGAGATTCCCAAAGACGAGGAAGGCCGGCCCCGGGCCGAGATGCAGACCCTGCCGCCGGAGCACACCTGTAAATGTTTCGACGAAATCGCCCTGGGGTTTAACGAAGGCCAGGCCCTGGCCGAGGCGGCCCGCTGCCTCAACTGTGGCGTCTGCTCCGAGTGTATGCAGTGCGTAGAGGCCTGCCTGCCCAACGCCATCGACCACAGCCAGCAACCCCAGACGCTTCAGGTGGAGGTGGGTTCGGTCATCCTGGCCCCGGGCTTTAAGACCTTTGACCCTTGCAAGTATGAGTCTTACCATTACGCCAAATTTCCCAATGTGGTGACCAGCCTGGAGTTTGAGCGCATCCTTTCGGCCTCCGGGCCTTACCTCGGCCACCTGGTGAGGCCTTCGGACCACAAAGAGCCCAAGAAAATCGCCTGGCTCCAGTGCGTGGGCTCCCGGGACGTGAAGTTCAACTCCTACTGTTCGTCCGTGTGCTGCATGTATGCCATCAAAGAGGCGGTCATCGCCAAGGAGCACGCGCCCTACGAGCTGGACACGGCCATCTTTTTCATGGACATGCGCACCTTCGGCAAGCAGTTCGAACAGTACTACAACCGGGCCCAGGAACAAGGGGTGCGGTTTATCCGCTCCCGCATCCACACCCTGGACCCGGCTGCAGACGACAACGTGAGCCTCCGTTATGTCACCGAAAACGGGGAAATCAAAGACGAAGTCTTTGACCTGGTGGTCCTGTCGGTGGGCATCGAGGTGGGCCAGGGGACCAAGGAGCTCACCCAGCGCCTGGGAGTGGAGGCCACCGGCCACCACTTCGTGAAAACCGACCCCTTCAGCCCCGTGGACGCCTCCCGGCAAGGGGTGTATGTGTGTGGGACCATGCAGGGGCCCAAAGACATCCCGGAATCGGTCATGGAAGCGTCCGCGGCCGCGGCGGCCTGCAGCGCCTCCTTGAGCGAGGCCCGCTGGACCCAGACCAGGACCAGAGTGGCGCCGGAGGAGAAAAAGATCAGCCCGGAGGACGAGCCCCGGGTAGGGGTGTTTGTTTGCAACTGCGGCATCAACATCGCCGGCATCGTCAATGTGCCGGAGCTGAGGGAATACGCCCGCACCCTGCCCCATGTGGTGTATGTGGAGGACAACCTCTTCACCTGTTCCCAGGACACCCAGGTGACCATCGCCAAGGTCATCGAGGAACACGGGCTTAACCGCATGGTGGTGGCCGCCTGCACCCCCATCACCCACGAGGCCCTGTTCCGGGAGACCATGATCGACGCCGGCCTGAACAAGTACCTGTTTGAGATGGCCAACATCCGTAATCAGGACTCCTGGGTGCACATGAAGGAGCCCGAAAAGGCCACGGAAAAAGCTAAGGACCTGCTCCGGATGGCCGTGGCCCGGGCCACCCTGCTCAAACCGCTGTCGGAAAAGCCTCTTAACATCATCCAGCGGGCCGTGGTCATCGGCGGCGG
>JAUXZG010000036.1 GCA_030694005.1 Desulfobaccales bacterium | reverse complement strand
AGAGGGCCTCAGGCCCTCTTACAATCTCCCCCCACAATCTCAATACTTATATATTAGGTCAATATCCCCGGCGACGAAGCCTTTTTCGCCTTCGTTCAGGGTAAATTCAAAGATATAGTCCCGGCTGGGGAGGTATTCCGGGTTTACTCCTGAGGGCAGGTCTTTTTCCATGAAGAACACCGAGGTGTACGGGGATTCTTCCAAGCGGGTATCGGTGATCCAGGCCTTGCCGAAGCCGTGCATGAAGCGGAAAAACCCGTAGGACCGGTCCAGGAAATATTTGGTGCAGACCCCCCGCACCCGGCTGCCCGGCTCGCCCCAGGGGGGCGCCCCGGCAAATGGCGGCCCGGTGGGCAAAAGTCCGGGTACCAGGTGGCCGGGAATAAACAGGTCCACTTCCCGGCGCAGGCGGGAGGAGACGTTGGCAAAAGCCAAAAGCTCCACCCGGCAGCCCTTGTTTTGCACCATGGTCACCACGCTGCAAAAATCCCCGTCACCGGTGAACAGGTAGATCAGATCCAGGCGCTCTGATTGGGAGATGATGTCCAGGGCCATTTCCATGTCCAGATTGGCCTTGCCGTAAGTCCGGCCGGAATCGTCGGTGTACCACCGGATGGCCTTTTCCACCACCTTGAATCCCAAATCCCTCAGGGTCAGAATGAAGTTCAGGGTATTTTTGTAATTGGGATCAGAAATGGCGCGTTCTTCGTCAATGGCCACATAGGCGTTGAGGCGCATCACCTGGTCGCCGTCGTGGGCCGCAAAGCGGCGGATAACCTCGTAACGCATACCGTAGCCGCCGCTGCGCATGATGTTCATGGAATCTACATAGATCCCCACTCTGCGGTTTGACATAATAGTTAAGCTCCTTTAATTCCTTAAGACTAATTTTCCCCGGTAATGCTCTAAATGGGCATTTCTTCCGGCTTTCCCGCGGCCTTTCAGCATCCTTGATTCTCAGGCTGACTAAAAGAACAGGCGCTCCCCCGGCCGGGGCCCGAAGGGCGCGGCATCGGTAAGCACCCGGCCCTCCCGGCTAAGCCTTTCCTTTATATATATAGGAAGCCTGGGCAGAGCCGCGGCCAACTCCGCCCCCAGCCAGCGCAGGGAATCCAATTTCCGGCTCTGGATGCGGGCCGACATCAGGGGCGTCAGGGGCCAGACCAAATCCTCCCCCCCGGCCACATGGGACCCGTAAAGGTCCATAAAACTGGGGACAAAGGCGGTGTAGGCCATCACCCGCGGGAAGACCTCCCTAAGGGTGCGATCCAGGTCCGGCATGAGCCTTCCCAGGGGGCCCGCAGAGCCGGATTGCAAAGCTACCAGACCTCCCGGGGCCAATTTGCTTTTGACCGACTCATACATTTCCCGGGTAAAGAGCAGAAGCGCCGGTCCCTCCTCCAGGGGTTCGGGCAGGTCCAGGATGATGACCTCAAAAGAACCGTCAGGCTGGGCCGCCAGCCAGCCCCGGCCCTCGGCAAACACCAGTTCGGCCCGGGGGTCATCAAAAGCGCCCTCATGGAAGGTGGGCAACCACTTTTTACAGATGCTCACTAACTCCTCATCCAGGTCCACCATCACCGCCCGGGCCACGGACGGGTGGCGCAGCACCTCCCTGAGGGTGGCCCCTTCCCCGCCGCCCAATACCAGCACCCGGCGGGGGTCCGGATGGGCCAGCAGGGCCGGGTGCACCAGGGCCTCATGATAGATGAATTCGTCCTTCTGGGCGGACTGCAAGCGCCCGTCCAGGAGCAACACCCTTCCGAAGAGCCGATTTTCGAAAATCTCATACTCCTGGAATTGGGTCTTACCGAAGACCAGGACCTTATCCTTGAGAAAGGCCGTCAGGTCCGCCTGATTCCAGGCATCAACGAACCAGTCTCCTGGCGGCCAACTCTGGGCCTGCCCCGGGATTTCCCTTGCCGCGGTCATGATCTCCATTCCTGCCGGTAACAATGAATTTTAAAGTTTAGATAAAAAATGGCGGGGCCGCAAGCTAGTTCCTGAGATTGTCAGGTTGAATGGGTTAAGGCCACATTTGCTTTCCACCTTTCGGTTTTCGGCAGAGGGGAAGATTTGCGGTTCTCCACCTGATTTCCCGTAATTTCTTGCCCACCCCTGAAAACTGAAAACTGAAAATAGAAAACTTCTGATAGAATAAAGGCGCAAATCCTGGAGGCGGTTGATGCGGGAAGTCTGGCGCATGTGGCAATATTCCCCCATGGTGGTCCTCACGGTGCTCACCGCCGGCACCTTCGCCGCCATCCTTATCCCTTTCAAAGGCATTCCCCTGATCCCCGGGGTAACAGAGCTGAGGCCGGCTAATGTCATCCCGGTGGTCTTCGGCCTCCTGTTCGGGCCGGCCGGGGCCTGGGGCGCGGCCTTCGGCAATCTCATCGGCGACTTTTTCGGCACCCTCGGGGCGGCCAGCTTCTTCGGCTTCTGGGGCAACTTCCTGGCCGCCTACCTGCCTTACAAGATGTGGGGCCACCGCCCCCTGGGCCGACTTAAGGGCCACCTGCCCCGCTTTATCCTGGCGGTCCTTCTGGGCGCCATGGGGTGCGCCCTGCTGGTGGGATTCGGGGTGCAGGCCATGCAGCTTTTGCCCTTCAGCGTCATTGCCTTGGCGGTCCTAATCAATAACGGCCTGGTGGCCCTGATTCTGGGGCCGTTCCTCCTGGGCCTGCTGCAGCCCCGGGTGAATCGTTGGGACTTATACTGGCAGGAATTGATGGACCCTGAGGATCGCCCCCCGGGGCCGGCCCCCCGCCTGGGCCTGGCCCTGGTGTGGCTGGGGGCTGCGGGCGGCTTTCTTTCGGGCCTGGCCCTGGGCTTCGGCCTGCTCGGCGGCCCAACCTGGCCCTCCCTGCCGGTTACGCTAACCCCCTTCCTGCTCCTGCTCCTGGCCGGGTGCTTCTTAATGTGAAGGAAGGGATTTGTGGGGCGAGGGCCAGGGACCTGAGGTCCCTGCCCTCCCCCCACACCCCCCTCCCAACCCGCTTAAGTTGGTCTGGGAAGGCGGGGCCTGACGGCCCCGCCTTCCCAGACCAAAGAAACTTAACTTATGGGGTTGGGGGAGGGGGCTTGGGGGAGGGGGCAGGGGTCACTTACAAAAAAACCCCTGACCCCCTCCCCCAAAAACACCAACATTTGGAGTCAAGGTCATAGTTAAGGTCACTGATTTATATTTTCGTTATAAGCGGGCGGCCAGGCCGGTTTTTGAGGGCTTTAATCTGGAGGTGGCCGCTGGCGAGCGGGTAGCGGTATTGGGCCCCAGTGAGGCCGGCAAATCCACCCTGGCGCTATGTCTCCAGGGGCTTATCCCTCGGATGATCAAGGGTGAAATGCGCGGGAAGGTGGAGGTGGACGGCGTTCTCACCCATGACTGCCGCCCCCGGCAGTTGGCGGGACGGGTAGGCATCCTGTTCCAGGATTTTGAGGCCCAGCTCTTTTGCACCCGGGTTGACCAGGAGGTGGCTTTCGGGCCGGAGAATATGGAGATAGACCGAAATCAGATGCAGCGCCGGGTTAAAGAAGCCCTTTCTCTGGTGGGTCTTAATGGTCTGGAAGACCGGGACCCGGCCACCCTCTCCGGGGGCCAGAAGCAGCTCCTGGCCCTGGCCGCGGTTTTTGCCCTTAAGCCCCGGCTGTTGGTCCTGGATGAACCCACCAGCGATCTGGACCCCATGCGGGTGGAGGAGCTGCTCTCGGCCCTGGAGCGTCTCAGCCAAAGGCAAGACCTCACCCTGATGCTCCTGGGGGAAGACCTGCGCCTGGCCCGACATTGCTCCCGCATCGTGCTTTTGGCTAGGGGCAAGGTGCTGGCGGACGGGCCTCAGGCCCAGGTGTTGCGCCAGGTGGAGATTTTCCGACGCCTTGGACTACCGCCTCCCGAATTGCCGGCTCTTTTTTATGACCTGGGCCAGAGCCACCTGCCCCTTACCCTCGTGGAAGCAGAAGCCCAGGCCCTTGCCCTGGTTGGGGAAGCTACCGGCCGAGTCCTAACGGCGCCAGAGAAAATAGTTTCTTTAGGGACGCCCGCCAAAAATTCTGCCCTAGTAACGGCACCGGAGGTCCTGGCTTTGCGCCGGGTGACCTTTGCCTATCCCGGGACCGCGCCTATTTTTAAAAATTTCTCTTTGAGCTTTGGACAAGGGGAGCTTACCGCCATTTTAGGCCCCAACGGCAGCGGCAAAACCACCCTGCTGAAACTGCTTAGGGGTCTGCTCAAACCCCAGGCCGGGGAGGTGTGGGCGGCTTCCCTTAACGGCCAGCCCCTCAGGATAGGGTTTGTCTTTCAGAATCCCGACTACCAGCTCTTTGCCGAACAGGTGTGGGAGGAGGTGGCCTTCGGGCCCCGCAACCTGGATCTGGACCCTGAGGAAGTCAATCAGCGGGTGGAGGCCGCCCTAAGAAGGGTGCATCTGTGGGAGCATGCCGCAGACGATCCCTTTTCCCTGACCAAAGGCCAGCGCCAACGCCTGGCGGTGGCCGCGGTCCTGGCCCTGGCCCCCCAGGTGATCATTTTGGATGAGCCCACCACCGGCCTGGACCGAAGGGAGCAACAGGACCTGCTGGACCTGGCGAAGGAGCTTAACGACCAGGGGCATACCATTATCATGGTGACCCATACCATGTGGGCCGCGGCCACTTACGCCCGGCGCCTGATAATCTTGCGGGACGGCCGCCTGATCCTGGACGGCCCCACCCGTGAGGTCCTGGCCCAGGAAGAGACCCTGGCCCAATGCCGTCTCACGCCGCCGGCCGTGGTGCAACTGAGCCGCCGCCTGGGCTTTACGGCCTTGACGCCGGAGGAGTTTCGCCAGCATATAGAGAGGCATGGAAAAGAGATTGTGGGGGCAGGGCCAGGGACCTGAGGTCCCTGCCCTCCCCCCACACCCCCCTCCCAACCCGCTTAAGTTAGCCGGTGAAGGCGATGCCTCCGGCATCGCCTTCACCGGCTAATAAAAACTTAAGGGATTGGGGGTGGGGGTTTGGGGGAGGGGGTAAGGGCCAGTGGCACAGGCGTCCCCGCCTGTGGAAGCCCTTAGCCCCCTCCCCCAAAAACCATAATCCAGGGTAGCTGATATATGTCGGAAAATTGGCTTAAAGCTACGGTTAGAGAGATATTCAGGTGGTATCTCAGCAAATTCCCCTTGAGGGATGGCAAGGCGTATTTTTACAAGTTATTTCACAGGCACTTGGCCCCGGCAGAGCGTTATGTCACGGTAAGGTTGGACAAAGGTTTTAAGATGAAACTTGACCTCAAGGATGAAGAACAGAAAAAGATATATTTTTACGGCCATTACCATGAAAGATATGAAGCGGATTTGGTGCAGCGCCTTCTGGATGCGGACGAGGTGTTCTGGGATATAGGGGCAAATGTCGGGTATTTTTCGCTCGTAGCGGCCACTGCCTTAAACAATAGCGGCCAGATATTAGCTTTTGAGCCGGGGCGCCTGGCCTACGAGAGATTATTGGATAATATTTCCCTGAACCCTTTTACCAATATCAAGACCTTTCAACTGGCGGTGGCGGCTACCGAGGGTGAGGCGGTGCTTTACCTTTCCGCAGATATTGCCGACAGCAGCGCCAGTCTTTATCACCCCGGCAAGGAGCCGGCGGGCCGGCAGGTCTGTATGACTATCTCCCTGGATAAATTCCTGGTGGAGCAAGGTTTGCGTCCCCCGGGTTTTCTCAAGATAGACGTGGAAGGCGCGGAATTGGCGGTGCTCCAGGGGGCCCCGAACCTTATCGCCGCCTATACCCCCTTACTGCTCATGGAGATGGAAGAAAAAAATCTGGCCGCCGCCGGCGCCAGTAAAGCCGACATTCAGCAATTGCTTACTGGTTATGGCTACCGGGCCGCGCACCTGCGCCAGGGGCGCTGGCGCCTCATTGACGACGTGGCCGAGGCCCGAGGCCGCAATATCTTCTGGTTCAACCCCGCGCTTCCCAAACACCGTCAGAAGGCGGGGCGAGTTTTAAATCTTGGTTAAAAGCCGCATTTGAAAAGTATAGATATTGGCAAGTGGTCAGCTATTCTTTTTCAGCTCTTTCAAAGAAAAATCAGTTCACCGGAGATGGGAGCCAAGGTTACTTATTATTACTCAGGTCACTTAATTGTTCTCGTTTCGCCATATCCGTTCCTTGAATTTTAAGAGTTTATCCCACGGATGATGGGAACAATTATTCGCTCTGAGTAATATGTCCTGAGGTAGTACCTTCGTGGGGTTTCCGATTATCCCCCAGCGCACCATTACCGGGCGATGTTGGCGAGGAGTTCACAGGTCACCTATCAATGAAGAATCCGGTCATTAAGAGACTCGTATAACTAAAATACTAAGGCAACCTTAGGCCAACAGGAACATTTGTGCTAAAATGACGTCTATGAGAAGATTCGACTTCAGGAATAGAGCATTTTAGCCTTTCTCTTGGCAGAAGAGGTCCCCAAAACCATGCCTCTATAGAGGCACCCAAAGCCGCCCCATGATCTCGGGTTAGATCTGCATCAGCAATTTCACTGGAGCAAGCTTTGCTTAATGCGTCATCCATACTCATTACCGGTGCCGCTGGCGGGATCGGAACGGCGTTGGCCAAAGCCTATGCTGCACCTGGGGTGCACCTATTTTTGGGGGATATTGAGGCCGAGCGCCTAGGAAGCCTGGCATCTCAATGCCGCAGCCTCGAGGCCCAGACATGGAGCACCGTGGTAGATGTTACCAACCGGAAGGCCATGGCCACCTGGATCACCCAGTCACATCAAATCCGACCTTTAGACCTGATCATAGCTCTGGCCGGTATTTCCCGCGGCACCTTCTCACGGGAAGAAACCCCCGAGGAAACCCGGGCGGTCTTTGCCGTCAATCTGGATGGCATGTTGAACACGGTAGAGCCGGCAATTCCCTTATTCCGCCAAAGAGGGAGGGGGCAGATTGCCTTAATGAGTTCCCTGGCCGGGTGCCGGGGTTTTCCGGTGGCACCCTCCTATTGCGCCACCAAGGCAGCCATCCGGGTTTATGGGGAGGGGCTCAGAGCCCGGCTCCTGCGTGAAAATATTTTGGTGTCGGTGATCAATCCCGGATTTGTCAAATCCCCCATGACCGATGCCAATCCTTATCCCATGCCCTTCCGGCTCAGCGCCGAACGGGCTGCCCGGATAATCAAGAACAAGTTGGCGAAAGGCAAGGCGCGCATTTGCTTTCCCGGGCCTCTCGCTGCCGGGGCATTTTTACTGTCTCTGGTGCCACCTTCCTGGATAGACCGGTTTATCAAGCTGAAATGAACTGGCTGAAGAAAGTCTCCACCCGCAGAGAAGGAATTCGATGGTAAGGGAAAACACCGTAATAGGCATACCAGTTGCTTTGGTCCGCTGCTCCGACTATAATTCTCCGGCCTTACCTAATCTGGTGGGAACTGTGTTGGAGGCCATAGGCTGGCAGCCTGCCAGAGGGTCTCGGGTGTTGGTGAAACCTAATCTCCTGGCACCCAAACCACCGGATTTTTTGCCCTGCACCCATCCCCGGGTGGTCAGGGCTGCCTGTGAATACCTGTTGGACCTTGGCGTTAGGGTGACGGTGGGTGATTCCCCCTCCTTTGGCACCGGTAGCCGGGTCGCTCAGAAGATCGGCTTGACCCGGGCCCTGGCGGACTTGCCGGTGGACCTAATCGACTTGAACCGGCCGCTGCTGGCCAAGCTGTCTTCTCATGGTGGGATAGTCGCCATTTCCCGCCAGGCTTTGGAGAACGATGTCATCCTCAACCTCCCCAAACTCAAAGTCCATCGGATGATGGCCATAAGCGGGGCGGTGAAAAACCACTTCGGTTGCGTCACCAGTCTCTGGAAGGCCCTGCTTCACGTCGTAATGGGTGATCGAGGTAACCGGTTCGAGTCCATGTTGATGGATCTTTTAGACCTCCTACCCCCAAGTGTGTCCCTGCTGGATGCAGTCATGGCCATGCACGTAACCGGACCGGTGGACGGCTTGCCTTTCGCTCTGGAGATGTTGGCTGCTTCCCCCTCCGCAGTGGCCCTGGATACTGCCATTTACACTCTGCTGCGACTTTGTCCGGCCGACGTCCCCCTTTGGCAGGAAGCGGTAAGGCGCAATATACTCGGGGCAAATCCCGGAGATCTGGCTTATCCACTGGAGCCTCTGGATTCTTTTGATGCCAGAGATTTTGTCATCCCCACCACCCTCCAGCCTGCTGGCTTCCATCCTTTTAGACTGGCCAAGCGCCTGATGAAAAACACCTGGGCAGCCTGCTTCGATATAAAGTAAAAATCATTCAATATTTTGCCGCACTGAACCTTCTGATCAAGGGGGGCAAGGAGTCCCAATCCTAGGTTAACTCGAAAAAACACTTCCAAATCCCTACAGAAGGTTTCAAAGTAAAGGATCACTGCTATATATCAACCGCTTCTGGTTAATATATTTATATCGAACGGCAATAAAAAAGGGCGGGAGGATTGCTCCTCCCACCCTGATAATTTTTTAGTCGGTTAAATGCTTAGCGGGCCGCGGCCTTGGCGAGTTTTTCCCGATGTGACTGGCAGCCCCGGCACAGAGGGGTTTCGGGCATGATCTCCAAGCGCCGCGGCTCGATGGCCAGGCCGCAATTCTCGCAGAGGCCGTAGCTGCCGTTCTCCAGGCGCATCAGGGCCTCTTCAATGGCCTCCAGTTCCTGGCGTTTGGGGCCCAACAGGGAGAGATGGGTTTCCGCCAGCAGGCTGACGGAGGCCTGGTCCTCTTCATCCCGGGCCGTGGATAGCATCTCTTGATAGCCGTCGCCGATATTGTTTTTGAGTTGCTGTTTGACTTCCAGCCAGAGACGCTGTTTCCGTGACAGCAGCCGCTCTTTTACTTCCGCCAGTCTCTCTGGGTTCAATCCTGGCATCCTTCCTCCCTCCCCAGAATCAGTTGCCGCGGCCGTGGGGTTGTTCTCGGCCCCGGGGGTTATTCCAGAAAGTCCTCCAGCGCCGCTTTGCGGGTGGGGTGTTTGAGACGCTTGAGCGCCTTTTTCTCAATCTGCCGGATGCGCTCCCGGGAGACCTTAAAGGTCTTGCCGATTTCTTCTAAGGTATGCTCCACTTCCTCCCCGATCCCAAACCGCATTTGCATGATCTTTTCTTCCCGGCCGGTCAGGGTGGTCAAAATGGTGCCGGTCTTCTCCCCCAACTGGGAGTCCAAGATGGCCTCGTAAGGAGACACCGCCCTCTCATTGCGGATGAAGTCTCCCAACCGATCCCCTTCGTCCCCCACCGGGGTTTCCAGAGAAATCAGCTCGTCCGCCAGGTTGGTGACCATGAGAATCTTGTCCTCGGCCACCCCGGAGCGCTCGGAGATCTCCTTCAGGATCGGTTCCCGGCCCAGTTCCTTTAACAGATCATAGAAGGCCCGGTAACAACGGTTGCGGATCTCCTGCAGGTGGACCGGGATGCGGATGGTACGGGTCTTGTCGTAGATGGCCCGGGTAATGGTCTGCCTGATCCACCAGGATGCAAAGGTGCTCAGGCGGTAGCCGGTGGTGTAGTCGTAACGGGTCACCGCTTTCATCAGTCCCAGGTTGCCTTCCTGAATCAGGTCGGAGAAATTCAGCCCCCGATGGAGGTATTTTTTGGCGATACTCACCACCAGGCGCAAGTTGGCCTTGATCATCTGGTCCCGGGCCTGGTTGACTTCCGCCTCCATGGCCTTAATGCGCCCGGCCAGTTCTTCGATCTCGCCGGCTTCCGGGTGTGTCCTCTGGATCTGGACCAGTTTCTGATGGATCACCTTGAAGAGCTTCTCCTTGGCTTGCGCGCTCTTTTCCGTGGTCTGGAACCATCCCTGCACCTTTTTCTGGAGGTAGCAGATTTCTTCCAGATCGGACTTCACCAGGGAAACCAACTTTAAGACGGTCTCCTG
Source organism: Desulfobaccales bacterium (assembly GCA_030694005.1). Lineage (GTDB taxonomy): Bacteria > Desulfobacterota > Desulfobaccia > Desulfobaccales > 0-14-0-80-60-11 > JAUXZG01. The sequence goes on along the minus strand of JAUXZG010000036.1, from coordinate 25,952 downwards.
TCCTTCTTTGATGATGCGGCCCAGGTTCCTTTCTTCTTCCGGGGAAAGGATGGAATAACGCAGCATCTCTCGGAAATAAGCGGCTACCAACCCCTCGTGTTCCGGGATCTCTTCGGTCTCCAGGTCCTCTTCCATTTCCTCTTCCGCCGCCTCCACCGGCAGGCCGTTAAAAGAAACCGCCTCCAGGTGGTCGGTCACTTCCAGTTCCTCTTCCGGAGCCTCATAGTTATTCCTGAAGCTCAGGGCTTCGGGTTCGTCCTCGGGCACGAGGAGATGGAATTTATTATAGGAGACGAGTTGTTCGTTGCCGCCGCCCAGGTCGAGAAACTTTTTAAGATATTCTTTTTCCATGTTCTTTAAGTCCCGTGGTCTCCCACCACATTTTTAAAATTAAAATATTTATTTTATCCGTTAAATTTTTCCTGTCAAGAAAAAAAGTCGATATTTTTCCCGGCAACTCCCGGTTGGTTTTGTTATCGGTAATTCTTTCAATATATTAAATTTAATTACGGCCATTCTCCTTGTCAAGGAACCCTAATCCTTGACCCCGCCGGCCTTAAGGAGTATCATGCTAACAGTTACCCTTGAGGGGGATCCCTTGGCCCACCAGCTCATTACTGACCTCAAGGAAGGGGCCTCGGTGCGCCAGTACTTTCTGCTCCGGCGGGTGGAGAGCCGCACCGATAAGTCGGGTAAACCCTATCTGGCCCTGACCCTGGGGGATAAAAGCGGCACCCTGGAGGCCCGCCTTTGGAGCGATGTCCTGGAAAAATGTCCCGGCCCGTTCGCGGCCGGCGATTATGTGGGAGTAAGGGGCCAGGTAAGCGCATACAAAGGGGAACGCCAGATAACGGTCCAAAATATCATCACCATCTCTCAACTTCAGGCTCAAGGCAAAGAACCCAAAGATTTTGACCCGGAGCTGCTCCATCTCGCCACCCCCCACGATCGCGGGCAACTGTGGCGGGAACTCTGGGAGATGGCCGAATCCCGCCTTAAACCTCCCCTTAAACAGTTGGTCTTAAGCCTGCTGGACAAATATCAGGCCGAGATCATGGTGTGCCCCGCAGCCCGGGTATACCATCACCCTTACCTGGGCGGCCTGCTGGAGCATACCTGGTCGGTGGCCCGCCATGCCCTGGCGTCCCTGACCATTTATCCCGACCTTAACCCGGACCTGGTGTTGGCCGGGGCCATTCTGCACGACCTGGGCAAGGTCAAGGAACTGGCCAGCCCCCAGGCTCCGGAACTCACAGTACCGGGCCAGCTCCTGGGCCATATCGTCCTGGGCTGGGAGATGTTGCGCGAACAAGCCCGGGCCCTGGAGTTCCCGGAGCCCACTCTGCTTTTGCAACTGGAACATATTATCCTGTCCCACCACGGCACCCTGGAATTCGGCTCCCCCATACCCCCCAAAACCCGGGAGGCCCTGCTGGTTTTTTATCTCGATGATCTGGACGCCAAACTAAAAATCATGGATCAACATCTCAAAAGCGATACCACCGAGGGAGACTTCACCAGTTATCATCGCCTCTTGCAGCGCGGCCTGTATAAGGGCGGCGAGCCCCTAACTGACCCGGGTGACACTCTGCCGGAACCAGAAGATTTGTGAATATTTTCCCCAAGTGCCGTTGACATAGTTTTTTTTAATCTTATCTTGTAATTAAGCATAAGAACCAAGCCTTTATGGCGGTACGGTGGGCCTGGCCCAGCGCGATTTCTACCCAACACCAGGAGGGGATTATGTTTAAAAAGATTTTGGTTCCATTGGATGGGTCCGAACTGGCCGCGAAGGTCCTCCCCAAGGTAACGGAACTGGCTAAGACCTTCAAATCCCAGGTTACTTTGATCCACGTGTGCTACACCGAGATGTCGGGGGAAGCCACCCCCGCCATAATAAAAGCCGCCCCGGCCGCGGCCAAGAAGGCCTGTGAGGTCTTCCTCTCCAAGGCGGCCAAAGACCTGAAGGCCAAGGGTGTCAATGTCAGCCACGTCTGTCTGGAGGGCGTGCCCGCCCGGGAAATCATCGGTTACGCTGATAAGAAGAAAATAGACTTAATCGCCATGGCCACCCACGGTAAGGGCGAGGTGGCCTGGGTCCTGGGCAGCACCGCGGAGAAAGTGGTCTCCCATGCCACCGTGCCGGTTCTGCTCTTCAGAGTAATGGAGTTCAAACCGCCTCTGCTGAAGGAAGAATTCTTCCTCTAATTCTGGGGTCGAGCTGAGCGAAGACGCCCGGCCAGATAACCAAACCGGATTTTCCACGCTTTGGGGGGTCAAAAAGCGCCTTTTTTTGATCCCCTATTTTTTTTGACCGCAAAGCTCGTCGGATGTTAACCGGATGACCGCAGTTCTTTAAATATTGACGGCCGGACCAACACTTTTCTCTGAGTTGCCGCCAAAAACCGCTTTCCTGCTGGTGGGGCAGAATGGGCTGGTGCGGCAGGCCTCTGCGTCTGCCTGCGATCACCTGAAGTATCTGGGTGAGATGGCGGGCACGAAGGCCCGCCCCTTCGTAAAAAAAAACGCCCCCTCGAATCCAAAGCTGTTATTTGAGGCTCGATATGCCCGGTCCTCATTTACCAAGTGAAGCCTATTCCCTCTTGGAATTGGCGGAGAACGCGGTTAAGGCGCAAAACCTGCCGGAACTGGCCGCGGCGATGCTTTCCGGTTTGGCCAGAATCGTAGGCTCCCCAGTGGGGGGAGGGCCAGGGACCCCGGGCCCACTTACAATCCTCCTCCAAACCCCCACCCCCAACCCCTTAGGGGGGTTTAAATAGACCGGGGGAGGCGGGGCCCAAGGCCCCGCCTCCCCCGGTCCCCTTAAAGGGGGATGGGAGGGGTGTTTGAGGGGAGGGCGGGGGAGCACTTACGAAAAAGTCCCCCGACCCTCCCCTCAAATTCTCACGCCTTCAAAGCCAACAAACGGATTTCGGTGAGTTCTTCCATGGCGTAGCGCACTCCTTCCCGGCCTAGGCCGGAGTCTTTGACGCCGCCGTAGGGCATGTGGTCCAGGCGGAACACCGGGGCGTCATTGATAATCACGCCCCCCACCTCCAGGGTTTCGAAGGCTTGCCAGGCGTGGGCCAGGTTTTGGGTAAACACCCCGGCCTGGAGGCCGTAGATGGAGTCGTTGGCCATTTTTAGGGCGTGGGCGAAGTCCCGGCACTTGGTCAGGACCACCACCGGCCCGAAGATTTCCTGGTGCCAGACCTTCATATCCCGGGTTACCTCCTCCAGCACCGTGGCGGGCATGAGGTTGCCTTCCCCCAAGCCGCCGGCCGCCAAGCGGGCGCCGCCGTCCAGGGCTTCCTGAACCCACTGCCTGACCCGGGCCGCGGCCCCGGCGTCGATGAAGGGCCCCACCACCGTTTCTTCCCGGGCCGGATCCCCGGCCTTAATTTCCCGGGCCACCGTGTCCAGGAAAATCTCTTTGAAGGCTTCATAAACCTCCTGGTGCACCAAGAGGCGCTGCACCGAAATGCACACCTGGCCGGCGTGGGCAAAGGCCCCGATGGCGGCCCGGTGGGCGGCCGCCTTCAGGTCTGCCGCGGCGTCCACGATGAGCGCGGCGTTGCCCCCCAGCTCCAGGATGACCTTTTTGCGGCCGGCCCGGTTCTTCAAGTACCAGCCCACCGCGGCGCTGCCGGTGAAGGACAGGGCCTTTAAGCGGTCGTCGGCCACGGCCTGCTCCGCCAGGGCCGCCGGGCTGGGCAACACCTGCAGGCCCCCGGGCGGAAGTCCGGCCTGCTCGTAGATTTCCGCCAGGAGCAGGGCGGTGAGGGGCGTCTTGGAGGCGGGCTTGATGATGATGGGGTTACCCGCGGCCAGGGCCGGGCCCACCTTGTGGGCCATGAGGTTGAAGGGAAAATTGAACGGGGTGATTCCTAAGACCGGCCCCAAGGGAAACCGCCGGGTAATTCCCCAGCGGCCCTTAAAGGCCGGCGACAGGTCCAGGGGCAGGACCTCCCCCCCCAGGCGGGCCGCTTCCTCTGCGGCCAGGCTTAAGGTGGTCACCCCCCGGGCCATCTCCGCCCGGGCGTAGGTGACGGGCTTGCCCCCTTCGGCCACGATGGTCTGGGCCAATTCCTCCTGCCGGGCCTTGACCCCGGCGGCCAGGGCCTCCAGGATCTGACGGCGCTCCAGGCTGGAGAATTTTTTAAACGCCGCCGCGGCCTTCTGGGCCGCGGTGATGGCCGTCTCCCACTCCGCCGCCCCGGCCAGGCACACCTCCCCCACTACCTCCCCGGACCAGGGGGAGAGGACGGGGAGCTTCTCTTTTGTCTCTACCCACCGGTTATCAATGAAACATCTTTTCATTAATTTCCCTCAGAAAGCCTTTTTTTATTAGATAGCCTTGGTTAAATTAAGAGGGTTGAGGCACAGGCGAGACGCCTGTGCCACTAATCTTTATATAACTTAGCTTGTCTGCGTTGTCCCTTCCCAAATCCTCATGGTCTCCATCTAGCTGGGGAAGGCGGGGCGGCCAAAGGCCCCGCCTTCCCCAGGCCCCTTATGCGGGGGTTGGGAGGGGAGTTTGAGGGGAGGGCGGGGGACCTCAGGTCCCCCGGCCCTCCCCTCAAATTATCTCCACCCCTTATCTCCTCCCCCCTACCCTTCTCTCGCCAGGTTGAGGGCGCCGCCCAGGGCGAGCATCCGCCGCTGCCGGGTGGAGAGGTCCACCCGGACCCAGATTTCTTTCTCATACACCTTCTTTTCTTTGAACCGGATTACACGCACACCCTGAATCCAGGGTTTTTCACCAAACACCTTAAAGGGTAGGCGGTCGGCCCCGTCCAGCAGGAGTTGGCGAATGTTGGGCAGTTCCAGTTTTTGTCCCTGGGTAAGCAGGTCGTAGTCCCCCGGATTCTCAAAGGTCAGGGGCAGGATGCCGAAATTGATCAGGTTGGCGAGATGTATCCGGGCAAAGCTCTTCACCAGCTTGACCCGCACCCCCAGGTAGCGGGGGGCCAGGGCCGCGTGTTCCCGGGACGAACCCTGGCCGTAGTTTTCGCCGCCGATGACCGCGCCTTCCCCCCGGCCCTGAACCCGGCTGGGAAATTCCGGGTCCAGCCGGGTAAAGGCATACTTGCTGATTTCCGGCAAGTTGCTGCGCAAAGGCAGAATCTGGCTACCGGCCGGCAGGATGTCGTCGGTGGTGACATGGTCCCCCACTTTCAACCACACCTCCCCACGCCAGGTGTCCGGCAGGGGTGAGAGTTGGGGGAAGGCCACGATGTTGGGGCCCCGGATCACTTCCACCTTTTCTCCCGCAGGCGGCGGCGGCACCAGGCTGCGGCCGTTCACCAGAAAATAGCGGGGCGCGCCGATGCGGGGATAATCGCCTAAGCGCCTGGGGTCGGTGATTTCTCCAAAAACGGCTGCGGCCACCGCGGTCTCGGGGCTGGCTAGATAGACCTGGTCATCCTTGGTGCCGCTGCGGCCGGGAAAGTTCCGGGGAAAGGTGCGCACCGATACGCTGCCGGTGGCCGGCGCCTGGCCCATGCCGATGCAGCCCCAGCAGCCCGGCGGCATCACCCGGGCCCCGGCCGAAAGCAACGGAAGCAGGCCCCCGGCCAGGGCCAGGTTCTCTAAGACTTGAAGGGAGCCGGGGTTGATCTCCAGGCTCACCCGGGGATGAAGGCGGCGCCCTTTAAGGGTCCGGGCCACCACCATCAGGTCCCGAAAAGAGGAGTTGGCGCAGGAGCCGATGAGCACCTGGTCCACCGGGGTGCCGGACACCTTTTTCACCGGCACCACCTTGTCCGGGGAACTGGGACAGGCAATTAAAGGCTCAAGGCTAGCCAGGTCCAGCTCCAGCACCTGGGCATATTGGGGCCGGCCATGAGCCTTAAGCGGGCGAAAATCCTCCTCCCGGCCCTGGAGGGCCAAAAACTTGCGGGTTTGCGCATCCGCCGGAAAGATGGAGGTGGTGGCTCCCAATTCCGCCCCCATGTTGGCGATGGCGGCTCGCTCCGGCACACTTAAAAAACGCAAGGCCGGGCCGAAATATTCGATGATCTTGCCCCGCCCCCCTTTGACGGTGAGGCGGCGCAGCACCTCTAAAATGACATCCTTGGCGGACACCCAGGGGGCAAAACGGCCCGCCAGACGCACCCCTAAAATCTCCGGCATGATCAGATAAAATGGTTGCCCGGCGAGAGCCAGGGCCACATCCAGGCCCCCGGCCCCGAAGGCCAACATCCCGGCCCCGCCCGCCGTGGGGGTATGACTGTCCGACCCCAGCAAGGTCTTGCCCGGCGCACTGAAGCGCTCCAGATGCACCTGATGCGAGATGCCGTTGCCCGGCGGCGAAAAATAAAGGCCGTAACGAGCCGCCATAGTCCGCAAAAACCGATGGTCGTCGGCATTGCGGAAATCAGTCTGCAACAGGTTGTGATCTACATAACTCACCGCCACCTCTGGGACGGCCCGCGGTACCCCCATGGCCTCAAACTCCAGATAGGCCAGAGTGCCCGTGGCATCCTGAGTCAAGGTGTGATCAATCTTAAGCGCCACCTCCGCGCCCGACACCAACTCCCCGGACACCAGATGCGCAGCCATCACCTGCTCCACAATTGTTTTACTCATGGTTATCCCTTCGGGTTTTTGGAGTCTGGTGAGGGGCCGGCAGGCCCCTCACCAGACTCCAAAAAGCCAGGTGTGTTGCGGGGTAGGGGGCCAGGGGTCGCAAACCCCTGCCCCCTCCCCCAGATATTAATCGGAAAATTAAATAGATTACTTTCTCACCAGAACCTTGATTGAAATCCCCCCTACCCCCCTTTATCAAAGGGGGGAACTTATCAGAATCCCTGGGAAAGTCCCCCTTTGAAAAAGGGGGATTTAGGGGGATTTTCTATTAAGTCCTTGCATGACGGAACTCGCTTTCTGCTCCAGATAATAATTCTATCTCAAGTTTTCTGCTACGAAACCTATTTGCCCTCCAAGGCCTCTTTCAGCCTCAAGACCTCCTCCCGCAGCCCCAGTCTGATGGCGTCATAGTCCGAAGCGTCCGGGTCGACCTCCAGCCCCCGCGCCTTAAGCTCCTCCCAGGAATGCTCCCGGCCGAAGAGCACCCGGATGGGACGGGGGCGGGGCAGGGTCACCCCGGGAGGCCAGGCTTCATAGGAACCCTGGATGTAAACCGGGACCAACTTCACCGCCAGTTCCTTGGCCAGGATGGCCACGCCCTTCTTGAATCGGCCCACCTCGCCGGTGGGGCTGCGGAAGCCTTCGGGAAAAATTGACAATACCTGGCCATGCCTGAGGATAAAGGACGACAATTGCATGGCCGCCACCACATTCCGGGCCGAGTCCACCGGGATAACCCGAATAAGCTTGAGGAGATTCCGGACTACCGGCACCTCGAAATACCGGCTGTATCCCAGGGAAAACAGGCGGTGGCGCAGCGGGCCGGGGACCGCATAAGCCAAGATGAAGCCATCCAGGAAGCTGGCATGGTTGGAGCAGATGATGTATCCCTGGCCTTTGAGCCTCTGCCGGCCGTACACCTCGAGGTCGAACAGCCATTTAAACAAAACGCCCATTAGCGACGCCAGCCCCTGGGTGGCCATACGGGCCAAGAACCCTCCATCCATGCCGAGGCGCCGGAGCAGGGCCGGCGGCGGATTGGTCCTCAGAATGCTGTCCCAAGCCGCCATTTCTTCCTCAGGTGCCTCTGCCGGTTCAGGATTCTTCGCTTCGATAAAGCCGATGAGCTCTCTGACCGTGAATATCCCGGTAAATTCGTCGTCCCGGATCTTGAGGTTGAACCGACTCTCCAGGGCGGCCAGCAGTTCCACCAGGCCCAGGGAGTCCAGGCCCAGGTCCAACTCCAAATGGTCGTCCAGGGAGATGCGGGAGTCGCCGAGCTGGCGGGCCAAGACGTCCACCACGGTCTCGCCCACCGGGGACAACCCTTCTTTAAGGGCCGGCTTTCTCTTTTCGTAGCGTTTGCCGGCCCGCTCCTGATAGATACGCTGGGCTTCGTGAATCCTGACCTTTCCCAAGCGAGTCTTGGGCAGCTCTTCGTTGATCAGGATAAAATCCCGCACCCGCTTGTAAGGCTCCAGACCCTGGGATAACAATTCCAGGTCCCACTTCACCTTGTCGTAAATGTCCGTTTCCCCGGTTTTCCGGAAGAAGTCCAGGTCCGGCACCACCACCGCGGCCAGCTTCTCGGCGCGGGCGTCGGTGGTCACGAAAATCTCTTTGACGGAAGGAGCCTTAAGGTAGTGCTGGCCCACTTCCTCGGCGGAGATGTTCTTGCCGGAGCTGAGGACGATGATCTCCTTGAGCCGTCCCTTAAGGTATAGATAGCCGTCCCGGTCAAGGTAGCCCAGATCGCCGCTGTAAAACCAGCCGTCTTTGAGAACCTCCCGGGTGGCGGCCTCATTTTGGTAATACCCGGTCATGACGTTGTCGCCCCGGATGAGGACCTCGCCGACGCCGTCCGCGTCCGGGTGGAGAATCCGGACTTCCACCCCCTGAAGGGGCCCCCCGGCGGACCCCAGGCGGGGCGCCTCAGGTGGGTTGATGGTAACCACCGGCGAGGTCTCCGTGAGGCCGTAGCCTTCCACCACCGTAAAACCCAACCGCGCCAGGTTTTCCGCCAGGGACTCGGGCAGTTTGGCCCCGCCACTGACAAAAAACCGGAACTGTTCCCCCAGGGCGCGGCGGAATTTCTGGAGTAGCGGCCGGGCGGGATTTACCCCCAGAAATTGGGACACTCGCCAGGAAAGATGGAGATAGGCCAGCAGCAGGGGGCGCAGCGGCCAGGGAATCATCTCCAACCGCCGCTGCATCCCCTGATAGAAGTGCTGCAGGACCTGGGGGGTGAGCACCAGGATGGTGATCTGCTGCTCTTTGATGCACCTCAGGATGGCCTCGGCCTTCAAGGTATCCAGATAGGTGATTTTCACCCGGGAAAAGATGGGCACCAGCAGGGTAGCGGTAAAGGGAAAGGCGTGATGCAAGGGCAGGATGGAAAGAAAATTGTCATCAGGCCGGATGGCGTTGAGTTGAGCAATGCCCCGGCAATTGCTGGTAAAATTCCGGTGGCTGAGCATAACCCCTTTGGGAATCCCGGTGGTGCCCGAGGTATAAATGATGGAGGCCAGGTCGCCGGGGTGCGCCACGGGGAGACCTACCTCACTTCCTGATGATTGGGCTTCCGTGAAATTTACGATTTTCTCGCCCGATTCCCCGGTCATCCCTACCACCACGATCTTTTCCAGGAACGGAACCTGTTGCAACTGGGACAGGGGGGCGGTGGAAAAGGTGAAGATAATCCTGGCCCGGGTCTGCTCCAGGGCGTATTGGATATGGTCCCAGCGGGAGACCGGATCCAGGGGGACGGCCACCGCACCCGCCAAGAGCGTGCCGAAATAGCTCATGGGCCATTGGGGCCGGTTCTCCAGGAGAATGGCCACCCGGTCGCCCTTTTCCACCCCTTGGGCCAGAAGCCACCAGGCCACGGCCAGGCTGCGCCGGTAAAGTTGGCCGTAGGTGTACTCCCGAACCGTGTCCCCTTCCCGGTGGATAAGGGCCACTACATCGGCGGCTTCCCGGGCCGCCTCGGCTAATTGGCCAGCCAGGGTTTCCGTGGTGCCATCCATAATTTTTCGCCGTTTTGATAAATTGGTGGCACAGGCTTTCCAGCCTGTGCTTCCTATGGGATGAGCCCTGCGCACCTGAATGGCGGGCAATGCCCGCCCTACATGGTGATGGCTTCAAGGGAGGCGGGCGGGGACGCCCGCCCTACCGACCTTTGCTTGAGCCCGAGGCTAATTACAACCTGTTCAAATAATTGATAATCTCTTGGGGCCGGTTGGTGCCAATAGCGTCAAGGTTCATGGCCAGGTAGGGTTTAAGAATTTCCGGGTCGTCAATATTCCAGACGATGACCCTAATCCCCTGCCGATGGGCGGCGTCCACCAGCTCCCGGTTGACGTAACGATAATTCAGGACCAGGGTTTCTGCCCGGGCCGCAAGGGCTAGGCCGGCCGGGTCCGCGGGGCAGCCCACCATGAGGACTCCGGTGCGCAGCCGGGGTTCTTGTTCTTTGAGGGTCTTAAGCACCGGATGCCAGAAGGAGATGACCTGGGCGGCGTCGAAGATCAGGTGGTCCTGGAAGAATTGCAACAGGGCCGGGGCCGCCTCCGGTTGTTTCAATTCCACCACCAGGTGGGCCCGGCCCTTAATTAGGTCCACCACTTCCTTCAATGAGGGGATGGGTTCGCCTTTGCCGGCATCCAGAGCTCTAAGTTCGGCAAAGGTGAAGTCCTTGACCGCACCGTGGCCGTTGGTGGTGCGGTCCAGGGTGTCGTCGTGGATTACCACCAGAAGGCCGTCCCTGGTGAGTTGCACATCCACCTCCACCGCGGCCACCCCCATCTTGAGAGCCCGACGGATGGAGCGCAAGGTGTTTTCCGGCTCATAAGCCGGGGCCCCCCGGTGTCCCATGATTTTAACCATAATGAGTTTCCTATTACAATTTTGAGCAGTGATTTGTGGGGGAGGGGGCTAAGGGCCGAGGCCCCTTACCCCCTCCCCCCATTTTTTCGTCATAACTCCGGGCCAACCCTTGTGCATTTGGCCGTTTTTTATATATTAAAGGAAAGAACTACGACTGACAAGGCGAGAGGAGAGCTGGTGGGTCAAGAAGTGCGCATCCTGGCTCTGGATGTGGGGGAGAAACGCATCGGCCTGGCCGTGAGCGATCCCCTGGGGATCACCGCCCAGGGATTGGCAGTCCTCACCCGGCAAGACCGGCAGGCTGACCTGGCCAATCTCCTTAAAGTTGCCCGAGAATATCACGTAATAGAAATTGTGGTGGGCCTCCCCCGCCATATGGACGGCCGCCTGGGAAAGCAGGCGCCGGAGATCCTGGACCTGGCCCAATCCCTGGGCGAGACCCTGGGAGTGGCAGTGATCCCCTGGGAGGAGCGGCTCACTTCCGTAGAAGCCGAACGTGTGCTGCTTATGGCGGATGTCAGCCGCCGACGGCGGCGCCAGGTGGTGGACAAGCTGGCCGCGGTGCTGATTTTACAATCCTATCTGGACCACAGACACAGATCTCAATAAACCTGCCCTCTATCAGGATATTGATAAATTGAATGGCGGAGAGGGCCAGGGAACTTTTTGGTAAAAAGCCTCCCCCCTCAATCTTCCCTTACTACCCCCTTCTCGGGGTTGGCAGAAAAGGCCGGGGGTCTAAAACCCCTCTTGCCCTTGCCCTTCTCTTTTTCTAGCGCCTAAACTCCCGACCCGGCCCCTTTACTTCCCTGGAGTAACGCCAAAAAGATCTCCGGAGAATTTTTTATAGAGGTTTTTTCCTAAGTCTTCCCTCAAATACCCCGGCCCATCCCCCACAAGGGGTTGGGGGTTGAGGGTGAGGCTTGCACAACTTATAGACCCCTGACCCTGATTTTCCCCTGTCTAGCCGCGGTTTTCCCCCTGACCATAATTTCTTTTTTGTTAATTTTTTTTCTTGACAATTCCCTAACAAAGGACGTATTTTGGCTTTGGGTGGGAAAAAGTGGATTAGAGTGGGAATTGATGGGGGCTTATGTTCACCGGTAGCTACTTCCACTTGATGGATAACAAAGGCCGGGTCAGTATTCCGCCCCGCTACCGGGAAATTTTGCAGGAACGCCAGGACCGCCAGATCATTCTCACCAATTTCGACAATTATCTCCTGGCCTTTCCCCAATCCGAATGGCTGAAGGTGGAAGCCAGGTTAGGGGAAAAGGCCCTGTTCAATAAAGATTACCGGGCCTTTCAGCGTTTTCTGATCTCCGGCGTCCAGGAATGCCCCCTGGACCGCCAGGGGCGCATCCTGGTTCCCCAAAATTTAAGGGAATATGCCAAGCTCACCCGGGAGGTGAGCCTGGTGGGCGCGGTGCGCTGCTTTGAGGTCTGGGACCGCCAGACCTTTGAGGCCCATCGGAAAAAATTAGAGGAAGGCATCAAGGAAGAGGTACTGCACGAATTATTGATCTAGGCAAAGACCAATATCCGGTGCATGAACCGGTTATGGTAACGGAGGTGTTAGTGGGCCTCAATTGCCGGCCTGGCTACCTGTATGTGGATGGCACTGTGGGTGAGGGGGGGCACGCCGCCGCCATCCTGGACCGCAGCACCCCGGGGGGGGAGTTATGGGGTTTGGATCAAGATCCCGCGGCCCTGACAGCAACCGCCACCCGGTTGGCTCACTACACCTCCAGATTTTTATTATTTCACCGCTCTTACGCCCAACTGGGGGAACTGCTGGAAATGCAAGGCGTCAAAGGGGTAGCCGGCATTCTTCTGGACCTGGGCCTGTCCTCCTATCAGTTGCAGCATTCCCAGCGGGGGTTCTCCTTTCAGGGGGATGAGCCTTTAGACATGCGGTTCAATCCGGAGGTTGAGGCGGTGACTGCGGCCCAGCTGTTAAACCACGCCTCTCCGGCAGTTTTGGAGAAGATTTTTCGGGATTATGGGGAAGAGCCCCGGGCCCGGCGTCTCGCCCGCTTTATCATCCAGGCCCGGCGTCAGGCCCATTTTAAGACCACCCGGCAGTTAGTGACAGTCATTCAACAGGCCCAGGGACCCGGGGGGCGGAGGGGGAGAATCAATCCCGCCACCCGGGTCTTCCAGGCCTTAAGGATCGCGGTGAACCGGGAACTGGAGCAGTTGGACGCCTTTCTGGAACAGGCGCCGGGCTGGCTCCTGCCCGGCGGCCGCCTGGCAGTGATCTCCTATCATTCCCTGGAAGACCGGCGGGTAAAGCAGCGCCTGGCGGTATGGGAGCGGGCCGGGGTGATGCGCCGCCTCTCCCGAAAACCCTTAACGCCTACCCCTGAAGAAGTTGAACGCAACCCCAGGTCCCGCAGCGCCAAACTGCGCGTGGCCGAAAGAACCGCCTAATACTCAAAGGAGGTGAGGGATGCCCGGCAATATCACTCTTCGCTTGAATGCCGTGGGTCAAGTGCTCATATCTCGCAACCGCAAGGTGAGCCGCCCCTGGCGTTGGGGGCGCCCGGTGGTGACAGGTTTTGTCCTGGCCACCGCGGCGGTCATATTTACCTCCTTATTTCTGGCCTGGGGGGATTTACAGAATATCACCCTGAACTACCATATCTCCCAGGCCAAGGAGACTCAGAAGCAGTTCCGGGATATGAACGGCAAACTGAAGATTGAGCTCGCCAACCTTACGACCATCTCCCGCCTGGAGAAACTGGCGGCGGAATACGGCATGGAGGCCCCCCGACCTTCCCAGGTCGTGAACCTCAGATGAATCCGGTGAATCCCGAGATCGGCAAATGGGTGCGCCTGCGCATCCTCCTGGTGGCACTGGGCCTGGCCTGTATTGGTTTATGGCTCTGCGGCAGGTTTTTCTACCTGCAAGCCATTAGGGGCCCAGACCTGAGAGAAGAAGCTACCCGGGAACACCAGAAATACTTCCCCATCTTGCCGGTCAGGGGCATGATCCTGGACCGCCGGGGCAACGAGCTGGCCATCAGCACCCGGGTCTCTTCCGTAGTGGCGCATCCCTCCCAGATCAAGAACGTCAACCGTCTGAGCCGGGAACTGGCTCCGATTTTAGGGTTTAAAACCCGGGAGTTGAAAGAAATCCTCACCCGGGCCCGTCCCTTTGTCTGGGTAAAACGCCACCTCACCCCGGAACGGGAAGAGGCTTTCCTGGCCTGGCAAGCCGCCCAGGACCAAAAAACGCCGGCCGGAAAAGGCGGCAACGCGCGCCGGGATAGCGATGCCATCTACCTGATCCCGGAAGCCCGGCGCTATTATCCCCAACAGGCCTTAGCCGGACCGGTATTGGGATTTTGCAATATAGACGACGAGGGTCTGGAAGGGATAGAGTTCCAGTACGATAACTATCTCTATGGCAAACCCAAGAAATGCACGAAATTGCTGGATGCCCGGGGTCACATCGTGGTCAGCGGGGAAAAGGTCTGGGACCCTGATGTCATGGGCCACAATGTGGTCCTCACCCTGGACCGCACCCTGCAATATATCGCCGAAAAAGAGCTGGCCCGGGGGATAGAAAAATATCACGCCGCCGGGGGGCTGGCCCTGGTGGTGCAGCCGCAAACCGGCGAGATCCTGGCCATGGCCCAGTCGCCGGCCATGGACCCCAACCGCCAGGCCCAATACTCGGAGGAGGCTCGCCGCAACCGCAACCTCACCCACGCCTTGGAGCCAGGTTCTGCCTTCAAGATCTTCATTGCCGCGTCTGCCCTGGACGCCCAGGTAGTTAAGCCCAGCGACAAATTCCACTGCGAAAACGGGGTCTATCGCCTGGGGCCCAAAGAGGTGATTCACGATGTGCACCCTTACGGCACCCTGACGGTGCAGCAGATTGTGCAGAAATCCAGCAACATCGGCGCGGCCAAGCTCGCCAACCGCACCGGCCCGGAAAAGCTGGACCACTATCTGAGGTCCTTCGGTTTCGGCCGCCCCACCAACATCTTCTTCCCTGGAGAGAATGCGGGACTCTTGAAAAACCTCCGCCTGTGCCGTTCTCCCATAGATCGGGCCACCCTGGCCTTCGGGCAGGGAGTGTCCGTCACTCCCTTGCAAATGACCATGGCCCTGTCGGCCATGGGCAACGACGGGGTCCTGATGGAGCCCCTTTTGGTAAAAGAGATTGTCAGCGCCCAGGGGGAGAAAGTGGAGGAATTTCACCCGCGTCCGGTAAGGCGGGTGCTGTCCCAACAGACCGCTCAGACTATGCTGGCCATTATGGAGACGGTAACCCAGGCCGGCGGCACCGCCCCTTTGGCCGTGCCCGAGGGCTTCACCGTGGCCGGCAAGACCGGCACCGCCCAAAAGCTGGTAGGCCGGGCTTATTCCCACCACAAATTTACCGCCGTATTTATGGGGATGGTGCCGGCTAACAAGCCGGTGCTGGCCATCAGCGTGTTCATCGATGAACCCAAAGGCGCCATCTATGGCGGGGTGGTGGCCGCCCCGGTTTTTAAAGAGATTGCCGCGCAATCCTTAAGAGTCCTGGGGTACTATCCCGCCAAAGAGCTCAAGCAGGATAATGTCCCGGTGCTGGCCAGTCTGATGCCCACTCCGGCCGTGGCCGCCCCGGCGGCCCCGGAATTCAAGCAGCCACCACTCAAACCCAAGACCTCCAAGGAACCTTTACATGTGATGCCGGACCTGCGGGGTCTCACTATCCGTCAAGTCCTGGACCTGCTGCACCGGTCCGGACTACATTGTCGCTTCGAGGGGAGCGGCATGGCCGTTGGTCAGGAGCCGTCGCCCGGCACCGCCATTTCCCCTGGAGGCACTTGTCTGGTGAAATTCCAGTCCCCCTCCTGAGGGCGGCTTCAGCCTGGAGTGGTTCTGGCTCTTGCCAAGAACCGGAAGTTTTTATAGGATTTAATCTAAGGAACCGAGGGAGGAACCCCCAAGCCCTGTACCTCAATACCCTATGGGAATTGGGGGGATAGGGGCCACTTAAAGGGGGCCAGGGCCGTCACCCCTCGGCTCCTTCCCCCTAACCCTCTCCCCCATTGGGGGAGAGGGGATAAAGCTGGACCTCCAATAATGCGACCCTTGATAACCGGGAGAAACTAATAACACCCTCTCCCCCCGCCGGCGGGGGGAGAGGGCTGGGGTGAGGGGGGCTGTTTAATAACGTTACCCTAATTTATGAAATCCTATCCCAAGCGAGCGAGAGGGCCGGTGCAAAGAGATCTTTTCTCCCCCAAGACCTTGAGACAGCTTTTGGCCGGTTTGGAGGGCTGTCAGGTTCTGGGAGATGATACCCTCCCCATCACCGGTTTGGCTTACCATTCCCAAGAAGTGATCCCCGGGGGTATCTTTGTAGCCCTCAAGGGGTTGCGCACCGACGGTCACCGCTTCCTTAGTGCAGCCTTGAGCCGGGGCGCCAAAGTCATCGTTACCGAGCAGGACCCGCCCCGGTTGTCCGGGGTTACGGTGGTCAGGGTACCCCAGGCCCGCCTGGCCCTGGCCCATTTGAGCGCCGCCTTTTACGACCATCCCAGCCGGGAACTGGTGCTGGTGGGGATCACCGGCACCAACGGCAAGACCAGCACCACTTATCTTTTGGAAGCCATCCTGGCGGCTGCCGGCCACCGGGTGGGGGTGGTGGGCACCGTGAATTATCGGGTGGGCCGGCACACCTGGCCGGCCCCGGTGACCACCCCGGAATCCCTGGACTTGCAAAGGCTGCTGCGGGACATGCGCGTCCGGGGGGTAAGCCATGTGGCCCTGGAGGTTTCCTCCCACGCCCTGGATTTAAGACGGGTGGACGGCGCCACCTTTGCCGCCGGGGTCTTCACCAACCTGTCCCAGGATCACCTGGACTATCACCTTGACCTGGACGACTATTTTGGCGCCAAGGCCAGACTTTTCTTGGAAATTTTGGTCAACGGGGCGGCGCCCCAAGGACTGGCCGTGATCAACCTGGACGATCCCCGGGGATTGGAGCTTCTGGAGCGCGTGGAGACCCCCACCCTCACCTACGGTTGCCATCCCTTAAGTCAAGTGCGGCCGCTTTTCTCCCGGTTCCGCCAGGACGGCCTTGATGTCCGCCTCACCACTCCCGCCGGGGAACTGGAAATCAACTCGCGCCTGGTGGGGCCTTTCAACCTGGCCAACATCCTGGCGGCCGCGGCCACGGCCCTGGGCCTGGGGGTGTCTCCGGAGGCGGTGGCCCAAGGCATTGCCGCTTTAAAAGTGGTGCCGGGGCGCTTGGAACGTTTTGGCCCCCCGGCTGGCCCCAGCATTTTTGTGGATTACGCCCATACCCCGGCGGCCCTGACCCAGGCTTTGGCGGCCTTAAAAACCCTGAACTTCTCCCGCCTCATCACGGTGTTTGGCTGCGGCGGGGATCGGGACCGGAGCAAACGGCCCCTCATGGGCGCCGCGGCCGCGGCGTCCTCCCATCTGGTGGTGGTGACCAGCGACAATCCTAGGACGGAAGACCCTTATGCCATCATCGCCCAGATTGAGCCCGGCCTCAAGTCCAGCGGTCTCCCCGCATTGACGGAAAGCTCGGCCCGCCATGGGGAGCGGGGTTATCTGGTGGTTCCGGACCGCCGGGAGGCCATCCGCCTGGCCGTGGAACTGGCGGGGCCAGGGGAGGCGGTGCTGGTGGCCGGCAAAGGTCATGAAAACTACCAGATCTGGGGCGAAGAGCGCCGCCATTTTGACGACCGGGAAGAAGTCACGGCAGCCCTTATGGAGTACCACGGCTGATGGCCGCCCAATTCACCACTGAAGAAATTCTCGCCGCCACCCGGGGAACCCTGATCCAATCCGGGGCGGTGGACACTTTTTGCGGCGTCAGCACCGACTCCCGCACCTGCCAAAGCGGCCAGCTTTTCATACCGCTTACCGGGGAGCACCACGACGGCCATAAATTTATCTCCGGGGCCTTGCGCCGGGGCGCGGGAGGATTGCTGGTGGAGGAAAAGGAATTTGGGAGAGGGGGCCAGGGGCCGACGGCCCCTGTCCTTCACTTCCCCCAGGAAATCACAGTGATCTCAGTCCGCGACACCCTCACGGCCCTGGGGGATTTGGCCCAGGCCTGGCGCGCTCGCTTCTCCATCCCGGTGGTGGCCATCACCGGCAGTTGCGGCAAGACCACCACCAAAGAGATGATCGCCGGGGTGCTGGCCTTAAGCTTCAGGGTCCTGAAAAACCGGCTGAACCTGAATAATCTCATCGGCTTGCCCCTGACCCTGCTGGACCTTAACGCCACATATGAGGCGGCGGTGGTGGAAATGGGCATGAACCGCTTCGGCGAGATCCAAAGGCTGACCCGGATTTGCGCCCCCACCATCGGGGTGCTCACCAATGTCCATCCGGCCCACACCGAAGGCGTAGGGGATGTGGCCGGGGTGGCCCGGGCCAAAGGGGAGCTGGTTCAGACCCTAAACCCAAAGGCCCAATTCATTTACAACGCTGATGATCCCTGGCTGGCCCGCTTGGCGGGAAATTTCCCCGGGCGCTCTTTGGGGTTCGGCTTAGGCCCCCAGGCCCAGTTACAAGCGCGCGACCGCCAACCCCGGGGAAGACACGGGCAGGTAGCCCGGCTTACCTTTCACGTAGAAAGCTGGCCTTTGAACCTGCCGGCGTCGGGGTTGCACATGCTGTACAACGCCCTGGCCGCCACCGGGGTGGGCCTGTGCCTGGGACTTACTCCGGCGCAGACCGCCACGGCCCTGGCGGCGTTCCAGCCTGTGGCCCGGCGCTCCCAGGTCCTTACGATAACTTCCGGGGTGCACCTGCTCAACGATTGCTACAATGCCAATCCCGGTTCCATGGCCATGGCTTTGAAAACCCTGGCGGAATTAAGGCATGAAGGCCGGGCCGCCGCGGCCCTGGGGGACATGCTGGAGTTGGGCAACGGCGCCGCGGCGGCCCACCGGGAACTGGGGCGCCAGGCAGCTGGGACGGGCCTGGATTTCTTAGTGATTTACGGCAATTTTCGGCAGGAAGTGGCCGCCGGGGCCAGGGAAGCCGGCCTGGCGGCGAAACGCATCCTGCCGGTGGCCACCCGGGCCGAGGGCGCTAAGGCCCTGAAAGAGTTTTTACAGCCCGGCGACTGGCTCCTGGTGAAAGGCTCCCGCTCCATGCACATGGAGGGCATCATCGACGCCCTGGAGGACTAAAATTTGGTAGAACAGGCGTCCCGCCTGTTCACTTGCACAGGCGAGACGCCTGTGCCGCCAGAGAAATGTAGGGTGGGCACCGCCCACCTTCCAGGAGATAATGGCGGGCCGTGCCCGCCCTACACAACTACACAACTGACCACTGGCCACTGGCCATTTTCGGGAGAAGGCGCTAAGTGCTCTACCACCTCTTATATCCTTTAAAGACGGTCTTCGGCGGGTTCAATGTCTTCAGGTACATCACCTTCCGGACCATTTTTGCCGTGCTTACGGCCCTGTTGATCTGCCTGGTGGTGGGCTCCTGGTTCATAAATAAGCTTAGGCAACTCCAGATCGGCCAGTATATCCGGGAAGACGGCCCCCAGTCCCACTTTAACAAAAAGGGCACTCCCACCATGGGGGGCCTGATGATCATTTTCGCCATTCTCATCACCACCTTGCTGTGGACCGACCTGGCCAATCCTTACATCTGGCTGCTTTCCCTGGTGGCCTTAGGGTTCGCGCTCATCGGCTTCTTTGACGATTACCTCAAAGTTATCAAGAAGCATAATAAGGGCTTGAGCGGCCGGGCCAAGCTCATCACCCAGACCCTGGTGGCCCTGGTGCCGGCCATCTGGCTCTATGTCAACCCCAACTTCAACACCACCTTGACCGTGCCTTTTTTCAAGAACGTGCAGCCGGACCTGGGCTGGGCCTTTATTCCCTTCGCGGTCATTGTCATCGTGGGAACCGCTAACGCGGTGAACCTCACCGACGGTCTGGACGGCCTGGCCATCGGCCCGGTGACCATCGCCGCAGCTTTTTACATGATCTTTTGTTACCTGGTCGGCAATGTAAAGATCGCCGCCTATCTGGGCATCCCTTATGTACGGGGGGTGGGGGAGGTGTCCATCTTTTTGGGGGCCCTGGTAGGCGCCGGCATCGGCTTCCTCTGGTTCAATTCCTACCCGGCCCAGGTATTTATGGGGGACGTGGGCGCCCTGGCCCTGGGGAGCATTTTGGGCACCGTGGCCCTGGTGACCAAGGAGGAAATCCTTTTGGGCATCGTGGGCGGGCTTTTTGTGGTGGAGGCCCTGTCGGTCATCCTGCAGGTGGGCTTTTTCAAGGTGTCCAACGGCCGCCGCATCTTTCGCATGGCGCCCATCCACCACCATTTCGAACTTAAGGGCTGGCCCGAACCCAAGGTCATTGTGCGCTTCTGGATTATCTCCATCGTTCTGGGGCTTTTGTCCCTGAGCGCCCTGAAACTGAGGTAAATAGAGTTTCTTTGTAGTGGCGGCTTAACCCTGCGCCTACGGATGAACGCCCTGAAATTGGGGGGGGTCTCTTGGGAAACTCCCCCTCCCCTGGTGGGAGGGGGCCGGGGGGAGGGGGGATTTATTGGACCTGGGTAAATCGCGAGATTTTTCCACCCCCACCCTAACCCTCCCCCATCAAGGGGGAGGGAAGCAGAAGGTTCCTGGTTGGAACCGAGGTAATATGGAGCTTAAAGACCAAAAAGTTCTGGTGGTGGGCCTGGCCCGCACCGGCGTGGCCTTGAGTCGCTTCCTGGCCGCGGCGGGCGCTCGGGTGACGGTCACGGATATGGCTCCTGCCTCTGACCTTACAGCATACCGCCGGGAGATTCGGGGCCTGGGGGTGACGGAGGACCTGGGGGCGCAAGAGCCCAACTGGGCTGAATATGATCTCATCCTTTTGAGCCCCGGGGTGCCGCCGGAGCTTCCCTGGCTGGCGGCAGCCCGCCAGGCCGGCATGGCGGTATGGGGAGAGCTGGAATTGGCGGCCCATTTCATCAAGCGTCCTTTGATAGCCGTGAGCGGCACCAACGGCAAGACCACCACCACCACGCTGGTGGGGGAGATGCTCATGGCCTCCGGCCTTAAGCCCTTGGTGGGGGGCAACATCGGCACGCCTTTGATTTCCCTGCTGGACGACCAGGAGCAGGCTGACTGGCTGGTAGTGGAGGTGAGCAGCTTCCAGTTGGACACCGCCACCCATTTCCACCCCCGGGCCGCGGCCCTGCTCAATATCACCCCGGACCACCTGGACCGCTATCCTAACTTTGCGGCCTATATTGCCTCCAAGGCCAGCCTGTTCCGTAATCAAACAGAAAGCGATTGGCGGGTTTTAAATGCCGATGACGCGGCGGTGAAGGCCCTGGGCCCGTGGCCGGGCCGGCTCTATTACTTCTCCGCCACCCAGCCCTTAACCGAAGGGGCCTGGCTGAAGAACGGCGCAGTGATGGTCAGGCTGGCCGACGCCCCAAAAACATCTTTTCCCCTGAACCACATCCTGCTGCCCGGGCGGCATAACCTGGAGAACATCATGACCGCCCTGCTGTTGGCGCTTAACGCCGGGGCCGACCCCGGGGCCTGCCGGGAGGTGCTGGCTCGATTTAAGGGGCTGCCCCACCGCCTGGAGCGGGTGGCTGAGGTGGGCGGCGTGGAGTTCTATGACGATTCCAAGGGTACCAATGTGGGGGCGGTGGCCCGCTCCCTGGCCCACTTCACCAAACCGGTGATCCTCATTGCCGGCGGCCGGGACAAGAACAGCGATTTTAACCTCCTGTCCCCTCTCATCAAGGAGCACGTCAAGGCCCTGATCCTTCTGGGGGAAACCCGGGCACAACTCTTACGGGTTTGGCAGGGTCTAGCCCCGGCCTATGTGGTGGGCGATCTTGAGGAGGCGGTGGCTTTAGCCCGGGACCTGGCCCGGCCCGGGGAGGTGGTGCTGCTGTCTCCGGCCTGCGCCAGCTTTGACATGTTTCAAGATTATGCGCATCGCGGCGAAACCTTCCAAAGATTGGTGAGGGACCTTAGACATGCAGCCGGATGCTAAAGCCCAGACCGCAGCGCCGCCTCATTATGACCAGATCTTACAGGTCAGCGCCTTTTCTCTGGCGGCCTTGGGCATAACCATGATCTTCATCGCCTCCAATGTCATGGCCCAGGCTCAATACCAGGACCCCTATTATTTCATCAAGCGCCAGGTAATGTATGCCGGGTTGGGGGTGGGGGCGCTCCTGCTGGGACGCCGGATTAACTACCACAACTATAAACGTTGGGTTTACCGCATTTTGCTCATCGCCTTCATCGGCTTGCTGCTGGTGTTTTTCCCGGTCATCGGCGGCAAAGTGCGGGGCGCGGCCCGCTGGCTCAAGCTGGGACCCCTCACCCTGCAGCCCTCGGAATTCGCCAAACTGGCCGTGGTCCTGTTCCTGGCCTATTCTCTGGCCCGCAAGCAAGAAAAAATGAAATATTTTGGCATTGGCTTTCTGCCCCACATGATCGTGGCCGGGGTGTTCATCGCCCTCATCGGCAAAGAGCCCGATTTCGGCACCGCCGTCACCCTGGCGGCCATCGTCTTCACCATGCTTTTTGTGGGGGGGACCCGGGTCACCCATATCCTGCTGTTCCTGGGCCTGGGCATTGCCCTGGCCAGCCTGCTGGTCATGCGGGATCCGAAAAAATTTGCCCGTATCCTCTCCTTCCTGGACCCCTGGAAATATGGCGCGGACCTGGGCTACCAATTGAAACAGTCGCTGCTGGCCATCGGCTCCGGCGGCCTCTGGGGCCTGGGGCCGGGGCAGAGCAAGGCCAAGCTCTTTTACCTGCCGGACGCCCATACCGACTTCATCCTGTCCATCTTCAGCGAAGAAATGGGCTTCCTGGGATTTCTCCTGGTCCTGGCCCTGTTTGTCATCCTCATCTCTCGGGGGATCCTGGTGAGCCTCAGGGCCCCGGATGCCTTCGGCTCTTACCTGGCCCTGGGCCTTACCCTGGTCATTGGCTTACCTGCGGCCATCAACATGGGGGTGGTGAGCGGCATCTTTCCCACTAAAGGACTGTCCCTGCCTTTCCTAAGCTACGGGGGGTCATCCTTGATGGCCAATCTGCTGGCCGTGGGTATCCTGCTGAACATCAGCAGCCAGAGCAAGCACCTGGCCAAACCACCACCCCCCAAACCAACCCCGGCTGGGGAGAAGAAGGATTAGAAGGGTTTGAGGGGAGGGCTGGGGGAACACGGTTCCCCCACCCTCTCCTCAAACTCCCCTCCCAACCCCCTTTATGGGGGCTAAAGAAGGCAGGGCCTGCGGCCCTGACTTCTTTAGCCCCCATAAAAATCTTAAGGGATTGGGGGTGGGGGCTTGGGGGAGGATTGTAAGTGGGCCCACTGGCCCTTAGCCCCCTCCCCCAAATCAAACATGAGGCTACCGCATGGGCCTGAGGCTGGTCATTGCCGGAGGGGGGACGGGAGGGCATCTCTTTCCCGGGATTGCCGTGGCCCAGGAGTTTAAGGCCGCCCTGGGGGCTGAGGTGACTTTTATTACCACTCCCAAGGCGGTGAGCGCCCAGATTTTAGAGCGCTATGGCTTCCCCTGGGAGGTTATTCAGAGCCGGGCCTTAAAGGGGCAAGGAGTCTTCGGCCGGGTTCGGGCCCTGTGGGGGTTGCCTGGCAGCGTCTTAGAGGCCAAAAGGCGTCTCAAAGCTCTCAATCCCCACTTGGTTTTAGGCATGGGCGGGCACACCTCCGGGCCGGTGGGGGTGGCGGCTTATCTGTTGGGGATTCCTCTGGCGCTGCATGAGCAAAATGCCATTCCGGGGACTACCAATCGCTGGCTGGGCCGCCTGGCCGGCCGGGTGTTTCTGTCTTTTCCCGCCAGCCGGACCTATTTTCCCCCGAACCTTTCCCTTTGGACCGGCAACCCCATAAGGGACGAGTTTTTTAAGACGCAGGTGGAACGGCCGCCGGAGCCTTTTACCGTGCTCATCACCGGGGGCAGCCAGGGCGCGCACCATCTCAATATGGAGGTTTTGGCGGCCCTGCCTCTCCTTACTGACCTTAAAGACCGGCTCCAATTCCTCCACATCACCGGTGAGGCGGATCGGCAGGAAGTGGAGGCAGGCTACCAAAACGCGGAGTTTGCCGCCCAGGTGGCGGCCTTTACCCCTCAGGTGGCTAACTGGATGGCCCAGGCCCACCTGGTGGTCTGCCGGGCCGGGGCCTCCACCCTGGCGGAACTGGCCGCGGTGGGCCGGGCCGCGCTGTTGGTGCCCTACCCTTTCGCGGCCAACAACCATCAGGAGCACAACGCCCGCTTCCTCATGGACACCGGCGCCGCTGAAATGATTTTAAACAAAAATTTTACCGGGGAGATTTTGGCTGCTAAGATAAGGCAATTTTTGGCTGACCCCCATACCCGTCAACTGATGGAAGCCGCCTGCCGCCGCCTGGCTCGGCCCGACGCGGCCAAGGAGATTGTCCAGGCGTGCCGGGAGCTTTTAGAAGGGAAGACTGGAAAAAAGATCACCCCCACCCTAACCCTCCCCCCTCAAGGGGGAGGGGATTAAAGAGCTTTGGGGGGCAACCTAAAACTATTTAAACAACACAGAAGAATAGGACTAGTGCCAATTTTCATAAATAAGCGTTATTTAATCCACCACTCTTTTCCCTCTCCCCCCAAGGGGGAGAGGGTTAGGGTGAGGGGGGTTTATCTTGCGCCAATTTAAACAACCAAGTATTAGGAATTCTTTGAACTTCATGGGATGTTCACTCGAGGATTGATTAAGAAAAAGTTTATGGGGGTTTAATTTCTAACAAAAATCTTCAATCCCTTAACTCGTTAAAAAAAAATGCCGAAATACTCCCTCCCCCTCGAGGGGGGAGGGTTGGGGTGGGGGTGAATATTATTTGGGAAAAGGTCTGGTTAACTTAGCCAAAACTTTTAGAAAAGGGCAAACAGACGCCGAGAATTTACTATGGCGGCATTTGCGAGGAAAACAGTTAGAAGGATTTAAATTCAGGAGACAGCAGTTTATTGGTAACTACATAGTGGACTTTGTATGTTTAGAAAAATCCCTGATTCTAGAAATCGATGGCGGACAGCATGCAGTAGGACAGGATAGAGATATTGACCGGGACAATTGGCTCATGCATGAGGGTTTTAAGATATTAAGGTTCTGGAACAATGAGGTCCTGCAGAATGTTGAGGGGGTATTGGAGGTAATTAGGGATAATTGCCTCAACAAACAGGAACAATGATAATGGTGGGCATTTGAGATGCCCCACATGGCTGGAGTTAATTAAAGAGATGTTTAGGCAACGTTTTGGATATCTATAGGTTGGGCGGATTCGCGAGGAAGAATTGAACTTTTTCCCTAAAAAATTATTAATATATTCTGCAACGCTAATAATACTTTTGTTCCTAAACAGTTGCACGTCTTATTATGAGAGGCGTGTTCAGGATTTTTACAGAAAAAAAGGAGATGAATTAAGGCTTCAAGAAGCAATAGCTGCCCATGATTTGCAAGAATTAATATTATATATAAAACAAATTAAGGTAAAATCAGTAGATAATAGGATTTCTGTTAAAGAAACAACTGAATCATTAAAGGTAGGTCCATTAATTGGAGGGGGATTATTATATGAAACAACAAAGATAACAAGAACATCT
Source organism: Desulfobaccales bacterium (assembly GCA_030694005.1). Taxonomy (GTDB): domain Bacteria; phylum Desulfobacterota; class Desulfobaccia; order Desulfobaccales; family 0-14-0-80-60-11; genus JAUXZG01. The sequence continues at coordinate 842 of JAUXZG010000036.1, read as the reverse complement.
TATATTTACCTTGACAGAAAAGAGCACGATGAAATTGTTTCTTTATTAAAAAAAGGCAACATGTGGACCGCAGATTCTGATTATGGTAAGAATCTCAAAATAGTAAATGATAGGGAAGGGGGTAATCTATATTATTTTACATTTGATAGTCTCCCTCGCCTATTGGTTACAAGGGGTTTTTATAATTGTGTTTTTATAAATAACAAACAAATCTGCGATGATGATATTAGCAATACATTTAATAAAACAATAGACGTAATTTCAGGTTGCCTTCAAAAGTAATGTAGTAATGTAGGGTGCGCACCGCGCACCATTTAATATGGGCTTTAAATTAATACGGGCTATTAAATGGTGTCAACAATATTAACTTCCAAATCAACCTACCACTTCATCGGGGTCGGCGGCATCGGTATGAGCGGCCTGGCGGAGCTCTTGGTGCGTCAGGGCTGTCGGGTGAGCGGCTCGGACCTGGCTGCCAATGCCATCACCCGGCGCCTGCAGACCCTGGGGGTCAAGTTTTACCAGGGCCACCGCCCAGAGCACCTGGGGGACGCGCAAATCGTGGTCCACTCCACTGCGGTCAAGGAAGACAACCCGGAACTGGCCGCGGCTCGGGCCCAGGGCCTCACGGTGCTGCGCCGGGGGGAGATGCTGGCCCGCCTCATGAAGGGCCATTTTCAGATCGCCGTCACCGGCATGCTCGGCAAGACCTCCACCACGGCCATGGTGGCCGCCATCTTAAGGGCCGGGGGCCTGGACCCCACGGTGGTGGTAGGATCCATCTGGGAGAGCCTGGGAAGCAACGCAGTGCTGGGCCGGGGCGACTATTTTGTGGCCGAGTC
>JAUXZG010000031.1 GCA_030694005.1 Desulfobaccales bacterium | reverse complement strand
GGGTGCACCCGCCGGGGGACGTTTCTTGTTGGTTGGTTTGGGTGGGGGGTGGCCCTGGTAGCTTTTTTGTAATGGGCTCCGGGCCCTCCCCCCACACCCCCCTCCCAACCCGCCTAAGGGGCTGGAGAAGACCGGGCCAGTGCTTCCGCCTTTCCCAGCCCGTCAACTCTCATAAGGGCTTGAGGGAGAGGCTTGGGGGAGTTTTTGTAAGTGCTAAACGCCTCTGCCCCCTGGCCCCCTCCCCCAAACAACTTTTCATCAGTCTTTTTGATATTTTCCCTGGATCGCGGGGATTTGGCAAGGTAGATTTTGTATTGACAAAATAAGGGGTGCGGGATAAAGAAAAACGGGGGCGAGGTAGCTCAGCCGGTAGAGCAGCGGACTGAAAATCCGCGTGTCCCCAGTTCGATTCTGGGCCTCGCCACCAATCATATCAGGTAGCTACCTGGGAACAAAAAGCCTTCACGGCACCCAGGGTTGGTTATCGGTAGGCCTAGCCCCTGTGAGCGAAAGCAGCCGGGGTTTTTTAGTTGTGCGCCCCACCTTCCGTCAAGCTCTGGCCCCGGGCCTACCCCCTGATAGGACCTGACCCAACGGACTTGATTGCTGCCCGGCCCTGGCGGTCCGATTTTATCGCCTTCACATTGCTGGGCTATTTTACCTTCCCCGCAGGTTTTCCCTGAGCAAAGTTCTGTAGGTCAAGATCAAGGACAGGTTCGGGGCTCAATTCTGGCCTCAGTTAGCGATATTTAGGACTAGGGCAGGCAGGATAGGGTATGGCGCCAATACCGCCGGGGAAATTTTTCCGGCCGTTAAACTTAGCAGAATATGGGGGACCTTAGGGGGAAAATAGGGTTCTCGAAATGGCGTATATAAACCTGAAGGCGGGTTATTAAGGACTATTTATCAATCCTCACTTTCCTGCCGCTCGGTTAGGCGGCTTTGATTTTCCTTGATGAGGAGATACCTGGCCATGCTCAATACTTCCCATTCTTCGTAGGGCGCTAAAATACAAGCATAAACCCCTATGTCCATGGCCTCCTTGATGAGATCTCGGTGTGATTTATTACGAAGATGCGCCCTATCGCCAAAAAGAACAATCTTACAGTTTGGGCAAGCCACCTTGACCTTGGCAAAAATTCCCGCGCCGTAAAGAGCTATGGTTTCGCAGTCAGCAAAAACTATGGCGCAGGCTTGCTTTTTTAAAATTTGAATCAATTCACTTGGTTCTGGCATCACTTCAGGAAAATAATTATTTCCCTTTAGAAGGTCTAATAGATAATTCCTGGTCTGGTCATTGGCAACCAGGAGGAAAAAGGGGGCCTGCTTTCTTTTAGGGGTCATTTTTGTCGATTTCCAAAGTTAAGCAAACCTGGATAAGAAGGCCCAATATAACCTCTCTATCAGACCTGCCGCTAGCGAGTTAAAGTAAGTTTTAATCAGATGTCCATTCTCCTCTAATGAGGCCTTAAAAAAGTTAAAACCCCACCTCGAATCGAGGTGGGGCTAGCAAGTGAAAGTGTACAAGGAGGAAAGATGTCCGCTTCTTTCCTTAATGAAATAGATGCAAATTATGAGCCAATAAATTCATTATTGAAGAAAGCACAAATTAAAGCCTTTTGTCTTTCTTTGGAACTAAACATTCTGTCTTAAATTCGACCCATTAGAACCTTTTTAAACCATATTTCAATAATATTTGGAGTTTAAACGATATTGTCCGATAATCGACCCTATTCCCCTTTCTAGACGCCTTTAATACCCGTATAATTCGCCATCTGGAAAAGCTAGATTAAGATGAATCAGGGAAATTGAGAAAGCTTATGATTCATAGATAAGCCATAAGCAAAGGGAAGGGTAATAACCAGAAAAGAAGGCTATGGAGGCTAAGAACCTGACCAAGTTTTTCACAAAATTGATGAGCTTCACGCCGGGGTATAGTTATTGCAGATAGATTTCTGAGGGGAGGGCTGGTTATGCCAATCTATGAATATCAGTGCGTGGATTGTGCTGGCCGTGACCAACGCGTGGCCGGTCTGGATGACCACACGGCCCTGTGTACCCAATGCGGCAGCCTGATGCTCCGCGTGGACGAGGATGTCTTTCAGCCGTACTTCGAGGAGATCTCGCCCCGGCGCCGGCCTGCCAAGGCTGCTCTATAATCCTGGTTGGGAATTACCCCAAAAGTCTCTTCTTAGATCTTGGAAGGGGCTTTTTTTAATGATTATTTGTGACATTGTCCGTTTTTCTTCACCAAAAGACCGGCTCATTCCATCAATCTTTTGTTGAGCCAATAGGGCCCATAAGATATTTGACCGCGCGGCTAAAGGTATCTATCCACGCCTTTGTTTGCCTGCAAAATAAAAGGCAGGGGAATTATACCCCTGCCTTTTCATCAGATTGTTAAGTTCCAAAGCGCGCTTGCCGAAGATCCCCGAGAAAAACCGTTATCTCTCGTGCTCCAGCACCGGTCTCTTGGTCACCCAGGAGAGCACCACGGCGATGATCAGCACCAGAGCGGAAATATAGAAGGCCCAGTCCAGGGTGCCGGTGACGTCCTTGATGGTGCCGCCCAGCCGGGCCATGAAGAAGCCCATACCCCAGCCGATGAACACCAGACCGTAGTTCATGCCTAAGTTCTTGGGGCCGAAGAAGTCCGCGGTGAACGCGGGCATCAGGGCCAGACCGCCGCCGTACTGCCAGAAAGCGATGCCCACGGCCACGAACAGGAAAAACACGCTCTTGGCGCCGATGATGGAAGGCATCAAAAAGAGACACAAGGCCGACACCAGACAGTTCACGGCATAGGCGTTGCCCCGGCCGATCTTATCGGAATACATGCCGGTGCCCACCCGGCCCAGGGCGTTCACCAGACCGCCATAAGAGGCCAGGATCCAGGCGTTGGCCGCAAAGAAGGGAATGGCCTTGGCCGTGGTGGCCAGCAACCCCGCGGCGTTGGCAATGACCAACAGCCCCGACTGGGTGGTGCCGCAGAACATGATCATTAACGCAAAGAATTGCCAGGTCTTCACTATGTCCCCGGGGGCCCAATCCACCAGGGTGCCCGCGGCCTTGGCCGGCGCGACTCCCACCTTAACCGGCGCGGCCGGCGGCACATAGCCGGGTTGCGGCCAGGCCAACTGGCTGCCGGCGAGGATGACCACCACGGCAAAGAAGATTCCCAGGAACACGAAGCTGTAAGTAATACCGCCGGTGAGCAGGTAAGCAGCCAACGGCGAAATATAGAGGGCGGCGCCGCCGTAACCTCCTACCACCAGGCCGGCGATCAATCCCCGTTTGTGGGGACCGAACCACTTCAAGGCCGCCGGCGTGGGCGCGGCATAGCCGATACCCATACCGATACCGCCCATAATCCCGAAGCCGATGATCAAGCCGGCATAGCTCTTGGACATCCCCGCGATGATACAACCTACCGCCAGGAACAGCCCGCCGGTGATGGCGCCCACCTTGGGGCCCATTTTATCTTGAATCTTGCCCCCGGGGATCATGAATAAGGCGAAAACAAGAACGCAGAGGGAAAAAGGCGTGGCGGCCTGGGCGTTGGTGAGATAGGGCCAACCCGCGTTGATGCCGTCCATGACCGCGCCGGCTATGGCCTTTTTCTCATCGATCATGGCCTTGGCCCAGACGCTCCAGGCGTATAAAATTCCCAAACATAGGTTAATAGCAGTACCGCAAAATACAACTACCCAAGCCTTTCCTGGCACTTTGTCTGCCATGTGCTTCCTCCTTTAAGGAAAAAGGGAAAAAGGGCTTTTAACAAAATCATGCCGCGTTGAAACAGTCCGTCCTGATTATTAAAACTAAGATTTCACCTCCTTTCTTAAATTGCCTTGATTCAGGGATTCCCAGTCCAAATGGACCAGGAAACCTGGTAAACCCAGGAGACGCTTGGCTACCCGGCCTCCTGGATTCGCCTAACGCCAGAGTTTAAAACCAATCCGCAGATTGGCCCCCAGTGACCACGCCTGCCGTGCTTCTGACAGCATCTCCTTAGAAATATGTAACAACTGCCCCCCAAGGTTTAATGGGAGGAATAATTGGGCGCTGTCAGTACTTTGGTGGGGGCTCCGACCAGGCAACCGCAGCTCCGGGCGGCTATCTGTCAAGTCATCTTCTAAAATCAACCGGGGATTGCTCCCGACGGTGGTGGCAGAAACCCAAAAAAGCCTCCACCCAAGTCATTCTTGTTCCTCATCATCCTCCCGGTGCCAATCCGCTAAGGGATAGCGGAATCCTATCTGGAACTGGGCCAAAGCCAATAACTTCAAGATCTCCTTGGGGTTGCCGTAGAAGATTACTTCCTCCGGCCGGTCGGAAAATTCGGCACACACGACGATTTGCTTTATCGGCAACATATTGAGGGCATGGAGGGCCTTCTCAATGGCCTCTCTCTCCCGGTTGAGCTGGATGATCTTTCCCATTGAGATTTTGGTCCCCGAAGCCAGGTTAGTAATAACTCAATGTCTGTCGGAGTGTCGTGTTTCCCAGATCAATGCCAGGGTAAATTCCAGATAGCCCTGGGTCTTCCTCCTTTCTTCAATGCAGAGAACGGTTTTATGTGCAGGAAAACTAATTTTTTCCGTGAATTTCAGATAGACCTGATGGCTGCGACTTCTTTAACAGCTCCTGTTTTAATCTCCCGGTGAATTCTTGTCTGAATGGCTCTATTTCCAGGGCCTCTTCGGGCCTGCCGGCCAGATAAAGAGCCATGCCTTTGTATACCAGGGCTTCTTTGTCAGCAGGTTTGATGGTTAAAGCTTTATCAAAATATTTCTGGCTTTCCTCATGTTGCCCCAGGCCCATCAAGGCCGTGCCCTTACCCATTAAGGCATGAAAGTGATCGCTTTGCTGGGACAGAATTTTGTCGAAAACTTCCAGGGCCTCATGGCTGCGGCCCAGGTCATTTAGGCAGAAGGCCTTAAATTCCAGGGCTCTTAGGTTTTCCGGGTTCTCGGCCAACTCCTTGTTGCTGTAAAAAAGAGTTTCTTCCAATAACCCCTTATTGGCCAGGGTCGCTGCTCCTTCCAGCCAAGGGGTTTCCAGTCCCACCAGTTTCTTGATTAACCCCTCATAGGTGTCCTGGACCACCAGCCTGCCGATCTTGGGAACCAGGCCGCCATGGCCCGGCATGACGTTGTCAATGTCTTTTTTACGGAGCGTCCTTAGCGCATATAAGTAATGATCCAACCTGCCCCCGGCGGCCTGATCCGGCTCGGCCATGGCGTCGGGTAACACCGTATCGCCGCTAAAGAGCGTGCGTGAGGGTCCGTGATAAAGGCAGAGGCCGTCCAGGGTATGTCCCGGGGTATGGATCACTTCAAATTCAAAGCCGCTGAGTTCTATAGTCTCACCTCCCCTGACCTCGGTCAGGCGGCACCCCAGGCCTCTGGCCATCTCCTTGAATTGCTGCGGACCAGCTTCATGCAGAATGATTTCCAAATCTTTGGTTTCTGCGGGATAACCTCTGAACAGCTCGATGGTCCCGCCGACATGGTCAATATGCCCATGGGTTATGAAAATTTTCTTGATGTCCGGGGGCTTGAACCCGAGAGCAAAAAGGTCCATGAAGGCAGTGTAATCGTTGCCGGGATCAATGATGCTCAAATAACCATTGTTGACTATATAAATATTGGAAGAGAATTCGTATCCCTGCAAGAAGAGGGTTTTCTCAAAAAGCGGGTCCGGCAAGTTAAGCAGACTTGCCAGCGACTCCCAGCTTACTGCCTCGGCGCCCTCATCCGGCCCCATGATAAACATGTCGGTCTGTGAAGCTCCCTGATGACGGTGGGTTAACAAAGGGCTTCTCGCCGCTCTCCCCTTCCCGATTGGTGTCTAGATGAATACGGAGCGGAGCCGGCAGAGGTTCCGGTGTCCCATTGCAAGCGTGCCCTCCCCCCTTAAAGGGGAGAGGGCATTAGAGGTAAAATATCAAGGTTATGGAGCAGCGTAGGGCAGGACGAATTTCAGTTTCATCTTGCCGTCGGGCCACCACTTGCGCTGCTTGGTTTCGCCAGGGTAGACGTCCACCGCCGCGAACTCGTCCTGATCACTGCCGATGGGGCCTCCCGCCGTTTTCCGGAGGATCTGGTCGATTTGCAGCTCCAGGAAGTGAAACGCCGTCAGCTCGTACTTGACCATGAGATCGGCAGGCAGCAGGACGGCATACCCCGTCTCCTTGCTGGCCAGCCATTCAAAGGGCTCGTTGGGGCTAAAGGTTTTCTCCTCTTTACCGTTAATAACCGTAAACAAGGTCCCTTTGACCTTATCCCCAATCTGGACATCGTAATCCGCGAACAACTCGTCGGGGAGGTAGAACCACAGGGCTCTGTACCCCGTCTTGATATATCCCCGAACGATCATGGGATCAAAGCCACAGACACCTACGCGACATTTTTCGGGCATAATGACCCTCCTATCGTGCTCTGGTGATTACAGAAAACTGCCGTCTGACTTACCGTCGTTGGGTAAGCGCCTCTTGCAACTCATTAACACACTGGTAGCAGAAGTCCAGGAACTCGCTGGCCTCGGACGTTTCGATATGCTGCGTCTCCACCATCCGGCGCACATAGGGATAGACATATTCCTCGATTTCACTGGAGAAGTCCTGGCAGAGGAACAGATAGTCTTCTCCCCCTTCGGGGGGGACTGACTGGAGGTAACTCTCCTTCCAGACCAGCATTTTCCCCCTCAGGACCTGGAGTTCCTGGGCTCCGTGCTCCCTATTGATCTCAGGATTCATGGATGTGCGGTTTGCCCTTATGCCAGCTTTTCAAAGGCATAACACTTTTTGACCACATCCATTTCCGAGATGGACCAGTAGTGAGGCCAGTGGATTTTCTTGCACCAGCCGATGATGTCCGCGGGAGGGAACCCTGAGCCTTTAAGCACCCATTTCAGGTACTTGCACTTCCAGCAGACGTGGTCGGTGTGTTTTTCCGCCTCCAGGACCTTGGCGAGAAAGTCGACCGGGTTTAACTTTTTAGCTTCTATCATTTCTTCTTTCTTCATGAGTCGCTCCTCCCTTTACCAGTCCTTAGCTTCGCCTTTTTTGATTTTCTCCTGATATTCGGCCCAGACTTCAGGAGAGAGCTTCTCGATGTCCCAGAAGAAGCCGCAGGATCCCGCGACGCCCGTGGAGGGCGGCTGGGGACGCCAGCCCCTGACCGGATGGCCCCGGATGCTGAACTTGACCATGTCGGCATGTCCCAGGTAGACCGCCCGGGGCAGGCAGGTGAAGGGCCGGGTGCGGCCTTCCACCCCCGGCATGTAGCACCGGTAGCCGTCATTGGGCTTATCGGCATACAGGGGCAGGATATCCGCCTTTTCGCCGGGTTTCTCATCCGGCCCCCGGTAATTGTGCCCCTGGATCATGTGGACGTAATAGACCGTGCCGCATTCGGCGCAGCCCACCTTACCTTCCCAGTTCCAGAAGCAGTAGGGGTCCAGGTAATTGACGGTGTCACAAACCTTGCCGCCACCGATGTCTTTTTTGCACCAGATGATGTCGGTCATCGTTACCCCTCCGCCTAAAGGATGTTCCGGTTATAGAGCTCTTCAATTTTGCTCATGGGATAGCCGAGGAGCTCATGGTAGATCTTGACATTGTCCGCGCCCACCGGCCGCCACTGCCACATGAGCCTCCGGGGGGTTTTGGACAGCGACCCGGCGCTGTAAGTGCAATGGGTGAGAATATCCCCAAAGAGCGGGTCATCCAGCCAGCGGATGGTGCCCCGCTGCCGGAAGTGCTCGGACTCATAGACCTCTTTGTCGTTCATCACCGGCGCGGCCAGGAGACCGGCGTCCTTGAAGATCTTCACCACTTCCGAGCGGGTCTTGTCTTTGGCCCAGTCTTCGATGGCCTTGTAGATCTCCATCTGGGCCGGGGCCCCCACCCTTTCCTTGTGGCTCTTGTAACTGCTGAACATGTCGGGCTTCCGGATGATGTCGCACAGGTCTTTGAAGTCCGCATCCTGGAAGGCGCTCAGCATGACATAGCGGCTCTCGAACTTTTCCTGGGGGTTGTCCCTATCCGGAAAATCGACCTTGCCGGTCATGATGATGCCGTGGACGCAGAGCTGGGTGTCCCAGTTGCCCCAGCGCTGGCGGACGATGCCGAAGCGGCCGTACAGGGGCACGGTGTAGCCGCACATGCGGGTGGCGGCCTGCACCTGGGAGAACTCGATCATGGTGCCGAGACCCGTCTTGTGCCGCCAGTTCAGGGCCGCCAGGGCGGCCACGGCGATCTGGGTGCCGGAGTACCAGTCAATACACCAGTTGGTGCACTTGGTGGCATGGCCGCCGAAGTCCTCGTGGGTCCCGGTGATGCTGGCCAGTCCCGCATGGGCCTGCCCTAAGATGTCGTAGGAGCCGCCGAAGATCTTGGGCCCGTACCCGAAGCCGCCGCCCCAGACATAGATGAACCGGGGGTTCATCTCCGCTACCTGGCGGTAACCCTGTTTCCAGCGGTCGAAGGTGCCGTGGCGGTAGCATTCCGTCAGGCCGTCGGACATCTTCACCAGGTCGTAGAACACCCGTTTGGACTCGGGCACATGGTAGTCCAGGGTGATGTAGTATTCGTTGATGTTGGCGTTCAAAAAGCCAAACCCGGTGCCGGTCATGGGCCGGGTGTCGTGCAGGGGATAGAGGTAAGCCTCGTTGAAGGGCGAGGTGTGGCGCATGGGGTCGCCCATGCGGGGCATCTCCACCTTGATGACCTCCGCTCCCAGCTCCGCCAGGTTGGCCGCGGAGTGGGGGGTGAAGATGTACATGGTGGTGCTCAGCCACCTGATGCCCGCGAGGGACATGGGTTTGGTCATTTCGTTGCCTGGATCAAAGGCCTTCCGGCAGTACTCCTCGAAGGGCATTTTCATCTCTTCGAGCTCTTCCTTGCTCTTGGGGCCGGGAAGCTCATCGAAGTCGCAAACCTTCATTTTGTTGAATTCTTTTTCGTCCATTATATTACCCCCTTCGCCTTGAGTTCCCGAAGTTTCAAGGGGCCGATGCCCAGGAATTTCTTATAGACTTCGCCGTTGTCATGGCCCAGGGGCCGGCCGATATCCTTGACCCGCGCCGGAGTGCGATGCTGAAAGGCGGCGCAGGATTCGGCATACATCACCGTGCCGTAAAACTGGGTCTCGATGGTATTGACCCAGGGGCGATACTTGAAGTGGGGGAATTCCGCCACTTCATCGATGTACAGGATGGGGCCGGCGGCGATCTCGTATTCCATCAGTTTGGTTTCGGCCTCGATGCGGTTGATGTCCCGCAGCCACTTGGTGGTCACGGAATAGGTCTTGATGAGGCCCTGGAGCGAGTTACGGGCTCCCATCTCTTTGAGCAGCGGGTCTTCGTGGATCAGCCGCCCGAACTCCGGCAGGTCCCGCTCGATGCACATGCCGATGCGGTACCAGAGGCGGTCGGACTGGCCGCCGATCATCATGTAGCCGTCCTTGCAGGGGTTCCACTCGTACTGGTTCAGGTTCGGGTCCCAGGCACCGGTTCTGGCCTTGATGGAGGCGTTGAAGCCGTACCAGCCGATGTCAAAGTCCAGGATGTCCATCAGGGTTTCGGCGGCGGTGCACTCGATGAACTGGCCTTCGCCGCTGAATGCATTCCGCCAGTAGAGGGCTGCCAGGATGTTCACCGCGGCCTGCTCGCCGCACACGTAAGACGGCAGCCAGGCGCCGGAACGCATGGGGTCGCCGCCCTTGCCGCCCCGGGGGCACTGGTCCGGGGGGAAGCCGGTGTTGTGAATCCAGGCATTGGCCGCGGCGGAGAAGGGGTCCAGCATCCACTGGCCATGTTTGGAGAGTTCATCCTTCATGGGACCCCATTGGCCCCGCTCCCCCACCCAGCAGTAGATCAGCCGGGGGTTGAGCTTGGACAGTTGCCGGTAGCCGATCCCTAAGGAGTCCATATAACCCGGCGGCCAGCCCTCGATGATGATATCCACCACCGTGGCCATCTTCTTGTAGATTTCCCGGCCTTCTTCGGTCTCCAGGTTCAGGGTGACGGCCTTGGCATTTCTGAGCTCGTGGAGGAAGTCCATGCCGCAGGGCGTGCCCGTGACATTGTCCGCCAGCATGTACTCTTCCCGGCCGAAGGGGGTGAGCTGACGCAGGGGGTCGCCGGTGGGGGGCTCGATCTTGACCAGTTCGGCGCCCTGCTCGGAAAGCAGGCTGGCGGCAAACATGCTGCTGAGCCGCCAGATGCTGTTGTCGATCACCTTGAAGCCTTGCAGGGCTTCCGGTTTATCGAAGACATAGTCTAGTCTCAGGTTATCTTCCAGAAATTTGCCGAAATCCTCCGCCTTGCGCTTGGCATAGATGTTCTGCATCACCCATTCGGGGGTTGGCGCCGGGGTGACCGGCCAGGGCCGGACGTCCGGCCCCATCAGCGGCATGGTGTCGGCCCGGCTGTTGATTTCGATGTCGCGTTTTACTTTCGCCATTTTTTTACCTCCCATATCTGGCGTCGTCATAGGAGCATCTTCCTTAGAAGACTTGAACCACGATTTGAACCACGACTTGCTCACCAAGATCCTCCTAAACTTAAACTTAGCGAAAACCTCCTTAAAGGCATTAACTTCAAAATCGAAGGCGCGCAAATACCCCCTCGCCGTCCCGGTCAGGAGCGGACCTTTTCAGGGGGGAAAGCGGCCATCCGCTGCCTTCTCACCTCCTTTCTGGACCAAGATTTTTTAAAGAAAAACTGCAATGGAAAAATCTGCCCCTTTAGGGGCCTGAATACCAGAAGCCCCACCTCTGGTAATTTGTTGATAGATACAAAATCCCTGCCAAGAATAAAAAACCACGGACCTCATAAGGCCCGTGGCGGCTTTCCTTCAGTAAATTTAAGTTTGAAACTTTTTAAGAAATTCATAAAAGTGTATAAAATTAATACAACTGTTATTAAAAAGCTCACAATGGGCGCAAATCTACGAGAAATCCTAGTGTACAGGACTAGACCCTAAATCCTCATTTCAATCCAGGGTTATCCCCTCTTTCAGGCCGAAACGCCGTATTTTACCATAAAGAGTGCTGCGGCTTATGCGAAGACGCCGGGCTGCCTCATGCTTGTTCCAGCTGACTTCCTGCAGGATCCTGAAGACCAGGCGGCGTTCATTTTCGGTCAGGGAGGAGGAGATAGTCCCTTCTGAACCCTCCTTGAGGAAGCGCGGTAAATGTTTCCTTCTGATGACTTCCCCCTTGGCAAGAATAACCGCATGGCTGATGGCATTTTCCAACTGGCGGACATTCCCCGGCCAGTCAAAGTCCAGTAGTGACTGCAGGGCATTGGAAGAGAACCTGGTGATTTTTTTCCCTTCCTTAAGGTTATATTTATTTAGAAAATGCTGGCAGAGTAAGGGAATGTCTTCCTTACGCTGCTTAAGAGAAGGGAGGTGGATGCTGATGACATTCAGCCGGTAGTAGAGATCATCCCTAAACCGCCCGGCTCTTATCTCTCGATAAAGATCCTTGTTGGTGGCTACCAGCACTCTCACATCGGCCTCTATGGTGACCTCTCCCCCCACTCTCTCAAAACAATGGTCTTGCAAGAATCTCAGCAACAGGACCTGGGTGGCGGGAGGAATATCGCCGATTTCATCGAGAAACAGGGTTCCCCTCTGAGCCAGTTCGAACCGGCCCTTTTTCCTCCGGATGGCCCCGGTGAAGGCCCCTTTTTCATGACCAAAAAGCTCGCTTTCCAGAAGGGTGGGTGAATAGGCCGAGCAATTGGCCACCACAAAGGGCCCGCGGTTACGCTTGCTCTGCCGGTGGATGCTCTGGGCGACCAATTCTTTACCCGTGCCGTTGTCTCCGGTGATCAACACCGTGGCATCAGTTCCGGAGACCAGGTCAATGAGATCGTAAACCTCCTGCATTTCCTTACTCTGCCCGATGATCTCTCCATAAGAAGTCGGCCGGCTGAGCTCTTGGGTGCGATGGTTGATTTCTAGTTCATCTTGCACCAAGTGACCCAGGTAACCGCCAACCTGAGCAAATAAGGCGTGGATGAAGTGGAGGTCCTCCCGGGAATACTCCCGAAAGGTATGGGAGCCCAGGAGGAAGTAGCCGACGCCATGCTGTTGGGCCAAGATGGGCAGCCCGAACCAACTGGGATAGGTCTGGGAGATTAATTTCATAAAGGGAACCTGGCTATTGGGTTCGGCAAAAGTGATAATCTGTGGATCTTTGTTTTTTCCCAGATACTGGACAAAATCCGCCACCAGCCCCGGTTGCTCCAGTCTCCCAAGCAAGCGCTGCGTAGGCTCCGTGACATAGGGGGGACATTCCGCCAGCGGCAAAAATTGCTGTTTGCCGGCATCCAGAAGGAAAAACATGGGATCGGACTCAGGAAAGATCTCCAAGGTCACCCCGTGCAGGAAATGAATCAGTTCCGGAATAGAATTTTTGGCGCTCCCTTCCCGGGAAATTTCAAAGAGCTTTTCCAGTTGCAGTTGGGTCTTCTCCAATTCCCGGGTGCGAAAGGCCAAGGCCTCCTCCATCCGGCGCTTGTCAGTGGCATCCCGCTCGAGACGAACCACCAACTCCACTTCTCCCTGGGCATTGAAAAAGGGGAAAGTGTTAATTTGGAAAATGCGCTCCTGGCCTTGGATATCGGGATAGGCTTTATGACTTGAGGCCTCCCGCTTCAAACGGGCGGTCTCCTGCACCGGACAAGAAATGCCATCCTCAGCACATGGTCTGGTCCTGCCCAGCATTACTTCATAACATGGCCTGGCCACCACGGCCTGAGATTCAAGGCCCACCCGGGCCAGAAAAGAGTCGTTGGCCTGGACGATGCGGTGGGTCCGGGGATCAATGATAATAAGGTTATCGGTGATACTGTTGATGATCTTTTCCTCAAATTCTTTGGCGGTGCGGAGTTCCGCTTCCACCTGTTTGAGCTGGGTAATATCGGTGAACACCCCTATGGAGCCTAAAAAGGCGCCGTTGACCATCAACGGCGCGGCGGAAACCAAATTCACCAGGCCGGCGCCATCCTTTCTCTTTAAGTTAAGCTCGTAGGTGTCCGCCACGCCCTGACGGCGCTGCTCAAATTGGGCTTTGGCAATATTTTTGGCCTCTTCCTCCATAAAATCGAAGGCTGACCGACCGATGATTTCCTCAGGTCTATATCCCAGCATTCTGGCCATAGATTCATTGGCAAAAGTAAATCTGGCCTCGGCGTCCACCGTGAAAATGCCCTCCCGGGCCATTTCCACGATAGTCCGGTATTTCTCTTCCGAGGCTTTGAGCTGCCGTTTCAGGTTCTTACGCCAGGTGATATCCCGGCCATGCTCAATAACCTGGATGGTAGTGCCTCGGGAATCTTTGATAGGATAGGCATGAACTTCGAAAAAGCGCTGTTCTCCATAGGGAAGGGAAAGGAGCATTTCCCGACTCCGGGGCTCACCGGTGGCAAAGACCTCCTGGACATGGCACTTCTCGCAAATTGCGCTCCGGCCGTGAAATACCTCGTAACACTTTCTACCGATCACAGGTTCCGCCGAGAGCTGATGCATGGTCATAAAGGCCTGGTTTATTCTGAGAACCTGAAAATTGCGATCGTACAGGGCCAAGGGATCGGTGACGCTGTTAAAAATTGAGGGAGGGAAATTCTCGTCTTGGCGGGCCCAATCATCCCTTCTCTTTAGATTCCAGGAATCAAAAAACCGGGGTGACATGATGGCACTCCCTGGAAGTGTAAGGCTACGACCTAATAAGCCTTTAAGCCATTATGGGGGTCGAATTAAATACATGCCTAGCATACTAACTTGCCTTTGTCAAAGGAAATTCTCCTTAATAAGCGTCTTCCGGTTTAATATCATCTAAAGGAAGTCGGCAAAATGCAATATATCCAGGTATGTCAAGGAGTTGCCAAGGGCTTGAAGCCTTTAGAAGTCCATATGGACTTGTTTCATTTTCGACCCAACAAATTTATTTTATTTTTTAAAAATCTTTTAAATATCTAAAATATGGCCAGATCTTAAAGGGAAACTCAAAAAATTAGCCGATATGATCAGAAAAATCTGTTCCTCTCTCAGAAAGCTGGGGGTCCATATAATATTCTGGGGATTAACGCCCTTTTCCCCAGTCCTAGCTGCTCAGGCCAAAATACTTCTTGGAGAACTTTGAATATTATTTAAGACTAAATACCAACCTTCTCATTTGGGAGGGAAGTATGCGTATCCTGGATATGACTCCTTACCGGCCCTACCGCCCCATGGGGCAAAGCTGCCTGACGCGGCCCATCCGGGACAAACAGGTGCTCTGGATTAAATCGGAGCCGGAAACCCACCGTAACGGGCGCTTTGTGGGGCGGCCCCTGGCCCGGGCCGACATCCAGCCGGCGGCCGAGCTCTGGGGCGCCGCTTATCCCGAGATCTATGGCTCCGCCCATGATTTCCTCCTGTATCCAGAGGAATATGAGTCGCAAATTGCCCTGGTGGAGACCTGGGAGACCGATGCCCGACGGAAGCCCTGTTGTATGCTGGTAGTTGAAGAGGTGGCCAGCGCCCGGCTGACGGCCGCTTCTTTGATGACCAAATTCGATAAAAACCTCCAGATTGAATATACCTTTGCCGGCACTCATCCGGATTACCGGCGGCAGGGGCTGATGGGGTTATTGGGGAAGATCATGCACCGGATGGTGAGAGCCTCCGGGGCGGAATACCTCACCACCTTTCTGGAAACCTGGCATACCATTACCCAGGCGGAGACTTTGAAAAGGGGGCATGGCTGGAAGGTCGCCGGCATCTTTCCAGGCAACTTTACCCGTTGGGCCGGCGGCCAGCAGGAGTACCGCGCCTGTGAAGTTTATATGTACCAGTTTGTCAATGAGGGAGAAAAATACGCCACCCGGCCCCAAGAATGGCAGCTGCACCCGGCGTTGCGCAGGTTATGGGAGGAACTTGAGCGCCTGAATGCCAGGCTGGGCCAGGAGTCTTGGTAAATATTGCCTTAAGGGGGCTGTAATAGCCTGGCCGCAGTCTAAGGACCGCCATATCAGGGAAAAGATTAGATTCTCCGGGCTGAAAGTGATATTCTGCCGCTACCCTGGAGGTGGCGGAAAAAGGGAGGATTTTTGTCCTGGTTCCCAAGCTCGGCTTGGGAATCAGGTTTAAATATGAAAATGTGGGACAGCCGTCCCCGGCTGTCCATGGGCAGGCGAGGGCGCCTGCCCTACATTTTCGTAAAAAGTTGTTAGGAACTGCCATTGCTTTAGACTGGAGGTGGCGGCCCGTTGCATGAATATGATTTGATGCAGAAAGTGATCGCCGCCATTTTAGCGGAGCTGACCAAGCCGGGGGTTGGCCCCCAGGGGGAAGTCCTGGAGGTGGCCCTGAAGGTGGGGGCTCTGGCGGTTCATTCCGAGGCCGCCACCCGCCAGGCTTACGAAATTCTCACCAAGGGCACCATCTTAGAGAACTCCCGGCTGGACCTGACCATTTTGCCGGTAACTCTGGCCTGCTCCCAATGTGGCCATCAGGGCCCCTTGCCAGAGGGCGAGGTGGACCCCCACGAAGTAACCCCTTTGGCCGAATGCCCTCAGTGCGGGGCGGTCTCCCCCGTCCAGGGAGAAAGAGGCGTAGCAGCCATCGAACTCAGATGGGAATAAGTTGAGGAGATTGGGAAAACTATTTTTGGGTAATTGCTCTGGGTGGCGGCCAGAGACAGCCACCCCACCGCCTTGATTTTTCAGGTGGGGCTGGCCTTAAGTGCCCGCCACCGATATTCTTCCAGCTTATTTTTCAGTCTCGTGCCCAAGCTGTGCTTGGGCAAGGGTGGTGGTGGGCTGTGCCCACCCTACATTTTTCTGACCACCGGCAACTGACCACTGACGACTTTTCAGAGCAGAGGTCTTAAATTGAGGGGATTGGCGGAGGGTGTAGTTCTCTTAAGAGACCATTTTTATCTGCCCGGAATTAAGTAGTCATCCCCAGAGTCCGCTCAGGACTCATTACTAGCCTTTCTTGCTAATGCCTGGTCCCCAGGATCTCCGCGACAATCCGTCGGCAGGCCTCCTCAATGGCCCCGGACATGGCGGGTGACAGCCCCGGCTTTACTTCTTCGGGAATTTCCGCGGCCTGGGCCACCAGAATCTTTACGTCCACCCGGGTGTGATCCTTTAGTTCCTGAAGCATATTCACCGTGGGGAACTGGTGCAGCGAGAAGTCGGCGGTCTTCTTCTCCGGGATCGCCTCCACCGGGATGTCAAAGACCTCTCCGGGTTTTCGGTTCGGAAAGTCCACGGCATCCACGATGATGAGCTTCTCCGGCTTCTTCTCGCTCAACAGCAGGTTGAACAAAATGTCCCGGATGGAGGTGCCCACATCCAGCACCAGGACATCCGGGGGAAGGGCCTGAGTTTTTATCAGGCGCTGGACCACGGCCGGGCCAAAGCCGTCATCACCGAAGAGGATATTCCCGCAGCCGAAAACCAGGATGGTTTTTTCAAATATTTTGCCGATCATTTTAGATCCCCAAAAAATGAGAAAACCGCTCTCTTAATTATTTTCTTCACAGTCGTTCATGTTCCTTAAGAAACACCCGAAAACATGAAAAGTTGGAGAGATAATAATCCCTTGGCGTTCTTGGCGCCTTGGCGTGATATGTTTCTCACGCCAAGACGCCAAGACGCCAAGAGAATGTAGACGGGTACCACCCGCAAAACTTTTCAGAGCAGACCTTCAGGGACTTGAATCAGCCCCTGGTTTTTCAGCCAGGTAGGGTGGGACTGCCCTTCTCAGGATGATTTTTTGCTGGGCCATGCCTCCTCCTTATATTGCAGACAGGGCGGGACGGTATCCGTCAGTTTATCCGGCCAGCTATAGCAGCAATAATAGTAAAAAGGCGAATCACAGAAGCAGACGGTGGACTCTTCATGACAGAGGTAGACACAATTAAAGCAGCAGGCCGGCAGCTCGTCGGCGCCGGAAAAGGGCAGGCCGTATTGGCCGACGCGAAATTCTTCTAAGTT
>JAUXZG010000025.1 GCA_030694005.1 Desulfobaccales bacterium | reverse complement strand
CATGGCGGCAGTTTTGGTGGCTGAGATTGTCAGCTGGATTCAGGCCCAGGTTAAGGCCGCGGGCCGCCAAGGCGCAGTGAGCGGCATCAGCGGCGGCATCGATTCCGCGGTAGTGGCCGCCCTGGGCCGGCGCGCCCTGGGGGAGAACTATCTGGGCCTCATCCTCCCCTGCCACAGCCTGGCCCAGGACGTTAAGGACGCCCGGCGGTTGGCCCAATTCCTCAAGGTGAATTATCAAGAGATCAATCTGGATCAGGTCTTTGACCTGTTCATTAGCATCCTCCCGCCCGGCTCTCCCCTGGCCGCGGCCAACCTGAAGCCTCGCCTGAGGATGGTCGCATGGTATTACCTGGCCGCGGTCCACGATTACCTGGTTTTGGGAACGGGAAATAAAAGCGAGATTGCCGTAGGGTATTTCACCAAATACGGGGACGGCGCCGTGGACCTGTTGCCTTTGGGGGATCTTTTAAAGACCGAGGTCTACGACCTGGCCAGAGAATTAGACCTGCCGCAATGGCTGCTGACCAAGGCCCCTTCCGCCGGACTGTGGGCAGGCCAGACGGACGAAGGGGAGATGGGGGTGACTTACCATGACCTGGACCGCTTTCTGGCGGCTGCCGGGCGTCCCCAGCCCCAGTTAAACCCCGCAGTCCGAAAACGTATCCTGGAACTGAAGCGCACCTCCGCACACAAACGCCGCCCTATTCCCGTCTTTCGCAAACCTGCTGAGAAGCTGGGATGATTTTTAGGAAAGGGGGCCTGGAGCCGGGGTGGCTCCTGCCCCTCCCCCAAACCTCCCCCCCCAGCCCCTTATTAGAATTATTTAGCAAGTCACCTCGGGATCTTTGAGCCTCCTCCTCCGGCCCTCTGGTAGGAGTTGACCGGGGGGATGGTCCCGAGATTGCTCCCTGGCCCGGTTTGTCAATATTACCTTGAATCTCTGCCAAATCATGCTATAGTTTTAGGTCATGGGTGTCCCGGGGAGGGGGAAAGGGGGAGTTTTACCGGCATGAAAGTTTTATGGGCCCCCTGGCGCATGGAATACATCCTGGGGGAGGATAAACCCCAGGGTTGCATCTTCTGTCCCGCACCCGGGGAAGATTTGCGGGAACGGCTGGTGTTGTTCAGCGGCCGCCTCACCCGGGTGATGATGAATAAATATCCTTATATCAATGGGCATCTGTTGATCTCCCCTTTAAGGCATCTGCCCGGACTGGAGGACCTTACTCCCGCAGAATTGCTGGACCTGATGGTGAAGCTCAGGGAGTCCCTGGCCATCCTAACGCGGGTGATGCGGCCGGACGGGTTCAATGTAGGCCTCAACCTGGGGGTGGTGGCCGGGGCCGGGGTGGGAAGCCACCTTCATTACCATGTAGTGCCCCGGTGGGCCGGCGACACCAATTTCATCCCGGTTTTTGCCGAGGTGCGGGTGATTCCGGAACATTTCCGCCAGACTTACGAACGCCTGGCGCCGCACTTTATGGCCATGCCAGACGAGGATCAGACATGCGTTTCTTTAAAGTAATCTTCTCTTCCCTTTTGGTCATCTTGGGGATTACCTTCATTGTCCAGAACCTGGAAGTGCTGACCCGCACGGTGCAACTGAGGCTGGATCTCTATTTTAGCACCTTCCAAAGTCCGGCGGTCCACCTGTGGGGCCTGATCTTATTCACCTTTTTCCTGGGGGTGTTCACCGCCTCCCTTTACGGCCTCTATGAAATCCTTAAGCAGCGCCAAACCATCCGCCAACTGAAGAATAACCTGGAAGTTTTGAGCCACGAACTTAAAAGCACCTCCTTTAAGGAGGAAACTCCCTCACCACCGGAACCCTAGGCCTTGGGCCTGCGTGCTTGGGGGAGGGGGCCAGGGGCTTCCACAGGCGAGACGCCTGTGCCACTGGCCCCTGCCCCCTCCCCCAAACCCCCTCCCCCACCCCATTATGGTATTTGTTGGGCCGGAGAAGTCGCGGGGCAAAAGGCCCCGCCTTCTCCGGCCACTTACACGGGTTGGGTGGGGGGCTTGAGGGGAGATTGTAAGGGGAGCTTAGCTCCCTGGCCCTCCCCC
>JAUXZG010000015.1 GCA_030694005.1 Desulfobaccales bacterium | reverse complement strand
GACCGCTTCACCGGACCCAAAGGTTGAGGGGCGGTGGGGGCCCCCAGGCCCACCGCCTTCGACTTCCTTAGGGGGCAGCAGTGCCAGGAAGACTGCCGGCGACAGTAGTGAACATGGCGTTGATTCTGGTGCCCAGTAAGGTAACTCCAGCGGTGATAACAACGGCAATCAAAGCCACCAAGAGGCCGTATTCCACCGCACTGGCTCCAGACTCGTCTGCGAAAAACTTTCTGACCATTTCCCTTCCCTCCAATTTTTTGAGTTTTTGCTGCTTCAGTTTTCGGTTTTGGGTTTAGGTTAGGTTACTTGCCTTGGGCCATTGGTTGATTCCTAAATTCCGGATTTGGCTCATCACCCCCTTCAGGAAAGGCCCCGGACCATTCTCCGGTTGGCCATTTGTCATATTTTTCTTATATGTAGCGTGAAATATGCTCCAGTCGGGTTTACCTGTAAATCAGGATAACCCTGATATTGGGTGGCGTTATCCCTGAATTCGAGATGGGTGGAATATCGAAAATTAGGTGGGGAAATTACCCCGGCCTGGGAGCGGCTAGGCCAGGGACATGGAGGGGATGTGTCTTTATCTAACTAATATTACTGCAAAATAAGACATCATACTTTGCATTTGAAACCCCGCCCCGGGGAGCTGGGGCGCCATCCTTTTGGGGATTTATGGCCTGGTTGGGAAGAAAAAAATTAAACCTGAAAAACCTTAAAAAAGGAGGGCGGTCCCCCGTCCCCAGAGGGAGATAAGGCGAAGCGGGAAGCGGAGGTACTATTTTGATGATTTCTGGCCTTGGGGGTGAACCTCTAGATAAACCGCCCCAAAACCCAGGCCAGGAATTCCCCTAGGTTTGGCTTCTCTTATTTAAGTGGGAAATAAGTGATTGAGGAAAATCAAAGCAGAGAGCTGGTGCCGAAGGCGGGATTTGAAACTGTCTTTAGGTAGTCTATTTTATTTATCCTTTTTGGTAGTTATATTTTTCACTTTTGGCCCTGGGGACAGATCACCGCCGCGCCCACCACAAATGCAGTGTAGACGGATGCCCATGCCTGATGGACTTCTCCCGCGCCGAGTGCTTCGAAACCACGGTAATGGGAAAATCCACCTCTGCCAGCCGCTTACATTGCTTAGGGATCACTAAAAAGTCTCCTGCTGCCCTTATATTTGTGCGATGGCACACAAAAAGTCATTTTCAAAACGGGCGGCCTCCGAGCACGTTGCGGTCACGGCATGCCATCTACTGGCAAACTGGGTAGCACATTTTTGATACATCTCACGATTTTTTCTACCGCTTCTTACAAGTCGGCATTCCGATGGTTTCCCCTGTAAGGTTTCTGCCGGGTTGGGGTGGCACTCAACATCACTTTTTTTAGCGACGGTATCTTCGGGGAACAAACTCACAAGCAGCCAGGTTTCCAAGGCCTTGGATGGCGTGCAAAGGACTACTTGGGGCGGGGTCGCCGGCTCGCCCAACCAGCGCAGCACGACGGTTCTTAGGCGGTCTGTGGTTGCAGATGGCGGCGGACAGGGTTCCTCACAGGGGAGCGTGGGGTCTGGGAATGGGTTTTGAATGTGGCCGGCGGAATAATGTGCCCCCGCAACATCTGCATCCAACTGAAGGATCAAAAGATCATGAAAACCAAAAAGTGGACTGTTGCTTAGCCTACCGCCTCCCTGCTTCGCAACCTGAAGGCACCACCGGCAGACTCCAGACCAACCTCCATCCTCGCCTGGCAAGGGCTTGAATGCTTCGGACATTTCCGGTTGAAGAACTTGAGGAACGAAATCACACCCCTCCAAGAGGTTTGCGATAATTGTTTTGAGCATAATGAAGTCTGTGGGGCCTTCCACCACAAAGGCAATCCTCAGAGGTTCAGACATTTGCCACTCCCCCCAGATGCCCCATCATCCATAACCGGGAAAGGGACCAACCATCCTCCGCCATCTTTTTTAGCTTTTTATCCAGCACAATTCGATTGACAACGGTACGTCCTTTTTCTGTCCTTGAAACAGTGAAGAGCCGGACTTGATCTTCTTGAAGAGGCAAGCCATCCAAGGACAACGGGTTTTGGGTGGTCAGGAATATTTGGCGAGAATAGGGTGATTTTAAATACCAGTCGCAGATTTTGCTGAGGAGCGCCTGGGATAGACGGGGGTTCAAACCGTGGTCGGCATTGTCCACGGCACAGATTTGCGGGCTTCTCGGGTGTGCGGCCAGGACTGCATGGAAAAGCACATACAGCGCACCTTCACTGGCATCATAACCGGATAAAGTATCACGCCCTGATTTCATAAAGCGGTCTTTAAATCGAATAACCCTTTCGGTCGAACCCACAGAGGAAGATAACGGCATGAAAGATGCTGGGGCGACTCCATATGATTTGGCCCAATCTATCAAGCGAAGCACATCACGAGTAACTTTAGAGAAAAAAGCCTCTGACTCTTCAAGCTTTGGCTGCCTAATTCGTAGTAATGTGCGGTGCTTGAGAATATCCAACACGCCATTGGCCAACTGCCCGCCTGAAAGACCGATGGGCTGGCGCTGTTGGGTATCCGGAGCAATTCCACGCAACGTGTGGGTACTGGGAGTATAAATGGCGAAGTCTCTTAATTCGTTAAGCAATTGAAAGGCATCGTCCTGTTCCTTCATTTCCACCATCTTTAAAGCAATCAAGCCGGCTTCCGGGTTGTACTTTTCAGCGGTTCTATGGGACCGCCCTATGGGTTCTGCACCGAACTTCTTCAAAATTTCCGTGTGATAACGCCAAGCAGGGGAAGGGTCTTTGATGGGGTTGAACAATGTGACTTCATACGAGGTCAAACCACGCCAGGCTCCGAAATATATATGATTTGGAGTTCGGAGGTTGGGAAATGAGCATTTGTAGAGGGCTGGCACTCCGGGACGGACGCCGCGACGCAGAAGGGCCTCATCATCGACGCGACCGGAAACGGCGGCGGATAACACGCCGAGCGCCTCAAGTAAGTTGCTCTTGCCGCTTCCATTGGCGCCAATCAAGACATTGACGAGACCGGGTTCGAACTCGACGTCCTCAATGGATTTGAACCATTTGAAGCGCATTTTATCAATCATGTGCTCGTCTCCCTGAGGTTAACGGTTTCCGATCAAACCATGTCTTTTAGTCGGAATGATACGGCGTTTCCTCTTCCCTTACTTGCATCGGACTGGTCATGGCGTCCACTTCCAGCCAGTAGTGGGCCACCTTGGCATTGAGGTAGGTTTCCAGGGGATTAATGCCGAAGGCATTATGACACGTATGGGGGAATTGGTTAAGCAAATTTTGTAATAGGATAGGATTGCCGACAGGGACCTGAAAAACCTGTCCCCAGATTATCTTGGGGATAGTCTGGGGACATTTTTCAAGACTGTTTATTAGGAGCTATCTAATTTATTTTATTAATAATTATATGGTGCCGAAGGCGGGATTTGAACCCGCACGGGTCTCCCCACCACCCCCTCAAGATGGCGTGTCTACCAGGTTCCACCACTTCGGCACGGATGGTTCATTTCTGGCCCGCAGGCGGAGGGGCCTTCTCCCCCGGGGTAACCGGGGCGGTTTGGCTGGCGCCAGGTTTGCCCCCGCCCTGCATTACGGAAACTTCCTTTTGCCGGCCCATAAAGGTCAGCCCCAGAGAAGTGAGCATGAACACAATGGCGGCCGCGGCGGTGAGTTTCGCCAAAAAGGGAGCAGCGCCGGTGGAGCCGAATACCGTTTGCGAAGAGCCGCCGAAGGCCGCGCCGATCCCCGCGCCCTTGCCGTGCTGCAACAAGACGATGCAAATCAGCGCCAGGCACACGACTACATGAAGAATCACAACGATAGTGGTCATATCATTAAAAATATAAAAAACTTGTCCCCCAGATGCAAGGGTTTTTCGCTTCGGGGGAAGGATAGTGTATTGTGGGGTGAGGGCCAGGGGCCTGAGGCCCACTTACAACCCCCCACACCCCCCTCCCAACCCGCAAAAGTTGGCTGCGGAAGGCGGGGCCATCGGCCCCGGCTTCCCCAGCAGTTTTTTCCCATAAGGGATTGGGGGTGGGGGTTTGGGGGAGTTTTTTGTAAGGCTAAGGGCCTGCGGCCCTTAGCCCCCTCCCCCAAACATTACCTCCACCTCAACCCGCAGCGGCGATGATTTTCAGGAAGGAGTCGCTCTTGAGGGAGGCGCCGCCCACCAGAGCGCCGTCGATGTCCGCCTCCCGCATGAGGGAGGCGCTGTTTTCCGGGGTAACGCTGCCGCCGTAGAGGATACGGATGTCATCGGCGGCACCCAGAAGTTCGGGCAGTTTCACACGGATGAAGGCGTGCACTTCCTGGGTCTGGTCCGGGGTGGCGGTGAGGCCGGTGCCGATGGCCCACACCGGTTCGTAGGCCACCACCAGTGGCTCCGGGGTGTCGCCGGTCAGACCTGCTAGGCCTTCGATAAGTTGCCGCCCCACCACCTTTAGGGTCTGGCCGGCCTGACGCTCGGCGATGGTCTCCCCCACGCAGAAAATAGGGCACAGGCCCGCGGCCAAGGCGGCCTTGAGCTTTAAGTTGACGGTCTGGTTGGTTTCGCCGAAGTGTTGCCGCCGCTCGGAGTGCCCCACGATCACATAGCGGCAGCCCGCATCCTTGAGCATCAGCGGAGAGATGGCGCCGGTAAAGGCCCCTTGCGGTTCCCAGAAGGTGTCCTGGGCCGCCAGCTTGACGGGTGAGCCGCTCAACTCTGCGGCCACCGTGGTGAGGGCCGTATAGGGAGGGGCCAGCACCACTTCCACCTTGAGGTCCCCGGTCACTCCCTGACAGATTTCCCGGGCCAGGGCCCGGGCTTCCCCCAGGGTTTTGTGCATCTTCCAGTTGCCGGCAATCAGGGGCAGACGCTTAGTCATGGCTATTTCTCTTGGCCCATTCCTCCAGGGCCACGATGCCCGGCAGCTTTTTGCCCTCCAACAGTTCTATGAACGCGCCGCCGCCGGTGGACACATAGGAAAATTTCTGGAATTCTCCCGCCTTGTGCAGGGCCACATCGGTATCGCCGCCGCCCACAATGGTCAGGGCATAGGATTCCGCCACTTTGTGCACCATGGCCATGGTGCCCCGGCTGAAAGCGTCGTACTCGAAGGCCCCCATGGGGCCGTTCCAGACGATGGTCTTGGCGTTCTGCAGGGCCTCTCCAAAGAGGGTGACGGTGGCCGGACCGATATCCGCGATGATCCAGCCATCCGGAACCTCTTGCACCGGGCTGATTTTGGTTTCGGCCCGCTTGTCGATGCGGTCGGCCACCACGCAATCCACCGGCAGGTAGAATTTTACTTTCTTTTTCAGGGCAGTTTTCATGAGGTCCCGGGCGGTCTTGAGCAGGCTGTTGTCCACCAGGGATTTGCCCACGTCATAGCCCATGGCCTTTAAGAAGGTGGTGGCCATGGCCCCGCCCACGATCAATTTGTCCACATGCTTGAGCAGGTTGACCAGGGCGGCCAGCTTGCTGGAGATCTTGGCCCCGCCGATGAGGGCCACCAAGGGCCGGGCCGGGTCTTCCAGGCACTTGTGGAAGTAATGCACCTCGTCCCGCATCAGAAAACCGGCCACGCTGGGGGCGAACCTGGTCACCGCCTCCACCGAGGCGTGGGCCCGGTGGGCCACGGCAAAGGCGTCGTCCACATAAATGTCCACGCCCTTCATCAATTCCCGGGCGAACTCCTCGTCATTCTTGGTCTCCCCGGGATGAAAGCGCAAATTTTCCAGGAGCAGGACGTCCCCGCGCTTCATGGCTTTTTTAAGTTTGTCCACCTCCGGGCCGATACAGTCCGGCGCCAGGGTGACCTTCTTGTGCAGCCTATAAGCCAGACGCCGGGCTACCGGGGCCAGGGAGCCCTCCTCTAGACGCTGACCATCCGGACGCCCCAGGTGGGTGGCCAAGATCACCTTGGCATTGCCCTCCAGGCAAAAGTTGATGGTGGGCAGCACGGCACGGATGCGGGTGTCGTCGGTAATGTTGCGGTTCTGGTCCAGGGGCACATTGAAGTCTACCCTGATAAAAACGGTCTTCCCCTTGATATCCACTTCATCGATGTATTTCACCGGACGACTCCTATTGACACGCCATCAAGTAAGGTGCTGACCCATGTATACCGCCAGGTCCAGCATGCGGTTGGAGAAACCCATCTCGTTGTCGTACCAGGCCATGACCTTGACCAGGTTGCCGTCCAGGACGTTGGTGAGCTCGGCGTCCACTATGGCAGAGTAAGAAGAGCCATTAAAATCGATGGATACCAGGGGTTGGGTGCACAGATGTAACACCCCTTTTAAGGCCCCTTCCTGGGCGGCGGCAAAGGCCTGGTTGACCTCTTCCGTGGTGGTGGCTTTATTAACGGTGCACACAAAATCCACCAGGGAGACATTGGGAGTGGGCACCCGGATGGATAGACCGTCCAGGCGGCCTTTCAGTTCCGGAATGACCAGGGTCACGGCCCGGGCCGCCCCGGTGGAAGTGGGGACCATGGAAAGCGCCGCGGCCCGGCCCCGGCGCATGTCGCTGTGGGAGCCGTCCAGGAGGCGCTGGTCCATGGTATAGGAATGGATCGTGGTCATCAGCCCCTTGTCAATGCTGAAATTATCATGCAAGACCTTCACCACCGGCGCCAGGCAGTTGGTGGTGCAAGAGGCGTTGGAGACCACTGTGTGCTTGGCCGGATCATAGGTGAGATGGTTGACGCCGTAAACAAAAGTGGCGTCTATCTGCTTGCCCGGGGCCGACAGGATCACCTTTTTGGCCCCGGCCCGCAGGTGCCCGCCGGCGGAATCCCGGTCCCTAAAGGCCCCGGTGGCTTCCAGGACGATGTCCACGCCCAAGTCCCCCCAGGGCAGTTTATCCGGCTCTAAGATGCGGGCCACCTGGACCTCTTGGCCGTTAATAATCAGGGACTCATTACGGAATTCCACGGTGCCGCCAAAAGGGCCGTGAACCGAATCATAACGGAAGAAATACACATCCCTTTCCGAATCGGCCCGGCTGTTAATGGCCACCAGTTGAACCTCTTTATCACCTTTGGCGATGATCCGGGCCAGACAACGGCCGATGCGGCCGAATCCATTAATGGCTACCCTAACCGCCATGGCTCCTCCTTTTCTGGACCCCCAACCGCCAGCGGTAGGGGCCGCTGCTGATTACCAACCTGGGGTTAATGTTAAACAGTGTTGCTTTACCCGTCAATGATTTTGTCCCCCCGCCGGAAATTTCCCCCGTCAACTTAAACTGGCGATATTCCCCGCCTAACCGTCTTGCCAACCAAGCCTGGACTGTTGGGCCCGTCTTGCCGTCAAAGGGGCGCTCTTGCAGGGCCCGCCCCTGGGGCTTTCTAAGTCCGACGTTTTGCCGGCGCACCTTAAGGCCCGCCCTCCTCCCTTTTATAATGTTGAACAAATGTTTTTAATTTCCGATAAATCAAGAGGGGTTATCAACCTGCTGCCACCATCCCGGCAAACACAGGCTTAAGCTACTCTGGCGTTTCCTCTCTGTCCATGGGGGTTTGTCCGGAAACCTTCTTCCTTATCTAAGGTTCGGTCTTGCTTTTTCAGAGGTTTTCATTTATTTTTTATCTGTTTAAGGGGAAAGCAGATTAGCCATGGACAATCTACTCCGCCTCTGGGGCCGCTGGGTGCTGAGTCTGGTGCAGGATGCCGGCCGCATGATCCTCTTTCTGTTTGAAGGCCTGGGGCTGGCCTTCGTGCCGCCCTTTCGGGGCCGGCGCTTTCTGCAGGAAATCCAGCTTATCGGGGTTAAATCCTGCCTCATCGTTCTCCTCACCGCGGCTTTCACCGGCATGGTCCTGGCCCTGCAGGGATACTACACTTTAAGAAAATACGGCTCGGAAGGCGCCCTGGGCTCGGCCGTGGCCTTAAGCCTGATCAGGGAGATGGGCCCGGTGCTCACCGCGCTGATGGTCTCGGCCCGAGCCGGGTCCGCGGTCACCGCGGAAATCGGTATCATGCGCATCACCGAACAGTTGGACGCCCTGGACACCATGGCGGTCAACCCCATGCAATACGTGGTGATGCCCAAACTCATCGCCGGCCTCGTCGCCGTGCCCCTGCTCACCGCCATCTTTGACGTCACCGGCATCCTGGGCGGGTATCTCATCGGCGTGGTGCTTCTGGGCGTAAGTTCCGGCACCTATTTTTCCGGCATGGTACAAAGCGTGGTGCCCCTGGATATTAACGGCGGCATCGTCAAATCCCTGGTCTTCGGCCTCACCATCATTTTAGTGGCCTGCTACAAAGGCTACTATACCGAGCACGGGGCGGAAGGGGTAAGCCGGGCCACCAACCAGACGGTGGTGCTGTCGGCCATCCTGGTCCTGGCCTGGGACTACGTCCTGACCTCCTTCTTCATGTAACTTATGATTCAGATCATCGACTTGGTGAAATCCTTTAACGGCCAGGTGGTGCTGGACGGCATCAACTTAGAGATGCCCCAGGGCAAAATCACCGTGGTTATCGGCAAAAGCGGAGTGGGCAAAAGTGTGCTTCTAAAGCACATTGTGGGCCTGCTCAAACCCAATAGCGGCAAGGTCTTGATCGACGGCGTGGATATTACCTTTCTTACGGGCCGCAAACTCCAGGAAATGAAAAAACGCTTCGCCGTTTTGTTTCAAGGGGGCGCGCTGTTCGACTCCCTCAACGTCTTCGAAAACATCGCCTTCCCCTTGCGGGAGAAGACCCGCCTGTCCGAGGCGGAAATCAAACGCCGCATTCTGGAACGTCTGGAGCAGATGAATCTGTCTCCCGAGGTGGGGTACAAATTCCCCGATCAATTGAGCGGCGGCATGAAGAAACGAGTGGCCCTGGCCCGGGCCATGATCCAGGAACCGGAGATCATGTTTTTCGATGAGCCGGTTACCGGCCTGGACCCACCCATGACCAACACCGTCTTTCATTTGATCACCAAAACCCACCAGGAGAGCGGCTATACCGCCTTGGTGGTGAGCCATGATATCCCGGATGTCTTTCAGGTGGCCGACTACGTGGCCATGCTGCACCAGGGCCGCATCATTGCCTATGGAACCCCAGAGGAGATTCAACACCATGCGGACCCCATAGTGCAGAGCTTCATCCATGGGGAAGTAGATTTTCTGGAGGCCTAGACAATACTATGAAAAAGGGTAATCTGGAGTTGGTGGTGGGCGTTTTTGTCCTGACAGGCCTGGCCTGCCTGGCCTACCTGGCTATCCACCTGGGAAAGCTGGAGGTTTTCGGCTCGGGCTACCATGTCACCGCCGAATTTGACAATATCTCCGGCCTCAAGTCCGGGGCCGCGGTGGAAGTGGCGGGCGTGGAAGTGGGCCGGGTGGAATCTATTCAGATCAGCTCCGGAGACCGGGCCAGACTGGTCCTGAGACTGGAGCCGGGTCTCAAAATCCATGACGATGCCATTGCCTCCATCCGCACCAAGGGCATCATCGGCGACAAGTTCGTCAAACTATCTCCGGGCAACTCAGACAAGTTGATACCCCCAGGAGGAAAAATCCGAGACACCGAATCTGCGGTGGAATGGGAAGAATTGATTAGCAAATACATCCACGGCAAGGTATAATATAAAATTTGCTAGAAAATATTTTTTTGGATTTTGGGAGGAGCAGAGAAATTTAATTAACCGTACCCGGTGTCACTAACCGGTCCTCCCAAAACCCACAGACCTGCTGTATCCGTTGCAAATCCCGGCGATCGTGAAAAGGAGCAATGAATGTTGAGATGTCTGGTACGCACTCTCGCCCTGGTCTTAACCTTTAATCTGGCCCTGGCCGCGGCTTCGACCCTGGCCAGTCAGCCCACCGAAGTGGTCAAAGGCACCATCGATGAGGTTATCCGCCTGCTGAGTGATCCGTCTCTGAAAGGCCCCGGGAAGAGAGATCAGCGCCGCCAAATGGTCAAAAGCTTCATTGACCGCCATTTTGATTATGAAGAGATGGCCAAACGCTGCCTGGGCGCTTCCTGGCGCTCCCTTAATGCCGGCCAACGGGCCGAGTTCGTGCGCCTCTTCGGTGAACTCCTGGAGGCTTCCTATTACAACAAGATCGAACACTTCACCGACGAAAAAGTGTCCTACACCGGCGAAAATCTGGACGGGGACTACGCCGAGGTGCGCAGCGTGATCTTAAGGAAAAACGACCGCATCCCCATGGACTACCGCCTCCTTAATAAATCCTCCACGTGGAAGGTCTATGACGTGGTCATCGAGGGGGTCAGCCTGGTGAGCAACTATCGCTCCCAGTTCGCCCGGGTGGTCAGCGAGTCCGGCTACGGGGAACTGGTGCGCCGCCTGCGGGTTAAAGTGGACGAACTGAGGAAGCTGGAGAAGATATAGTTTTTGGCGGAGGGGGCCAGGGGCCAGTGGGCCCCTGCCCCCTCCCCCAACCCCCTAAGGGTTAATTATTTAGCAGGGGCAGGCGGGGCTTTTGCCCCGCCTGCCCCTGCTAACTTAAAGGGGGTTGGGAAGGAAGTTTGAGGGGAGGGCTGGGGGAACACTTACAAGAAATTCCCCCAGCCCTCCCCTCAAAATTTCCTTACCTCCCCTCCTCCCGCGCAAAGGGCAGGGGTTGGTCCTTGCGGTAGGCCAGGGCCTGGCAGGAGGCCACCAGGCCGCCGTGGGCATCGGTGACTTCGATGAAATAAGTGGCGGTGCGCCGCCCGGCATGGAGTTCCCGGGTTTGGGCGGTCAGTTTATCTCCCACCTTGGGGGCCTGATGGAAGGTAAGGTTCATGTTCAGGGCCACCGCCACGGTGCCGTAGGCGTTCACCGCAGCCTGGAAGGCCTCGTCGATCAGGGCAAAAAGCGCGGTGCCATGCACCATTCCTAAGATATTGGCCATCTCCGGACGGCAGACCATGGTCACCTTGGCCCGCCCCGGGGCCACCTCCTCCAACTCAAGCCCCAAAGACTGGGCCAACCCCTGAGACGCCACCTGCTCCCGTAACCGCAATAAAAAAGCCTCATCCACCCCGATCACCTCTAACTGTTTTTGGTTAGTTTTTTGGGGGAGGGGGCCAGGGACCTCAGGTCCCTGGCCCTCCCCCCACAAACCTCTACTCATACAACTCCGGAAACTGGTTTTTCCAGCGGCGGTGGAGCCAGAGCCATTGTTCCGGGCCGGCGCGCACCCAGGCCTCGATAGCGTGGCTTTGCAGTTGCAGGTGGCGCTGGATGTCAGCCTGGCGGTTTGGCGTCTTAGTAATGGGAAGGGGCGGGAAAAATACTATCAGGTGGCGGCCGTCGCTGAGGCGCCGGGAGAGTGCCGGCACCACCGGAATGTCCCGATGGCCGGCCAAAAGCGCCGCCACCGGGGTGGTGCGGGCCGATTTGCCGAAAAAGTCCACCAACCACCCCTCAGCCGTGTTGGTATTCTGGTCGATGACGATCCCCACGAGGCGGTTCTGCTTCAGGTGCGCCAGGATCTCTTTCAGCCCCCTTTGCTTGTCCACCATCCAGTTGCCGCCCCTTTGGCGGAGGTAACGGGCCAGGGCCCGGCCTAAAGGGTGGTCCATCTCCCGGGCCACCACCGCCAACGGCCCATTTTTAAGGCCGAGACCCATCACCGTGTACTCCCAGTTGCCCGCATGGGCGGCAATGCCGATGGCCCCCCTTCCTTTAGCCAGGGCTGCAGCCACATGCTCGTAGCCCAGGATGATGGTCTTCCTGTTGATGCGAGATAAGGGGGCCACCAGCAGTTCCAGGGTCTCCCAAGCAAAACGCAAAAAGTGGCGGAAGACCCCCCGGGCCAGACGCTCCCGCTCCCCCGGGGACAGTTCGGCGCCGTAGGCAAATTCCAGATTGCGGAGAGTGATTCGCCGGTGGCGCCTATCCAAGCGATACCACAAGGCGGCCAGCCCGTCCGCCAGCCAATCTCCTAAACATGGGGATCTCTTGCCACTCATACTAATAGTGATTATGGGGGAGGGGGCTAAGGGCCGCAGCCCCCCTTATAATCCTCCCCCACACCCCCACCAACCCCTTAAGTCTTTTGGCTGGGGAAGGCTGGGCCTTTGGCCCCGCCATCCCCAGCCCCATCTGCGGGTTGGGTGGGGGGTGTGCGGGGAGGGCAGGGACCACTTATAAAAAAGTCCCTGGCCTTCCCCCCACCACACCCCCTTCTACCAGTAGCGGTCCCGATGTTGGCGGTAATAATCTAGCGTTTGGGCAATCCCGTCCTTAAGGGAGGTCCGGGGCTGCCAGCCGGTGGCCTGGGTGATCCTGGTAATGTCGCTGATATAGTCGCCCGTCTCCACAAAATAACGGTCCTTAGGCCACTCCACCTGCCGAATCTCGGTGCCCGGGACGCAGGCGGCCACTAGGCTCACCATGTCCTTAAAGGGGGTGCCGATACCCGAGCCCACATTATAGACCTGTCCCTCGGTTTCAGACGACAGGGCCGCATAAACCGCCGCTTCCGCCACATCCTCTACAAAAATGTAATCGCGCCTTTGGCTGCCTTCCCCATACACGGTCAAGGGTTGCCCTTCCAGGGCCAGCCGCATGAACCAGTTGACAATGCCATATTTACTATGCTTCATCTGCTGCCTGGGGCCATAGGGGTTGGCCAGGCGCAGGCTGACGGTTTGCAAACCATAGGCATCGCGGTAAAAACGATAATATTTTTCCCCGGCCAGCTTGTTGATGCCATAAATACTTAAGCAATTAAAGGGATGCTTTTCATCCACGGGATTATACTCAATAGTCCCGTAAACGAAGCGAGAGCTGGTAAAGACTATCCTGGCCTCACGATTGGCCTGAACGCAGGCATTAAGAAGATTGAGGTGGCCGCGGCAGTTAATGTCTAAGTCCAGCAGAGGATGGATGTTGCTGTCCACATAGCTTACCTGGGCCGCCAGGCTAAAAATGTAATCGGCCCCCTTTACCGCCTCTTTGAGCACCTCAAAATCGCGAATATCTCCCTGGACAAAGTCGATCCGGTCCAGAATTTTATGCAGGTTGAAAGGGTTCCCGCCGTACATGGGCAACAAGGCGTCCAGCACGGTGACCTGGGCGCCCTGGGCCACCGCCAGGTGAGCAATGGTGCTGCCGATCATGCCCGCCCCGCCGGTGATTAAGACGCGAGCACCATCAAGAGATTTTAGGTTAACAATGGCACACCTTCCTTTCCTGGATCAGGCGGTAATCCTGGCCGCCGGCCGAAGATTGGCCGCGGCCCTCAACCTTCTGGAGTCCTCTTTCCCTGGCTAACGCCGGCTGTAGAGGAGAATAGCTTCTTCCCCGACGAAAGCCGCGATGCGGGCCAAAAGCAGCCGCACCGCCACTTCCTTGCCTCCCTGGTAGGCCCCCTTCCGGCCCCAGTACCAGGGATTGGCATAATTATATACGCTCCAGCCCCAGCGCACCAGCCCGTCCAGATGATGCCGCTTGATAAACCGGTACCCAGGATGGTGCTTGAGGTTTTGATAAAGCTCATGGTAGCGCAGCACCGTCCTGATCTCCACATCTTTAAAGGGGCGGATGGGAAAGGTCTCCAACCAGGCCGCCAGCCTGGCCCCTACCCGGTTGTGCAGGGCCACCAGGTCGGCTAGGGAGGCCTTGAGTTCCGGCCGCTCTTCGTCGGGGTAATAAATAGCGGCAATCTCCTGGAGCAACTTGAGGGACATCTCATTGATGATCTTAAAAGAGAATTCGGTCCCCGGCCATAGTTTCAAAAGGTATTGACGCCGGGTAGCCCGGATAAGCCCCAGGGCCGCCTGATCCTCGGGCCGGAAATCTCTAAGGGGCGGGGTCGCTTCTTCTTCTTGCCAGTCCTGCTCCATCAACTCCTTGAGCAGCCGCCGTCTGGTCCAGTGCCGGACCACCACCAGCGACACCCCCCAGAGCAGGAGCACGCCTCCTAAAAGCAAGATCAGCCAGTGAGTTTCCATGATTAACTAGGTTTGTGGAGGAGGGGGCTAAGGGCCGGCGGTCCCTGCCCTCCCCCAAAACTCTCACCCTCCCCTACCCTTCTCCCAGGCCCCGTCATACACCGTCTCCACGGCCGCGGCCATCTGTTCCAGGGAGAAATTTTCTAACACCAGTTCCCTTCCCCGGCGCCCCCATGCAAAGCCGTCTTCAGGGTGTGCCATCAGGTGGCGCATGGCCTGGGCCAGGGCCTGGGGGTCCCGGGGTGACACCAGCAGGCCGGTTTCCCCTGGAATTACTACCTCCGGGATGCCCCCCACCGTGGTGCCCACCACCGGTTTGCCCATGGCCAGGGCCTGCACCAGGGCCTGGGGAACCCCTTCGTTGGCATAGGATGCCAGAATCACCGCGTCCATGAGGGCCAGCCAGGGGGCCACTCTGTCCTGATAGCCCACCAGCCTCACCCATTCCTGAATCCCCAAGGTCGCCATCTTTTCTTTTATGACCTCCCGGTAGGGCCCCCGACCCACTACCACCAGGAAGGCTTGGGCGCCTGCAGCTACGAGTTCCTTAAAAGCCTCCAACAGATAAAGGTGCCCTTTCCAGGAGCGCAGCACCGCCACGGTTCCCCAAATATAGGCTTGGGGGGGAATCTTCAGGCGGGCCCTTAAGGCGGCATCCGCTTCCCCGGGAACAAATTCCGTCAGGGAGACGCCGGTGGGGATGGAAAAGATGCGGGACCCAGGCACACCCAGCCGGCGTTCCAGCAGTTCTTTGGTGGCCTGGCCGGTGGTGATGATGGCGTCCGCAGCCTGATAGAGCCCGCGGGTGGGCCAGTTATTTTTCACCGGGGTGGACAGGTGGCGGGTGCGCACCAGCCGGGGCGGCTCTTTTAAGAATTTCCGGGCCAGCAGCCCTACCCAGGAATCCAGGGAACTGTGGGTATTTAAGATATCTACCGATTTCTTCCTGATAAAACGGCATAAGGCCAGTCCGGCTTTGAGGTTGCGCCACCCCCCAAAGGTCAGGGACATCACCGGCAATCCCTCCGCCCGAGCCCTGAGGAACAACTCTCCCCGGGGGTCGCAGGCCAAAAGGACGCGGTGGCCCCGCTGCCGCATGACGCCAGCCTCCGCCAGGATGCGGCGCTCCTGCCCCCCCCACCCCAGGGAGGACTCGGTGTGCAAGATGGTATAAGGCCGGCGCGGCGACGGCAGCATCAACGTCCTCCACCTTCCTCCCATAACTCCAGATAGAGGCTCTCCAACCGCCGGAGCATGGCCTCTTGCGAGTAATTCTTATAAACGGTGCGCTGGGCCGTCTCGCCCAGGCGACGGCGTTCTTCGGGTTGCCGGTAAAGCTCCAAAACGGCCGCGGCCAGCGACGCAGTGTCACCCGCAGCTACCAGCCTGCCGTTCACCCCATCCTGGACGACCGTGAGGGCTCCACTCACCCGGCTGACCACCACCGGCAGCCCGGCTCCCATGGCCTGCAGCATGGCGAGAGACAAACCTTCCCACCGGGACGGTTGCACATATACATCCAGGGCCTTATAAATCAGCGGCAGGTCCCGCCGGGTGCCCAGAAAATGCACCACCCCCTCCACCCCCAGATCCCGGGCCTGCTGCTTCAAGGCCTGTTCCTGCCGGCCTTCACCCACCAAAAGCACGGTCAGGCCGTCAATCTGGCGGCTAAGCTCAGGAATCGCCGCCAGGAGGTATTCATGGCCTTTTTGCTCCTCCAGGCGGCCCACCGCGCCGAGGCAAAAACCGGACACCCCCAACCGGGCCTTGGCTTCCTCAGGGCTAACCGCCACTGCCGGTTCCTCCAGGCGGATGCCGTAAGGCATCAGCAGCAGCCGCGAGGCGGGCACCCCATCATGGCGGTGCACATCGGCCCACACCTGGGGACTCCCCACCAGCACCTTATCAGTTACCCGGGCTAAGAGGAAATTCGCCAGTCGCCGGTGGAATTTGACCCGGGTATAGGTGTTATGGACCGCCGCCACCACCCCCCTTACAAAAAGTCCCAGGGCGGCCAGGCGGCCATAGAAGTTGGCATGGTAAAGGTGGGTATGCAGGATATCCGGCTGCGTCTCTTTCAGCAAGCGCCGCACTGCGGCCGCCACCCTTAAGAAGGAGGTGTGTTTGACATCAAGCCCCAGACTGACGACGGTATGGCCTTTGGCGGCCAGCTCCTCCCCGATGGCGCCTAAAGGCCCGATGCAGGCCGCTTGCACGCTGAACCTCTTAGGGTCGAGCCCGGTCACGATGGCCGCCACCAGGTCTTCCGCCCCGCCTACCGGCAGGCTGACCAGAAGATGCAGCACTTTTATGGGGTTAGGGGGAAGGGGCCGGGATTCAGCGTCCCCGGCCCCATCCCCCCCTGATTTTGTCAACACCCGCTTAGACGCCCCCTGGCCACCTTAAAAAACCATCATTGGACATTATAACAGAATTAGCTTCTGCCACCGTTTTTAAATTTCCTGGGAAATGCCAATAATAATAGGGGGTAAGGGCTTGCGGCCGGGGCCGCGGCGTTATAACGAGTTGTAAACAAAAATATTGGTGGGGCAGGCCTTTGTGCCTGCTGGCATAAGAAGATCTGGCGGGCACCTAGGCCCCCCACCACAAGATGATTAACCTTGTGATGCCAACCTGGCATTGGCCATCCCTGGCTTTTTGTCCTCGCCAAGCGCGGCCGGTCTTTCGGAAATTTGCCCTCCTGGGACTTGACACGCCGCCACGGTTTTGTTAATTACATTTTGGGCGTGGGGCTGTAGCTCAGCTGGAAGAGCACTTGAATGGCATTCAAGGGGTCAGGGGTTCAACTCCCCTCAGCTCCACCAAAGATTTCAAGGGGTTAGCGATAGGGCGTTAACCTCTTTTTTGTTTTCTGGTGGATTTATTAATATTTTCTTAATACCCCCTAAATTGTCGAGCACGGCCACGGCCTCCCGGAGGTGGCCCTTGGAAAGGTGGGCATAGCGCATGGTCATGGTCAAATCAGCATGGCCCAGAAGCTCCTGGACCGCCTTGAGGCCCACGCCGTTCATCACCAGGTGGGAGGCGAACGTGTGCCGGAGGTCGTGAAAGGTGAAGTCCCTGATCCCGGCCCGGCGGCAAGCCCCGGCGAATGAACTTCTCACGTCCTGGAATCTTCTCCCCTGGGAATCGCAGAACACAAAATCCGATTTTAGCTCATTGGCCCGCCGCAATTCCTTGAGCACTTCTGCCAGGCGGTCATTGATGGGAATCTGCCGACCCTTGCCGCTTTTTACCATCCCTCCCTCAAGATAAATGAACCCGTGGTTGATCTGCTCCCATTTCAGGGAAAGAACCTCACCCCGCCTCATGCCGGTATGCAGGGCCGTTTCCACAATCGGTTTCAGGTGGCGGGGGCATTCCTTGAGCAGGGCTTCGATTTCATCCTCAGTAAGGAACCGGGTCCGCCCGTTATCCACCTTGAACATAAGCCGCTTGCCCTTCTTGAATGGGGAGGTTTCCAGCAGCCCCCACTCCACCGCCTTGCTCAGGATGTGCGCAAAGACCGCCATCTCGTAGTTGACGCTGGCTTCGGCCCTGAGCTTGCCGGATTTCAAAGGGGTTGCCTTGCGCCTGTTCCGGTAGGTTTCCATATCCAGGTAGGTGATCTTGCCAAGTTTCCGGTCCCCGAACGCCTCCCGCAGTTCCCGGATCACAAAAACCTTGGTGGGGTAGGATTTTTGGGGTTTGAAGTTCTCCACGTAAACGCCGAGCAATTCATCGAAGGTGGTCTGGGATTCCTTTTTTACATTGAAAACATCATGGTAGCGGTTCTCCTTCTTGGCCACCTTGACCTTGGCCAGATATTCTTCGGCTTGCTTCTTCCTGTCAAAGGTCTTGCCCTTGAGCTTGCCTTCGGGAGTATAAAAGTAAATCTGCCAAGTGGTCTTGTTTTTGCCTTCCCGCTTATAGATTTTTGACATGGCTCATTCAACCTCCACCCATTCCATTACGGTTCTGAGCAGGTGATTGTAATCCCCTTTGGTGGCCTGGCAGATAAACTCTGTCATTTCAGGGTTTGTTAGGCCAGCATCACGCATGGCCTTCCTGACCCGGCCTATAATGGCGAAGGCGTTGCCGTCCTCGCCCACCAGCCTCACTTTGATGTGGGGGTATTTGGGGGTCATGGCAGCACCCCCTTAAGCGGGGCCGCCACTTCCCGGCAAATCTCAAATTTGCTAAAATAGAAATAGCCCATAATTTAACCTCCTTCACAGGTTGTTGTGGGTTAGGGCCGGGCTGGGAGGTGGTGCTCCCGGTCCGGCCTGCCTGTTACCGGAACAGCCGCCACATCCCCCTGCTGACGGCCTTCCCAACCATTCGCCGTAAGATCCGCTTTTCAATAGCTACGGGACCCTTGGAGATTGCCGTAGCATCCCCCATTGCCCTGGCGATGAAATAGAGCCAGCCTCGCGTGCTCATATCACCTCCTCAAAAATAAAAATCCTGAGTGCTGATTCGGTCCTCTCAGACCGCCGGGGCGTCGCCGCTTCCGGGCACTCAGGGGTAACTCGCTTGGTTCGGGTGGGTTTCTTGGTCCTAATGGCTAAATAAAAAATGACCATTCGCCGGCGGCCTCCGGGAGAGATTCAATCAAATTAATTATATATTATTATGTTAAGAAAATAAAGGTATTTCTTATATCTATTATAGTGATTATGGGATTTTCTTAGCGCCCACCGCCCAACCCCCCGGCCGCCGCCTGGCCGGGTCGCCAGTAAATTTAGACCTAAATTTTGCCTTGTGCCTTAGCCATTACCCTGCTAACATAGCAGATTTTAATCCTATATTTCGGAGAAAGAGAAACATGTCAGAGGAAAAAGATTACACCTTTTGCTTATCGCCGGGGAATAAAACAAGGTATCCTGCTGGCCCTTTTGATATTGAGACGCGAAAGCCTCATTATGAGATCGACATCAGCCCAAAACATGTTCGAAATCAAGTAGAAATCAAGCAGTTTTTCATGGGCACCCCTGGAAACTGCCTGTGGGTGTGGGACATCAAAAACGCATCAGACTACCTTGTGTTCATAATTATTAAGAAAGATGGAGAGCTGGTTGAATCCCTTTAGCCCTGGCCCTGGGCCTCCTGCTCCTTCTCCTTTCGATATTTCTCAGCCAGTCTTGCCCTGCGCAAAATCATCTGTTCATAAAGTTCTTTCAAGGTGATCTGTTTATCATCCCACGCATCGCATAGCTGCATTAAGTCTGCGTCCATAAAATCCTCCCTATCTCCCCCTAGGAGAGGGGTTATCGCCCCCGTACGGGCCGGTACAGGGGCTTAAAATGGGTTTAGGGGCGGGGTCAATCCTCCTCCTCAACCTTGCTTTTGGGGAACTTCCTGACGCCGATGTATTCGGGCCAATTCGTCTCAGTTGCATCGGCGGCGTCCAGGGGCCGCACCTCAGCCGCCTGAATCCCTTTTGGGGTCTGCTTTATGACAAAGGAAACCGGCTGCCCTTTTCTTAGTTCCCTGGGGTTGGTTTTGATCTCCGAATGATGCACGAATATGTCCGGGTCGTTAAAACCGTCCTGGTGAATGAATCCCCAGCCGTCTTTCCAGACCTTAACCACGCCAGTTTTTCTCATTTTGTGTCTCCCATAGCCCGCTTATCCCGGCTCCGCCAAGGAGGAAACCGGAGCCGGGGGCGGGGTGCTGCCGTGCTGCCGCCATGCACTCCCAGGTCATTCCGGGTTGGCGATCCCCATCTTATTCAGACGGCTCCTCAGATTCATCACCGCCCCCATGTCCCGCCGGGCCATGGCGTCCTTCAAGGCGTCAACCAAAGCCTGGACCAGGCCAGGGGTAGCGGATGAAGCCGGATTTTTGCCCCAGGACACGCCGGAAAGGGCCA
This sequence comes from Desulfobaccales bacterium, assembly GCA_030694005.1. Taxonomy (GTDB): domain Bacteria; phylum Desulfobacterota; class Desulfobaccia; order Desulfobaccales; family 0-14-0-80-60-11; genus JAUXZG01. The sequence continues at coordinate 10,263 of JAUXZG010000015.1, read as the reverse complement.
CGCTCAACTTGCCCTGGTCCACTATGCCATCCTGACCCACGATCTGCTCTGCGATGTTCTGGGGCAGGTTGTTGGCGGCCATGATGCTCTTGATTGCTTCATTTCTCATTTGCTGAACCTCCTGAGTAAATTTCTGGTTTGTTCGGTTAGTTGAGGCTGGGGGAGTGAGGCATCATCGGCCACGGCCCCCGCCATTGCCATTGCCCCGATGTTGCCGAGGCCCTGGGGCATCACCTCATGATAGCCAGCCGCCCGCAGCAGGGAGATCAATTCCGAGTTGTTTGTGGTGAAGGACATTACCCCCCGGACGCCGGTTCGCGTGAACTCAAAAAGGGGTTTTTCGGACTTTTTGTCCCATTGCACGGTGGGCAGGTCTTTGTGGGGGCCTGCGGAATCGCAAATTTTGTAGAATTTCATTCGCTTTCTCCTTTAAGCACCTGCAAAACAGAATCCGCAGTCGGCTGGGGCTGGTGCAGGGCGGCGGGGCCGGTGATCGCTGGTTTGGCGTCGGGGTCGTAAGCAGCCTGGATAATGTGAGGGTCCATAACGATAGCCGGGAGGGGAGTCGGGGCCAGGTGCGGCTTCTCGGCCATGAATGGCCGGGCACCGCTAATCATTATTTCCTCAACCCTGGAAATTTTACGCCCCAGGCCGCCGATCTTGGCCACGACCACAAGATAGGATTTCTGGGCCGCCTCGAGTTCCTGCCAGGCGTCCGGTGCCAGTTCCACCAGGGCAGACCGGAAGCCAGCCGCCGTATCCCACAATTGCGCGGCCAGGGCCTCAAGTTTTGGGCTGGACCTTTCCCGGTTGAGGGTGTCCAGGATGACACTGATTCTCCTGTCGCAGTTCTCGAGGGCGGCCTGCAAGTCCAGCAGGGCTTGCCTTGCCGCGACCGCCTCCGGGCCGCCGTACAGGCTGGCCTCCTCGTCATTCGCCAGGACCTCCGGGGCGCGGGCGGCGAGTCCTTCCTGCTCCGCCTGAGCCTCCGCCAAGTTGGCCTGCAAGGTTTCAAGCGGGGCCACCAGGGCGGCGGTTGCGACCTGGAATTTAGCGCCGTCAATCTCCGAAAATGCCTTTTGCCAGTTCTTGCTCATGTTTCCTCCTTAAAAACTTGCTTGCTCAACGCTAACCACCTGAATGGGCCGGGTCCCCAGCCGGGCGCAGACCCCCGCCACAGCGTTCGCCAAATCGTCATAACCCCTTGGGGGGTGATCCACCAAATCTCGGCTTGCGCTCCGGGTGCGCCTTTCCAGGCTGCGAAGTTCGTGAACCAGGGGCTTGAGGTCCAGCAATTCGACCCTTTGCGACAAAACCAGGGGCAAAAAGTCCAGGTACAGAGATGATTTATCCTTCTCGCTGGCCTCATAGGTGATATGGTGTTTTTGAAACTCCTGGCTTGGCCACGCACCGGCATAGCGGTCGCCAGTGATCCGGGAGACACCATAAGACCTCAGCACCACCGCCATCTCCCCCACCACCACCGCCGGGTCATGGGGCGATTTCCATCTCCTGGCCACGTCCAGGATGATCCGCTCCTTGTCTTTGTGGGCAATGGCCAGGGTTGCAGCGTCACGCCGACCGCCCGAAGGGTCCACGAAGGCGAAGTACCTGGCCCCCGATATGGCGGGAAGCTCGAACCGGCCCTGAACGATAACGGCTTCGATGGCCTCAAGGCTGAGGAATGTTTCAAGGTCAGACCGGAACTCGGCCCCCCACTCGCACAAGGCCATTTCCGGGTCTTCCAGCATGTCCCGGTTGATGATTTTCTGGGATATGGTCGGGTTCATTGTGGGGGTGTCGGCGTGCCAGATTAAAACGTCCGAATCATCACGGCCATGGTGACGGTTGAAAGCCTCATACAGGGGGCCGGTCCTGGCCCATGGGGAGCTTATGCAGAGTAGGAGGCTGTTCTCAATTGTCGCCAGCCCCGGACGCACCGCCCTCAATACTTCCACTGCTGGGTTCGCACTGTCAACCTCGCTTCTCCAAAAGCCTATCTCATCGGCAATGACGGCGGCATAGCTTGGGCCTCGGATGCTGCGGTATGAGCATGTCTTCACTTCGATGCTGACCCGGCCTTTCAAGTCGATGCTCTCGGCCCGCTCCGCCTCCACCAACTTGCGGAGCATCCGGTTGGAATTAAGGAAGCCTGAGATGTAGTTGAAGATTATCGCAGCCTGGCTTCTATCTGCGGCTATCACTGCCACAACCGCCCGCTCCCCCGTGGCCAGGTATGGCGTGTAGTCTCGGAAGCAGGCCAAATATGTGGCGGTCAGGGCGGCGATGAATGACTTGCCGGAGCGCCTCCCTGTGGGTGCCCAAGCCTCCCTGAATGGGGCCGTAGGCGGGGGTCTGCGCCCCGTGCAATCCCTACACAGGGTCAGGTCGTCCCCACTCATGGGCAGGCCAAAGAGGGCCTTGAGGAAGGTCTGCCAACTTTGCCAGGTGGCAAGGTCTTTAAACAGGGGTTTGAACAGGTGCGGGTCGTGGATTGCTTCGATGATGTTCATCCCCTCTCCACATTGACCACTTGGGCCTTGGCCGCTCGCTTTAGGGTTTCCAGATATTCCCTCAAGTCAGGATCGCCGGGGGCCGGGGCCTGGTGCTGGGCCATGGTGGTGAGAAGTTGCAGGTCTGCCCGGAAGGAATTGGACATTGTGAGATACGCCTGCTCCGCTCCCGGCGGTACTTCTTCCATGCTTATCAGGTCTGTTGCTTCAAAGAGGGCCAGCTTGAGGCTTTTGTAGACAACGCGGTCGATGAGCAAAGCCCCGGCCCGGCCCGGTCCGTCAGGGAACAAAGCCGCCAGCCCGGTCCGCAACTGGTGAAGCTGCTTTGCCAGGGTTGTCCTTCCGTCCAGGTCCCACTTGGCGGGGTCGCAATAAAGCCCGTGCCGCACCATTGAGGTGTTGGAACCCTTCTTGGTTGGTATCCTCAAGATGTTTGCGGGCTTTCTATCCTCTTTGTCTGTCATGTCTTTCCCCCATCCCTACATTAAAAAGCATTAAGAAATTACCTGTAACCTATTGAAATCATTAATCCCCACTATATAAGGTATAAAGGGGGCGATATATAATGAAACAGGGGGCCGGGGCGGGCTGGGCGAATGGGGGCTGATTTCGGCCATATTTCACAACCTGGCCAGGCCCCCTCCCGTTGACAGGGATGGTTTTCTTTTCTCTTGATAGGACATGTGCCATTTCCCTTGATAGGACATGTGCCATTTCCCTTGATGGAGGGGGTGTTTTGTTTTCATCCCTTCCCCCAGACAGAAAAGATCATTCAAACCTGTGGGCGGGCCTTCGGCCCGTCCAGATATAGATTTATCTATATCTGGCTTATTACTATACTCAGTCTTATTACTAGACTCAGTCTTATTAGGCCCTTAAACCTTAAGGGATTGCCTTTCCCTTAAACCTTAAGGTCCCCCTTTCCCTTAAACCTTAAGGGAAAGGGGGATACGCCTTCCTGACAATCCCGTCATCGGTTGGCTCTTCAATGGGCCTCTCCCAGCCCATGTTGACTCGCCTGACAAAAGGCCCGTTGAACCACAAACGCCTGACAAAGACCACCAGCCCCGCCTCCTTCAATTCCTTGTTGCCTTTCCATAGATAGCCCCTACTCACCCCCGCCTTCCTGGCCATGCTTGCCTCGCCTATGCAGGTCTCGCCCGGATGCAGCCCCAACCTGTTCACCCTGTCGTTGTCATTGGCCGAATCCCGGTAGACGAGATACATTTTCAGGGCATTAAGGGTCTTCAACCCCACTAGCCTGGGGGTGAAGTCCCGGTAATGCCTCCACCAGCCCCGGCCTTTGCCGCCTTTTCTCTGCCTGTACCACTCCCTGACATGCGGTGGAAAATCATCCCATATTTCCGGGTCATTCCTGTCCGCCCAGTCGAAGAAATTTTCCAGGTCCGGGTCAAGATGTACCTTTGAATCCGTCCTAATCGGGGGCTTGCCGCCGTTCGATTTGATGTTGTCATTTATGGCCTTTGCTATTCGTCGCCGCTCATTCCAGTCCATTCTGCGCCCCCCTCATAGGCGATAATCCCCTGGGCAGGGAGCGGTTGAGGGTCCCGCTCCCCTTGTCCGGGGGGTCTCAAACCCCCGTAAGCCCAAGGAAATCTTGTTTTCATTACTGTGCTACCCTCTGTGCCGCCAAGGTGCAGCATTCTTGTTTCACCGGGCATTTCCCGCATTCCTCAAAACCATCAAAATCCTTACCAATGGTGATCCCCTCATCCCCATAGGGGCAACGGACTGTCGGTCCCTGCCGCCTGGCCTTGATCCAGATAGAAATCTCAGCCGGATCGAAGCGCACCAATTCGCCCAGCTTTATAAACGGGATCGTGCCCTTTCTGACCCAGGAGTAAACCGTTGGGCGGCTGACATTCAGGCCCAGGGCCAGTTCCGCCGGTGTGATGAAGTCGCCGGATTGGAGCATTTGTATAAGGCTCCGAGATTTTTTCATGGCTCTTATGCCCTCCCTGTCGGGGTATCGGCCCCGCCGCCGGTACCGGGCCAGGTCCCGATCTCATGCCTGACTATGCCTTCGGCCTTCAACTCCTCCGGGCTGAAGGATTGCCAATTGTCTCCATTCTGGAGGCTGGTGAAGAATTCCGTCACCGGCTCAAGCAGGCCGAGCAAATCAGGGAATTCTTTAGCTTCCGGGCATGCCGAGGTGGCGTACTGGAGAAAGAGTTGCACCGCTTCCAGCCGGTCCAACAATGCGATGACCATTTCCCTTTCAAGCATGATGTTTGCTACTTCGACTTTCTCATTCTTTTCCATGGCGTCCCCTCCCTATAACGTTCTTGCCCTATTATAGGGAATTCCGGGATTTTTTAGAAAAGGCCGCATTTTTTACTCCGGGAAGAGGACATTTTCAGGGCAGTCCAGAATCTGGGCAATACTCGCCTTCTCGTCTGCCCTGGGCCGCCAACCTTTCCCGGCCTCGATCTGGTTCAGCCTGTGGGGCGTCAGGATGCCCACCGACCTGTCCAGAACATCTTTCTTCATCATTCGCCTTGCCAGCCGCACCGCTTTGACTGCATTCATTTGTGGCCTCCTTTGTGGCCAAAATAAAAAAGGCCCGCGCTGAACCTTAAAAAAGGTTCAATGCGGACCGCCGTCATTTCTGACTTTCCAGCTCTTGACCTGCTGGCTGGCTCGAAGGGCAACCCTCATCGGGTTCTGCCCAGGGTCCCTTATCTTAACTATTATTTTAGCCTAAATTTTTGGAAAAATAAAGAACAATCTTAATGTTAACCTAAAATAAATTAAATTTTTATCCTGGGGCAGGATCAAGCCGGGGAATTCTTAATTTTTCTTAATTTAAGCCCTTATATTTCACCAATAACCGATATAAAAACCTTATATCTATTATATGCCTTTTCCCTTTAAGAACAGCTAATTAGATGTTATAATTAAAGAACCCCTGACCCCCCAAATTATTAATGGCATTCAAGGGGTCAGGGGTTCAACTCCCCTCAGCTCCACCAGATTTTGGCAGAGATTAGCAGGGGTTGGCCATCGACAGGTTGTCAGCCCCTTTCATTTTGAGGCTTTTGGTGTCCATCTGGTGTCCTTTGCTCAGGTCATTCAGCATAGACACCGCCGCATGTAGGTGAGCGATCCTCTTTTACCTCTTTTTCGGTTTTTTCACCCATCACCGCCTCTCCCCAAGGCTCTCCAGATGATTGGCCTCAAGACGGTGGAGATTGCCGCCCTGTCCCTGAGGGGATCAGCCCCAGGTTAGGGGGTCATGAGAGCCAGAGACAGGTCTACCGCGAGAAACGGCCTATAAATCATCTTAAACATCTGCACACTCCTAATAAGGTTTCACTGCCAGAAAGTAGTTGGTTATGCTGTCGCCAGGCAAGCACGGAGGCCGCCGTCCAACCCATGACCGTGAAAGCTATCACCACCCCGATATGTTCGGCCAAGTCCTTATAATTCATAGCAGTCCCCTCATTGGCCCCGCAGGAGGGCCTTTAGTCCTGTGCTACGGGGCCTACCTGCACATCAGATTGCTTAGTGGTCGGTTCCTTATTTCGAGGACCTGGAGACTACAGCGAGTCTTTTTGAGTGCTTCGTTAATGAGTTTGCTGCACTCGTCCACCCGGTCTTTCCTGTCCTGCTCAATGGTGGCCCTGGCTTCATCCGCCTTGGGCTTGGCCTTCTCCCCAGCCAAGCCCACACAGGGCATAAGCACAACCATCAGACAAATTGCTAAAAGTTTTTTTATTAGGTTTCCTTTCTGAGTTATATTCGGCTTACCCATCTGGAATAATCGAAAGAGCATGGCAGGTTATCGTATCTCCCGCCCCTGCCGCGGTGCCGGTGATTTTTACCTCCACATCATTCGCCGCGTTCTGGCTTCCGGCCGTTCTTAACAGTGTTGGGGTGGATTGATTCCAAGCTGTCGAAATAATCTGCTGGGCGGTGGCATCGGTAAACTTCACCGTGGCTTCAATCATCCAGGTATTGTCGTCATTTGTGGGACCGACCGTACCGATGACCTGAGAACCCCAATAAAGTTTGATGGTTTTATTGCCAGCAGAGCCGGTCTTTGTGCCTTCTGCCCGTATCTTCAAGCGAGAAAGTCTTCCGCCTTTCATAAAACGAGCGCCCTCAGATATAGCATCATCAATAATCGAACTATTACCGGCTAAAGTTTTTCCCCAGAAGATGTGACTATAAAGGGTTTCCTCTACCGTGGTGCGGGTAGTTCTGACATAATAATCCGCATAATCCCAGCCGGCAAAGTCGCCCTCCACCCGGGTATTCTGGTGAAATGACCATTTATCAATATCTTCACCGATGAGACGGATTACGCCACCCAATGCATAATTCCAGGGGCGGGGAACATTAATCTTCCGCACCGTCCCGGGGTCGGTATTCGGGTCATAATCCGCGGCGCAAGGGATTGTGTCGCAGGGAATTGTGAAATTATTGTCGTCAATTTTGGTAATTTTGAACTCAACGGAGCTTAAGCGAACGCCCCAACCGGCCTGGGTCACATTGTAAAACAACACGTTATCGCTGGTAGAAAGTCCGTGGCCCGTCCAGGTCACTTGACAGGGGTTAGCCCTAGTCAGGGCTTCGATTTGAACTGCCGCGCCCTTACTCATAGAGCAATAGGAGTTGGCTTGAGAAGTGGCCTCCTTGGCGATGAGGCAAGCCATCTTATTGCCGGTCGTTCCATTCCAGAGGTTAGTAATGCCCCTTAGCGAATTGTGCCGCAGGGTGATTCGGCCTACATAAGAATCGGCGGATAAAATGTGGTAATAACCATTGGTGCGCCCCGCATCAACCTGGTTGCCTTCGAACCAGCAAGATTCCACGACCAGATTGTCGATAAATCTCGCACCGATACTGGTGGCCTTAAGACCCTCATATCCGTTTCCTTGTAGGTCGCAACTGAAAAAACGCAAGTCCTCTCCTCGTTGGACAAGCACACCTTCGTTTTTGTTGTAACTAAAGGAGCAGGATTCAAAGACATTGATATTCCCGCCTTCCAGGTTGGCGGGATTAACCGCAAACCTGACCCCGGCCCCGCCGTTATAGGAAAATTCACACCGGCGATAAATTCCATACTCAGACCCTAAAACATCCATGCCGTGGCTGCCCTGCCAACCCGAATCCATCACCACCACATTTTCCATGTACGGATAACGAATCCAGTCAGGGTCTGCCAAACCCATACGGATACCTTTTGAACCGGCCCCGGTTTTGTAAACGCCAAAATCCTTCAGGCCGATTTTGGCAGAGAATACCCCGGCCTTGCCCACAAGGATGGCGTAACCGGAACCTGAATAGTCCAACCTGGTGCCGTGGTAATGGTTGCCCGAAAAATCCACCCCCTGTCCTTGCAGGGTATGTCCACAGGTGTAAATCTCAATAGAGGTTGTCCCCAGGTCGATATACTTCCCAGGCATCTTAAAAACGCAGGGACGGCTAACGGATAGCAGGGCCTTATTGATGCCCGCGGCCGTATCGCCGAACCAGGAGGTTTTCACTGGCTGTAGGCCAGAGAGCACAATAGCACCAGTGCCAGTCCATGAAAACACTTGATAAAATCCCGCCTCTATCAACCCATTGATGGTCAGGGTTTTAGTGGTGGCCACAGCCAGCACCGCCCCCCGCTCCAGATTCAGCGTAACGTTGGCAGGCACAGTGAGGTCTGCCGATATGTTGTATGTTCCAGCCAGTATGTATAGGGTAGCGTTATTTGAGCCGACTGCCGTGATGGCATCCTGTAATGTTGCAAACTTGGTACTTTCATCACGAGTATTCTGTGCACCCGCAGTCCAACGAATCATCAGCATATCTCCTTATGGTGTTGCGCTTGTCCAGTAGGGCACATAAACGGTGTTGCCCTGGTTGTCCATAATGTAGATAGAACCCATGTTCCATAGGAAATTCACATTATAAGTACCGGATTTGTTGCGACCCTTAAATGAGATTATCCATTCGCACATAAATTTACCTCAATTCTGGTGAAAAGTTCTCTAGACCGCTTGATTGTCGCTCAAGAAGTCTAAGTTAAAAAATGGGTGTCAATTAATGATTTTCATCCTTATAATTACCTCCATTCTCTCAATTAAGTCAACACCTATTTTCATAGTAATTCCAAATTAGTGAATATGTTCAATGGGTTTCCCCTGACCTCTTAAACCGCCCGGCATTCAAGAGGGCAGGGGGTCAACTCCCATAGGCTCCACCAGAATCTGGCAGAGATTAACAGGCGTTGGCCGGCAATCAGTCGGCAATACTCTTACCTTTGGAGTTCTGCCGCTCCCAGTCTATGAGCCGCGCTCTGAGCTCGGCGGTGTATGCCTCAGGCAAACGCTCCGCTTTCAAGAGGAGATGTTTGTCCTTCAAGGCGTCGGCGTCCGGCCGGAGAAAGTAACACCCGCCGGGTTCGAGATTAAGCCTGGTCACCTCTTTTACCTTTTCGTGTCCCCAGAGCCCGAAGAGATCCAATCTGGCCCGGACCTGACGCGTGCCCGGCCGCACCTCACAAGCATAGGTCGGCGTGACATCCAGACATAAGCCCTGATAAAGGACCTTACCGTCCAATTCATCTATGGAGAGGCGATACACGTCGGACTCTTGGACCAGCTGTTCCGCGGCCCATCGACCTCCCGCCTCGAGATCACGACTTGCCGCAGGCATCAGCGCCCTGGCTATATTCGGGTCGGTAATCAATAAAGCCACTGAGTTCGGCAGGCTCTTCTGGGCCGTATCCCGGTACACGTACAGCCGCTTGGTACACAATGATGATACGCAACCGGCCAGCAACAACTGACCGGCCAGGAGAGCCACTAAAGCCCACCCGGCCCATCCACTTCTCCATTTCGCACTTTCATGAATATGCGCCATCTTCCCTCCTCCAGGTTTCCTGGAAATTCTCGCCAAAGGTTTTAACTGGTTCCCAAGCTGAGCTTGGGAACCAGTTAAAAAAATTTTTCTTCTTCATTAAATATTTTTTTGATTTGATTGATTACATATAAAAGTTCCATCTCCATAATCTTCTCATACTTCTCTAATGGTTCATCTTGCTCAATGCCGTAGCGTAAGTCTTCCAGAAATAGAAGAGATTTTTTGAGAAGCTCCCTCATTAAATTAGCTTCCTTAATTGTATATTTACAATTGATACACAAATCCTCTTCTATCGATAATGCATATGTAATGACAGCTATTGATATTCCAATGCCTATAACCGGTAATAAAAATATAAAATATATTTTAGGGCCTATAATTCCTTCCCCATATACACCTAAAGCGATGATAATTGGAAATATAGAGATTATTGTTAAGAATATACCTCCAATGATAGCCGCTTTCTGATGTTTTTTCATTTTCAACACCCACTAACCAGATTTTTTTAAAGAGTAAGTATTGCTTGAGAAAGTCGGTAACACTATTCTCTATAGCTTAAGCAATAAGCTGATCTGAATTTTATATGGGTTAAATGATAAAATCCTATCCCCTGAAAGATATTGTAAAGAAAATCATTAATATATCTTTATGCCAAAAGTCAAGTAAAGATGAAAAGTTACCCCCATGACCCCCAGGGAAGCCGGGGGCCAAGTGTTTCACCGACGCCGGTGACACTTCTCCCCCCTCCCCCCAGCCCCCTCCCACCAGGGGAGGGGGAGTGTAAAATTAAGGGACATAACCCTAGCTGGGAAAGGCGGGGCCAAAGGCCCCGCCTTTCCCGCCTAAACATAAGCGGGTTGGGAGGGGGGTG
>JAUXZG010000008.1 GCA_030694005.1 Desulfobaccales bacterium | reverse complement strand
CCCCCTCCCCCAACCCCCCTCCCCCAACCCCTTAAGGGGGTTAAAGGGGGCTGGACCGAGCGGGACCACAGGCCCCGCCCGCTCCAGCCCCCTTTTGCAAGTTAGGACAGGGTCAAGACCCGGGAACCACCTTAAGTTTAGTGGCACAGGCGTCTCGCCTGTGCTATAAAAAGGCCGAAGATCTTCGCCCAGATGTCATTCTGAGCGAAGGGAAGAATCTCTGACCTTATTACGGCAGTTGCGTTCTTTAGTCTGCCTGGCGACCATGGAAACCTGGGCGAAAATCATCCTCGGCGATAGCCGCTTAATGCCGGAAGTGCAAGATGGGGCCATAGACCTGGTGGTCACTTCCCCTCCTTACTGGCATATCAAGGATTACGGCGTCCCCGGTCAGATTGGCTACGGCCAAAGCCTGCATGAATATTTGAAAGATTTATATTACACTTGGGCCGAGTGTTTCCGCATCCTGCGTCCAGGCGGCCGGTTGTGTCTAAATATCGGCGACCAGTTCGCCCGGTCGGTGATTTACGGCAGATATAAGGTGATTCCTTTGCATGCCGAATTTATCGCCCAGGGCGAAAGAATCGGTTTTGACTTTATGGGGGCCGTCATCTGGCAGAAAAAGACCACCATGAACACCACCGGCGGCGCCAATGTCATGGGCTCCTACCCCTATCCCCCCAACGGCCTGGTGGAGATCGACTATGAATTTATCCTGCTCTTTAAAAAACCCGGCCCCAGCAAGAAGGTGTTGAAAGAGGTCAAGGAAGCCTCTAAACTTACCAAAGAGGAGTGGAAGGAGTATTTTGCCGGCCACTGGCATTTCGGCGGGGCCAGGCAAATCGGCCACGAAGCCATGTTCCCGGAGGAACTGCCCCGGCGCCTTATAAAAATGTTCACTTTTAAAGGCGACACCGTCCTGGACCCTTTCCTGGGTAGCGGCACCACCGTCAAGGTGGCCCTGGAACTGGGCCGCAATGCCGTGGGCTATGAGATCAATGAAAGTTTTCTGGATATTATCCGGAAAAAAATCGGCCTTAAACAACCGGCGCTCTTTTGCCCTGACGGCATCCAACAGGTTAAAAGAGACCGGCAAGTTATAGACCTTCCCAGGCTTGCTTATGTTCCCGCCATTCAGGACGCCAGGCCACAAAAAGACGAAAAAGAAATTGATATTAAGCGAGGCCCGCACAATAAAGTTGTTAAGATAATTGATGAAAATACTTTAAAATTAGACAATGGACAAAAAGTCGGCTTCCTGGGCGTAAAAATAGATAAGAAAGAAGAGGCGCTCAGATATTTACATGAATTTCTCTTGGGAAGAAATATAATTTTAAAATATCAAGACAATAATAAAATCAACGCCACGAACTGCCCCGCTTATGTTTATTTAAAAAACAAAATATTCGTAAATAGTTATCTGATAAAATCCGGTTTGGGGTCTCCAGACCTCAACATAGACCACAAATATAAAAAAAAATTTATCCAATCATGGAAAGGCAGAGGATAATAATGGCCAGGGGGTCTGTACATGAAGAGCACTAGTTTAAAGCATCTCGGCATTCGCAATGTCCAGCCGGTTCACGTGGCATCTGCCCACTTCCGCCTTGTATGAGAGGATTGTCTCCCGGGGCGAGGAGTCCCCCCCAAAAAAAATGTTACTACTGTCGCGGGTTTTCCTTTCGAGCGTCTGAAACTTTCTAAAGTATATTTGAGTATCAGCCTAAATTCTGTTTATTCCATTTCTGTCTTATATTGACCGTGTTTATAGGAGGTTGTCAATGCAAAGTATTGAAATAAGTGGCGCTAAGACTAACAACGGTTCCCTGCGCAACTGGATTAATACGGTAGCTGACCTCACTAAACCGGATCGTGTGTATATTTGTGACGGCTCCCAGGAAGAATACAACAACCTTTGCGACCAAATGGTTGAAAGCGGGACTTTTATTCGCCTAAATCCGGAAAAACGTCCAAACAGTTTTCTCAGCCGCTCAGACCCAAGAGATGTGGCTCGGATGGAAAGCCGCACCTATATTTGCTCCCTCAATAAATCGGATGCGGGACCCACGAACAATTGGATGAATCCGGCGGATATGAAAGAAAAATTGATGGATCTGTTTGACGGCTGCATGCGCGGGCGTACCATGTACGTAATTCCCTTCAGCATGGGGCCCTTGGGTTCTCACATTGCCCATACCGGCGTGGAGCTCACCGATTCCCCCTATGTGGCGGTGAATATGCGGATTATGACCCGAATGGGGCAGGCCGTGCTGGATGTTCTGGGCGACGAGGGATACTTTGTACGATGTCTGCACTCGGTTGGCGCCCCGTTGGCGCCAGGCCAGAAAGATGTGCCCTGGCCGTGTAACCCGGATAACACCTATATCACCCACTTTCCTGAAGAGCGGGCCATTTATTCTTTTGGCAGCGGTTATGGGGGAAATGCTCTGTTAAGCAAAAAATGCTTTGCTCTCAGGATTGCTTCGGTCATGGCCGAGGATCAGGGATGGTTGGCCGAACATATGTTGGTTTTGGGAGTCGAAAATCCTGAAGGTGAAAGAACCTATGTGGCCGGAGCTTTTCCCAGTGCTTGCGGAAAAACCAACTTTGCCATGTTGGTTCCACCCAAGGGTTTTGAAGGTTGGAAGGTTTTCACGGTGGGCGACGACATTGCCTGGATTAAACCCGATAAGGAGGGAACTCTGCGAGCGATCAATCCCGAGGCGGGATTTTTTGGGGTGGCTCCGGGTACTTCCATGCAATCCAACCCCAATGCCATGTTGACCTTGACCAAAAACTGCATTTTTACCAATGTCGCCCTCACGGATGACGGTGATGTCTGGTGGGAGGGCATGACCGATGATCCCCCGGCTCATTTGATTGACTGGAAGGGGCAGGATTGGACTCCGGGTTGCGGTCGGGTCGCGGCTCACCCGAATTCCCGGTTTACCGCCCCCATCCAACAGTGTCCGACTTTCGATCCTGAATGGGATAATCCCGTGGGCGTTCCCATTAAGGCGTTCATTTTCGGGGGACGCATGAGCAAAGATGTTCCCCTGGTGTTTCAAGCCTTCGACTGGTCTCATGGGGTGTATCTGGCTGCGACCATGGCTTCCGAGGCAACGGCTGCGGCTGAAGAGGGTTTGACCATGAGGCGAGATCCCATGGCCATGCTGCCCTTTTGCGGCTACAATATGGCCGATTATTGGACTCACTGGCTCAATATCGGACGGCTTTTTGCCAATCCGCCGCGAATTTTCCGGGTAAATTGGTTTAGACGCGATGAGCACGGCAATTTTATGTGGCCCGGTTTTGGCGAAAACATGCGGGTGCTCAAATGGATTGTTGATCGAGTCCGTGGCCAGGGTTATGGCGTGGAAAGCCCTATGGGCTATATGCCGCGCCATCAAGATATCAACTGGGAAGGGTTGAAGTTCGACCCAGATAAATTCTATGAAATTATGTCGGTTGATCGTGAAGCAGCCGCCAAAGAGGCTCGATCCCATGAGGAGCTGTTTGACAAATTTTTTGATCGGTTACCCAAAGAATTTATTTACCATAGGGAGCTGTTTAAATCCCGAGTATGGCGATCCCCCCAGATGTGGGAATTAGCCAGGGCAATTTTCTAAGAGGGTGCCATACCCGGGAAGCCGGATGACGTCCCCACCTACCGGGTGCCCTATTCCGCCCTCACCGTCCCCACCACCTGCCCCGGAGTGCCTCAGAAAATCCTGGATCCCAAGAACACTTGGGCGGACGGCAACGGCTACGATCAGACCGCCCGGGACCTGGCCGCCCGTTTCCGCAACAACTTTGGCAAATACGCCGCCAACGTGGAGCCGGAAATCCTTAAGGCCCAACCCCGGGAGGGGGGCTAGGGAAGGAGGATGTTTGGGGAAGGGGGCCAGGGGCCGAGGCCCCTGCCCCCTCCCCCAAAACCCCCACCCCCACCCCCATACGATTAAAATTTAGCCTGGGGAAGGCGGGGGAACCCTTACAAACAAGTACCC
>JAUXZG010000257.1 GCA_030694005.1 Desulfobaccales bacterium | reverse complement strand
CGGCCGGGGATCGAGGTCCTGGCCGCGTCCGGTTTCGCCCCCCTCGCCGGGAAAAAGATCGGGGTGATCACCAATCACACGGGCGTCGATGGCGCCGGGCGGTCGACGCTCAGCAGGTTGCTCAAGGCCCCCGGGGTTACGGTGCGGGCCATTTTCAGCCCGGAGCACGGTTTGTCCGGCAAGTTAGACGAGAAGGTCTGCTCCGGGAAGGACCCAATCAGCGGGCTGCCCGTCTACAGCCTTTACGGCGACGTCAAACGGCCCACGGCCCAGATGCTGCGGGGGCTGGACGCCCTGGTCTACGACATCCAGGACGTGGGCGTCCGCTTCTACACCTACATTACCACGATGGCCTATTGCATGGAGGCGGCGGCGGCCGCCGGCATCGACTTCTATGTGCTGGACCGGCCCGACCCCATCACCGCCTCCATCGTGCAAGGGCCGGTGCTGGACCCCGGTTTGAAGTCATTTATCGGTTATTTCCCGTTGCCCGTGCGCTATGGCATGACGGCCGGGGAGCTGGCCCGACTCTTCAACAAGGAGAATGCGATCGGCGTCAAATTGCACGTCGTGGCGATGGAGGGGTATCGGCGGGAGACCTGGTTCGACGGGACCGGTTTGCCCTGGGTCAATCCGTCGCCGAACCTCCGGTCGCTGACGCAGGCGATCCTTTACCCCGGCGTGGCCATGGTCGAGTCCGCCAATGTGAGCGTCGGTCGGGGAACCGCCACGCCGTTCGAAGTCATCGGCGCTCCCTGGATTTCCGGCGAACGGCTGGCCCGTTATTTGAGCCGGCGCCATATCGGCGGGATCGTCTTCGAGCCCGTGGCCTTCGTTCCCCAAGACAGCCGTTTCCGCCATCAGAGGTGCCAGGGTGTGCGTCTGCGCCTGGTGGATCGGGCCGCCCTGGATGGGCCGGGTCTCGGCATCGAGTTGGCGGCCGCTTTGTACCGTCTTTATCCGGGAGAGTTTCAGATCGACCGCACGCTCGGCATGATCGGGGCGCGTCAGGTCCTTAAGGCCATCAAGAACGGCGATGATCCCCGGGACATTCAACACCGGTGGCAGCCCGGGTTGGCTGGCTTTTGCCGCGTGCGCGCCAAGTATCTGCTCTACTGAGACTGCATCTGCTCCACATCCCGGGCCGCTGGCTGGAGGCCCCCGCCGCTAACTGCTATTTTTCTACATTTTACGATGATACCAAAATGCCTCTATATCGGGTTCATACCTGCATTTTTAAGAATGCTTGCTATGGTAAGGGTGAGCCCTACCTAATCGGATTAAATTACCATAAAATTCTTTATCCAAGTCTTCTCCTCTACGGCTCCACCCTCCAAGAAAGAAGATAAACCCCATACCACTTATGAGATTCAATCGTTGCCTGGTCTGCGCCTGGTCGGTCATAAAAAAACCATTGCCGAATTGTATCCGGCCAATACTCAAATTAGGGTAGGCTTTGCGCAGATACAATTTTCGGTAGTGGGTCATTTTGAAAATTGGTAGTGTATCGCTTTGATTTTTGGTAAGGGATTACTTTAAATTTTCTTTTAGATAATTAGCGAGCTCATCAAGCGGTTTTTGAACCTTAGAATCAAGCTGTCTATTCACAGTCTCGGACTGTTCTTTATACCATTTTTTCACGGCCTCCCCATCCAACCCCCCTGGTTCATCAATGGTAATTATAATTGGCTTCAATACTCCCTCAGTTAATTCTTGTAGTTTTGGTGAATTGGGGAAGTGTATTTGAATTGAAGCTATTAACGCATTGAATGCTCCATCTTCCTCGGCTTTTTCTCTATTGTATTGCTCTCCCCGTTCAATCCGTTTTCTTATCTCTTCGTTAATATATGGGTTATTATGTAAAGATGGAACTTTGTGTTGACCCAGAAGACCATGAATCGCCATATTATTAACGGCGTATTCCGAGTAAAAATGTGATCTGCGAGTTTTTTCTTGCATAAAACTTTCGTATAATTCTGCGCGCTTATTAGATTCTTTTTGGGTCGGTGGCCACGCGAGATTAGCACCGCGCCAAACTGCTACTGCACCCCCTATGAATAAAAAAGAACCTAATGTAATCCAAAGAATTGGAATTATTCCGATGCTAGTCAAAGATCGTCGCTCCCGTTTGACGCCGAAAATTATAAGAATGTAAATTGCTAGTACAATTAATACAAACCCCAACCATCGTTCGTTGGGAAGCATTAAACTAACACCAATGCCCACCAAGGCCAAGAAAATTGCAAGGGCAGTTTGACTAACCTGAATCGGCATATCTCCTTTTTCGCCGAAGTATGCCAATTGTATGCCAACAGGTGTTCCCCGTCCAGAAAATACGCTTGGCCTCCCTCAAAAATCATTTTCAGGTTCTCCATTTCAAAATGACCCACTACCCAATTTTCGCAAGGGTTGACTTGGGTTTGACAACCCCGCCCGTGGCCGCCGGGTCTAGGGGTTGTTGCCCCTCGAATCGCTCCTTGACCACTCCGGGGCGACCTAAAGATAAATTTTTAAGGCCACAAAAAAGGCAGGGCCATGGTTGACCCTGCCTCTCAATTTTACTTACTTGGATTGATCTATTTGCTACGCCTTCTCCTCCCTAAGGCAGCAACACCGACGAGTGCGGAACCTAAGAGAAGAAGCGTACCCAGTACCGGGACATGACTCGCCATATTGCCTTCGTAACCTTGAGACGATAGCCAACCCAGGTAGGTTTCCGCAAATCCCTGATTCGTGCCGGAGGGAGCATCCACCAGAAAACTGAATTGGGCAGGGGTTCCCACTGGATAGATGGATTCTTTCCGTTGGCCCCACCTGAATAGCCACTGGTAGCCGCTATGCCGCGTGGCGGTGGTATGCAACATAGGGTCTAGACTCTTAGCAAACCCGGGTTCCCACCAACCCCGGGGTGACCAAGATACCGGGTCGGTTAGGTCTGATAAAGTGGCACTATGGGGGACCTGGAAAAAAAAGCCATCTAAACCGTGAGGGGCTCCGCCGCCCTGACCAAGATTGGCGACATCATAGAAGTATTTATAGGAATTTCCTCCCACGGGGGTGACGGTGGCGCCAACCGTATAGTGGTTATCTATGGGAACCGCCAAGACGCCGTTACCTGAACCCCAAAAAATAGCTAACAGGGCCAACAGGCAAACAATCTTTTTCACCGCAACCTCTCCCGCGCCTCTAAGTTTAAAGCCCCAGGGAAAGCTCAAAATTGGGATTTCCTAAAACTTAAAAAACCTGGTTACCTTTCCCAGGCGACCGGGTTAACCCTCGCTAACTAGAAGACCCCTGGCTTTCCGCCACTACTTCAATTTGATCGGCCTGCAAAGCGAACCTGTAATTTTTGACATTTAGATATATTTATGTGCAAGAATTGTGCCCTATTATTCGTCTAGTTAAGTAATGGATTTTCTACAGAAATTAACAGGATAGGATGATGATTAGATGTTCTGATTTTTAAACAGATAAATGTTTTGCATCACCTAACTAATTATTAAGACTACAGAAATAATGGGTGTTTGGAAAATTAAACGTGATTATAAAACTATTTTTAAATTAACCACTTACCTCCCCTGGGAATGGGGCCATTTTTCTAGCTAGTTTGCCCAAAAGAAGCGACCAAGGCTCCGCCCCCCATCTCACCCGCCCCCCGGGCCCTCATTTTGGCCGGTTTAAGGCATCTTCCACCTTCTTAAAGGTTTTAACAATGTCTGCCTGATTAATAAGATCCTGTAAAGATTTTCCGCCTGGGGCCGCCCCGGGCAGGCCGGCAGCCTGTGGCCCCGGCAAAATCCTGGCTGATATGGTCTCCCCCCAAAAACCACCAAATATCCACAGGATCAACATTAACAGGCAGAAAAACTTCAGCCGGCGGTTTTGCTTCTCTACCTTTTTAAGACGCGCCGCTAAGGTCTTCAAGTCTAAAGCAGGCTCGGTCATGGGGCTTCCTTTCTTGCAGCTCTTTCGGGGCAGGCTTCTCCCACCCGTGGAGACACTGGATTATAGGGTAGGGTTTCCTAAGTCATCTGATTGAATTAACCGGCAGGTAATTTTCTCTCACCCTGAGCCGCAGGGGAATGGTCTAGATTCCTCTCTGCCTGCGGCAGCTCAGAATGACGGGCAATACCATCACAGGAATTATGAAGCCCAACCCTGGCTGCCTGAGTTAGCTACAACTATCCGGTTATTCAAATATACTTCTTATAAATGTCCAGACGATTAAACACCAGGCGATTACAATAATAAAGAAATGATTATTGTTAATTATTAACTGATTTTCCACCAAGTTATAAAATGCGCTATTGTTTAAACTAGATGATGGTAGCACATAAGAAGTCAAAAATAAGACTAACCCTGCTAAAGATAATAAAATTATTAATTGCCCCAACTTCTGCAGCAAGTTCTGGCGGCCAAGTGGCGAAGCTGGTGTTACCCGAGGCTCCCAGAATGGTCTCCTTGCCGCACTACCACCAGACCGAGTTTTTTGAGGCTCTGACCCTGCCTTATCTGACCCCCTTCTGGAACCGGAAGGATATGACATCAGCATTTCATAAGCCCGATTAATTTCTTTCAGCTTCTCTTGGGCTCGGTGCTGCAGGCGGGGCTCCTGGGCGAAGCGATCCGGGTGCCATACTTTAACCAAATCCCGATAAGCTTGCCTTAGGTCATTTACCGAGACCCCCGGCTCTATCTCCAGAACTGCATAAAAGTGGTCTAACCTGTTCATCTTAAAGCCTTATTTTTCCAACCAAGGCGTCTGCTTAAACTCACCCATTAACCAGCCCTTAAAGCCATCTGGAACAAAAAAGCCGAAATGCCCGGTTCCCAGGCAACTCGGCTGTCCTTTTCCGAGATCTTTAATTCAGCCCCCCTAAGTAAGTCTGACCTTATCTAAGAGGGCAAATCAAAGAGCCGCTGATTGGCTAACTTCCCCTTTGGCGATCAACTCCAGGCTTTCTGGCAATGCTGCCCGGCGCCCTTAAGAAAGTTGATATTCTTATTAATAATCCTCCATTAACATTATATGTGGGTTAAAGTCAAATATAATTTTATCATTCCTTGGTCCTTACTTGATAGCTCCCGGCAAAAAGATGGTGATAAACCAATGAGGGAAAATCGCCTAGAGAAACTTTCAGGCTGGGAAGGGTAACTAAGGACGGGGCTTGTTCCGGGCTCTTAAGGGGCACGAGGAGGGGTTTTGGCCAACCGCCGGCAGACCAAAAAAGGCGGGCCTTTGCCACCGGGCCGACCTATGAAATATCTGCCCTTCTAGCGCGGCCGGGGATTTCCTGGGAAGGCGGGGCCTATCATCTGGAGACCCCCATGAATAAAAGGCCCGCCACGATGAGGCCGCAGGCGGTGATATCGCCCCAGCGCTGCCACCTGAGGGAAGTCGTGGTCCCAGCCTGCCTCTGGCGGGGGCTCCGCCGGAGCCCTATTCTGCTCAAGATCAGCAGGCAAAATCCCACCAGGGCCAAAACTTGCCCTAAATTCGCGGTAGTCAAATCTTCTCCGAAGGCCTCAACTGGCTGACGGCCTTTTTGCTCTCTTAACCATAAATACTAACACAAAGCCGCGGCTTAAGCCAGGGAAATATTCCCTGCCACCAACGCTTTCCGCCATCTAACCGGGCTTGCGGGGCAGTAGATTGGCCAGCAAATTGACCGCCCCCACCAAAACGGCCACGGCAAAGGCGCTCTGAAAGGAGGTGATCCCCAGACAGACTCCCGCCCCCAAACGAACCTGGTGCAGGTTTATCCAGGCGAAGACCGTCACTATCAGGGTAATGCCCAGAAGTGCCCCCAGGTTCTTGAGAACTGCATTAGTGCTGGCCGCCAAGCCGATGAAGGCCGGTTTCACGCCCTTCAGGATTTCATTTAAGTTAGGCGCCTGGAACAGACCGAATCCCAGGCCGATAAGGCCGAACCTGGCCGCCAGGCTGAGGGTGCCGCTCTCCGGCCAGGTAAAGATCAGGGAGCCCAGCCCCAGGAACATCAGGCCAGTGCCGGTCCTGAGGACGAGAAGGTTGCCCAGTCGGTCCGCCAGGTAACCTCCCCAAGGGGCCACCAGGGCATTGGTGACACTCACGGCCGCCAGCAAAAACCCGGTTTGCTTGGGGGAGTAGCCATAAGTCTGCTCCAGGAAAAAAGGTAGCAGAAAGAAGGCTCCCATTACCGCCCCGAAGGTCAAGACTACGGCCAGCGACCCCAGGATAAAGGCCCGATCTCGCCAGAGGTCTGCCGGGAAAAGGGGGGCCGCCTGCCGCCGTTCCAGGAAAAATAGCAATACGCCCAATCCCGCGGCCAGCCCCAAAGTTCCCAGGGTCCAGGCGTCTCGCCAGCCGGATGCCCGCATCCTGGTTAAACTTAGCAAAAAAAACCCGAGAGTGCCAGCCAGGGTCAAGCCGCCCCAGAGATCAAAGGCACGCCGGTCCCAGGCC
Source organism: Desulfobaccales bacterium (assembly GCA_030694005.1). GTDB lineage: Bacteria > Desulfobacterota > Desulfobaccia > Desulfobaccales > 0-14-0-80-60-11 > JAUXZG01. The sequence goes on along the minus strand of JAUXZG010000257.1, from coordinate 2,391 downwards.
GACGAGGCCGGCAAGCGCCCCAGAGCCCGGCCTCCTAATATCAAAACCATGCCGCAAATGGGAAGGTTAAGGAAAAAAATATAGGGCCAGCCCAGGTAGGTGGTGATTATTCCTCCTAAGGGGGCCCCCACACTGATGCCGGTGGCGAAGGCCATGGAAAACAGCCCCAGGGCCAGCCCCCGCTCTCCTTCCCGGTAAGCCAGGGCGATGAGCTTGGGCGCCACCCCCAGCATTAAGGAGGCCCCCACTCCCTGAAAGGCCCGGCCGGCCACCAGAAAGGCAAGGCCCCGGCTCAAGCCGCAAAGCGCCGAAGCCCCGGTGAAGATCAACATCCCCAGGATAAAGAGCCTGCCCGGGGCCAGCAGATCACCCAGACGGCCGCTGGTCAAAAGTAAGGAGACATTGAGGAGGAGATAGACCACCATAACCCAGGAGATTTGCACCAGGGAACTGTGGAATTCTCGGGCGATCTGGGGCAGGGCAATGTTAACGATGCTGGTGTCCAGGGCGGCCATAAAGGCGCCCAGACAGGCAACCGATAAAATCAAACGTCGTTGGGGGTAAGAATCACCTGCGTTGCCGGCGCCTTTAGGCATATTCTACCTGAGAAAAGTATTGGGGGAGGGGGCTAAGGGCTTCCACAGGCGGGGACGCCTGTGCCACTGGCCCTTACCCCCTCCCCCACACCCCCTCCCCCAACCCCTTAAGGGGGTATAATTGGTTGGGTAAGGCGGGGCCTTTGGCCCCGCCTTACCCAACCCCCATAAAGGGGGTGGGGAGGGGAGTTTGACGGGAGGGTGGGGGAACACTTACGAAAAATTCCCCCAGTCCTCCCCTCATAACTTACTTAAGAATAACTGGCGGAGAGAGAGGGATTCGAACCCTCGGTGGAAGTTTCCCCCCACACTCGCTTAGCAGGCGAGCACCTTAGGCCAGCTCGGTCATCTCTCCGCGGCGGCCAGACGAAAAATTAAGGCCTCGGGGGCCTCTCTGATTCTATTTTATAAGAGCGGATTCACATTATCAATGACTTAATATAGCTGATGGACACACGGACCTTGCGGTCTGATGCGGCTTATGAGCCAATTTCTCCATGTTCGAAGCGGGCTTGTCTAGCTTTTCGATATGCTTCTAATAAGCGGGGAGAATGAGTATTATATTCTTTGTCAGAATCGGGACAACATTTGTCTCCGCATATTCTTGCAGACCGTCCCTCAAATTCAATACCAATTTTTCCGCATACCGGACATTCGCAGAACCAGTAATAAAAGTCGCCAATAATAAATCCATTATACGAAAATTCCGAGTCATTTTCTGGATCAACCCACGGATCACCTTTAATAACAACCAGGTGTGGAAGACTTATTTGATTGCATCCTTCAAAAGGATGGTCTGGCCATTCATCAAGATCGTCTTTGCCGAGAGCTGGCTTAATTTCAATCCAGGTGTCTATTTGTGGCAAATAAAAATCGGGCAAATACCACTTACCTCCTATATCAAAACCTTCTTTTTCATACTCCCAAGGTATCCCAAGGGAATCAAAAAATATCGCCCATCGCGCCTCAAGGCGGCTTCTGAACCTATAACCTTTATAAACCGTTTCTATTGGCGTGATCATCATCACTGCAGGTTGCGCTTAGTATGTAAAACGAACTTTATCTTATAAAGTCAGCCTATGGCGAAAGGCCGGATTAGTAATAATAATCTCTGGTAGTGACGCGTTTATTCAACCAAGCTGATAGGCTTAACGGTGTCTTCATCAAGGATAATATTGATGTTTTTTATATCGTTTGATGGGGTTATTGCGAGCGGTGTGTTGGCTGTAGCAGTGCCTTCAACGATGGTACCGGCAATTGTCTCAATAACAAATTTGAATGATTGTTTTGTCCTGATAACGGTTCTGACGCCTGGTTTAATCTCAATTTTACCAATTGATTCCGGTTCAATTATCATTTTCCGCCTCCTGCTAGAGTCTGCTTACATTCAGACCAGGCATAAAGCAAGTAATTCCCTCATTGCTACCCCAGGTAACATTTAATGAATTAGAATTGTTACATGGCGGAGGGAGTAGGATTCGAACCCACGGACCTTGCGGTCTGCGGTTTTCAAGACCGCCGCCTTAAGCCACTCGGCCATCCCTCCACCTCCGTAAATAATTACCATCGCGCCTGGGCATTGTCAACCTGAGGGGTTTAAGGGCTTTTCGGTTTTCGGTCTAAAGGTGGAAGCGGACCTTGGCATAACAGGAATTGGCCTTTGATTTCCTATCCAGATTAGCACCAGGTTTTTGCTAACGGCCCCTACCCTACCCTCTCCGCGGGTATTATAGTTGGCCTGGGGAGGCGGGGCCGGGGGCCCCGCCGCCCCAGGCCACCCCATAGAGGGGGTCGG
>JAUXZG010000255.1 GCA_030694005.1 Desulfobaccales bacterium | reverse complement strand
CCTGGGTGCGGGATTTTCTCCTCAACCTGCCCAACCTGCCCCACGCCTCGGTGCCAGTAGGGGCTTCCAGCGATGACAACCCGGTGGTCCGCACCTGGGGGGAGCCGCCGGCCTTTGACTTCGCCCCCCGGCCCCATTGGGAGATCGGCGAAAGCCTGGGCATCCTAGATTTTGAGCGGGCCGCCAAGATCACCGGGGCCCGTTTTGCCTTACTCAAGGGAGCCGGGGCCCTGATGGAGCGCGCCCTCATCAATTTTATGCTGGACCTCCACACCCAAAAACACGGCTACCTAGAGGTTCTGCCCCCTTTCATGACCAACGCCGCGTCCATGACGGGCACCGGCCAGCTTCCCAAATTTCGTGACGACCTGTTCAAACTGGAGGGTTGGGATTATTATTTGGTGCCCACCGCCGAGGTGCCGGTGACCAACATTCACCGGGAAGAAATTCTTAAAGAAGAGGAATTGCCCCTCTATTACACGGCCTATACCCCCTGCTTCCGCTCCGAGGCGGGCTCCTACGGCAAGGATGTGCGGGGTCTGATCCGCCAGCACCAGTTCAACAAGGTGGAGTTGGTGAAATTCACTACCCCTCAGACCTCTTATGCCGAGCTGGAAACCTTGCTTAAAGACGCCGAAGCAGTGCTGCAGGAACTGGGCCTGCCTTACCGGGTGGTGGAGCTCTGCACCGGGGACCTGGGCTTTGCCGCGGCCAAGACCTATGACCTGGAGGTCTGGCTGCCCAGCCAAAATCTCTACCGGGAAATCTCCTCGTGCAGCAATTTCGAGGATTACCAGGCCCGCCGGGCCGGAATCCGCTTTCGCCGCGCCGGGGCCAAAGGCACGGAACTGGTCCACACCTTAAACGGCTCCGGTCTGGCCGTGGGCCGCACCCTGGTGGCCATTTTGGAAAACTACCAGCAGGCGGACGGTCGAGTGATTATTCCCGAGAAACTCAAGCGGTATATGGGGGGAATGGCAAAGATCCAGCCGGGGGTTTAGAAATGGGAATTTGGGGGAGGGGGCTAAGGGCCGCGGGCCCACTTACAATCCTCCCCCAAACCCCCTCCCCCAATCCCTTAAGTTTTTGTTGGTGAAGGCGGGGCTATTGGCCCCGCCTTCACCAACCCCCATAAAGGGGGTGGGGAGGGGAGTTTGACGGGAGATTGTAAGAGGGAGCCACTGCTCCCCCGGCCCTCCCCTCATATTTTGTTCAAGACCCTTCCAGGCCCCGGGCCTTTCTAAAATCAAGGTAATGGATGGGACTTTTTCTCCCGGAGCGGATTATTTGCCGGGCCTTGCCAAACCCCTCACCAAAGAGCAAGTCGATGATACTCATATTCGGTAAAAACTCACCATACAGTTGGTTATAAATGGGATGCTGATAATTATGATAGTACAGCTCAATATGGTTTTTGGCAAAGGCTCCGCCAGGGGACTCCTCCTCCAGATATACCGCAGAGCCTTGGGGAGAGAGATATCGGGAGCACCCCTTTATCTCGCACATCTTCACCAGGCGAGCATCTTTTTCCCCTTCCAGGTTTTTCAGGTTGGCAGACCTGGTGAACTCAGGTTGAATTCCTATCTTGGTGGCAATGGCGGTGATAATGTTGATGTTAAAGGGGCCAAGATTGGTAACCGGAGCATTCAGCAACTGTTCCAGGAAAGGAAAGAATTCTCTAAAAAAAAGGCTTTTTCTATATGCGGTGAAGATGCTCTTTAAGTGTCTTTCCCGCCAATTTTCCCGATCATTTATCTGGGCCTCATAGATCTTGGTTCCCAGCCTGCTTTTCTCCCCCTTTTTAATCGGGATAGTAAGATATAATTCCCCTTGCTGGGGGCAGGGGCGGCATGAGCAACCCGGCTTCAGCGGGCCTTGATTTTGTCGTTGGGTTTAAAGGGGCCGCCGCTCACCGACAGCGCCACGGCGCCGCTGTTTCCCAAGAGCTCGGTCACCTTCAGTTCCCCCTGGGAAGTATCCGCGGTGTAACCCAAAACCACCTGCGTGCGGGGGTTGATCACCTCTTTGCCCGGGGTCACCACCTTCAGGCGGTCGCCCACCTTCAGGCCGGCGTTTTGGCCCAGACTGAGATAGACTTTGTTTTCCTTGATGAACTCCACCCGGCCGAACCACTCCATATTGACCATTTCCCCGGCCACTCTCAGGGCATTGTCTCGGGCGAACTTGCCGACGGTCTCGGGTTTCAGAGCTCCGGTTTCGGCGGGCGCGACTACCGTTTGCACTTTGTTGCCCATGAAGGTGTCGTAGATTACCAGCATCATGACCCCGGCGGCGCCCTTCTCCGGCGGCAGGACGCCGGTGAGGACAATACCCTGCACCCCCAGGTAATCTCCCAGGGCCCTGAGGTTGGGGGGGAGAGCCACCTTGCCGGTCACCCCGGCTTTACTCATGGCCGCCCTCACTTGGTCGTCGCCGCTCACCGTGATATCCTTCTGGCGCCTGAGGGCCTCGGCCAGGCTCATGGCCAGGGTGCGATTGAGCCCTTCCTGGCTGGTGGGCGTATCCAGGTCGGGGATGACCGCTACGGCCCGGCCGCTATAAGGGGCCTGTTCTCCTCGGCCCTTGGAGACAAAGCCGGCCAGGCCCTGTTCCCTTAAGATGCGCTCCACTTCCTGGCGGACCAGCTCCTGCACCTTTTCCGGGGGCACGGCCTTGCCCGCCATTTTGGCCTGTTCCTTACCCACGGCTTTGGCAAAGGCACTTATCATGTACTGCTGCATCCCCACGAATTCCTTGCCCTTTTCCACATAGATGTATTCCGGCACATTGGGGTAAGTGAGCCAGTAGGGGTTCTTGCTGCGCACATAGGGTTTGCCGTCAATCATCACGGTTTCTTCTTTGGCCTCCGGCGGGGCGAGCTCTTCCTCATCTTCGCCTTTTTCCAGGCCCACCCATTTTTTCATGGTGGTGCAGCCCCCACAGCCGCCCCAAAAAATCGCCGCCACCAGCAGCAGCAGTAACCCCCGTCGCCACATCGCCCGGTTGCCGTTCATTATCATGTAAACTCCGATGGTGATAGTTTTTGGTTTTTGGTTTTTGGTTTTTGGTTTTTGGTTAATTTTAAGATTTGCTTAAACTGAGAGAAAGTTTTTTCAACATTTTCATTATTATTTCCAGGTTTGCTAATAAGCAGCCATGTCCTCAAAGGTCAAGTAATTTATTTCTTTAGATATAATCAATTGGGTTTCTAATTCCGCCGCTGAACCAAGGGCAATGGAGAGAAATTGTTTGAATTCTTTTGAGGAATTTCTGAACTGGCCTTCAGCGATATTGGAGGGAATTGAAACTGCCGCCCTGCTAATTTGCTGTGCCAATCCATATTTTTCTGCGGGCGGGAACTGAGAAGTCGCTTCATATATATCCTTTACCAAGGCTAGAGAACGTTTCCAGACTTCCAACCCGGTAGGACCGTGACTTTTTAACTCCCTCCATCCCTCCCCCTCAACCCAAAAACCAAAAACTAAAAACCAAAAAAAGCCCACAGGGATATTACCCTGTGGGCTGTTGGATGTCAACCGGTTTCAGTTTAGAAGTAGAAGAACCCGGCGAACATTATCCGATGGTTCTCACCCAGGTTGGTGATACTGGGGCCGCCCGGGGCCGTTAAGACAACCGCCCCCGGGTTATTGGTGCCTATCCCCAGCGCGCCAGCAGATTGGGTCCGCTGGAAGTAGGTGGTCATTTCGTAGCTGTACTGCAAGCCGAACTTCAGGGCCTGGATGGGCCGGTACCACAGGGCGACGTTGAAGTTCTGCCAGAAGTTGATCAGGTCCGCCGGCATGGCAATCCGGTAGCCTTCCGGGTTATTCGCGGCGCTTACAGCATCGGCCGACCGGCTCCGGGGCACATCGTAGGACTTGCTCATGCCCCAGACGAAGTTGGTGAACCACTGGTTGGTGAAGTAGTATTGGCCCTGGATGTAGCCGCCATACCGTTTGTTGAGCCGCCGCTCGTACATGTTGGAGGTGACGGCGTTTTGCGTGCCCCTACTCTGGAAGACCAGGTAGCTGTTCTGGTTGTTGATACCCTCACCCACGAAGTCCGTCCCCTCGCCGATATACCACTGGGCCGTCAAGGAGGCGGTGCCCGCCAGGTTGGCGGTGGTGGTGGCCAGTACCGGGATGAACAGAGTGCCCTGGACGATCCAGGGGTTGAGGTACTGCTGGCGGTTCTGCACCTGGTTGGTGATCCCAATGGGGGCTCCCAGAAACTGGTAGCCATTATCCCCAAAGGTGGTGTGGCCCGCCATGACAAAGGGCCGATAGCGGGTCCGCTGCCAGGCATAGGCCACCTGGGCCACAAAACCCCGGGGCGTGCCGTAGAAGGCCGCTTTGCCCCAGAGGTCCTTCTCGTAACCAACCTTAGCCTGGAGCTGCGGGGTTTCCGAAGTTTCGCCGGGTAAGTTGGTCACCCAACCAACAGCACCGTTAGCAGAGGCTGTGTTGGTGCTTTGGA
>JAUXZG010000248.1 GCA_030694005.1 Desulfobaccales bacterium | reverse complement strand
CCAAACCCCCACCCCCAATCCCTTAAGGTTGATAAAATGATTCGGGGCTGGCTGGGAACGATGTTCCCCGCCAGCCCCGAAATTCTTTTAACCCTTATGCGGGTTGGGAGGGGGTTGTGGGGGGAGATTGTAAGTGGACTTCAAGTCCCTGGCCCTCCCCCCACAACTCATCACCCCCCCATCTCCTCCAACCGGCGTTGGGCAGTGGTTTGGTCGTCGGTGAGGCCGCCGGGGTGGATGGCGTGTTGCGTGGCTTTGAGGGTCTGTTCCAGTTGTTGGCGGGCCTGGTCTGGGTTTCCCAGGCGGAGCAGGGTTTCGGCCAGATAGAGGTGGTTGGTGGAGTTCTCCGGGGCCAGGCGGACGGCGGCGGTGAGGTGCTGTAAGGATTTATTGAGGTCGCCCACGGACAGAGGCCGCCCCGGGGCCTCAAAGTAGATGCGGCCCAGCACCCGGTGGGCCCCGGCCTGGTCGTAAGTCTCGTCAATAGTCAGGGAGCGTTGCAGTTCCTCTAAAATCGTGGGAAGGAGTTCGCGTCCCTGAAAGGCGCCGCCCACATCGGCCAGGCCGCAAAGGTTGAGGGCCAGCCAGTAATGGCCCGGTACCCCGGCAGGCTGTTCCTTTAAGAGCATTTCGGCATAAGTGCGGCCTTTTGCGTAAAAACCCTGCCGGGTAGAATCCTTGGAAATATCCCCCAGAATGAAGCAGACCCGGGCCAATTTGGCCAACAGGAGAGGTCGGTCGGCCCCGGCATTGGGCAAACTTTCTTCATAAAGGGCCAGGGCCCGACTGGCCTGGGGAACATCCAGGGTGGGAATTGTCATGAGGTCGTCGGCTTCGGCTAAGGGGGCCGGGTTTTGAGCCAAGGCTAGGTTCCCCAGCAGGAGCAATAGGGCGATGAATCCTAAAATTATAGGGACCGCGCTAAATTTCCTCATGGGGGGAATATAAACCTTGAGCTTGTGGGTTGCCAATAGTTTAAGAGCGGGCCAGGCTGAATATTGTCCTCAGGTCTGGGCTTAGCCCTTGCCCGGATAGAGTTTCTATGGTAAAGGATAAGAAACCTACGCGCCCATGGCTTAAGGAGGGAACATGGCAGGGGTCAATAAGGTTATCCTGGTAGGGCATCTGGGGGCCGACCCGGAGATGCGTTATACCGCCTCCGGCACCGCCGTGGCCAAGTTTAGAATAGCCACCACCGAGAAATTTACGGACAAGCAAGGCAACCGCCAGGAGCGCACCGAGTGGCACCGGATAACGGCCTGGGGCAAACTGGCGGAGATCTGCGGCCAATACCTCTCCAAGGGCAAACAGGTTTACATCGAGGGCAAGATTCGCTCGGACACCTGGGAACAGGAAGGGGTGAAACGCTATTCTTACGAAATAGTGGCCGACACCCTGCAGATGCTGGGCAGCCCGGGTCGGGGGGCGGAACGGGAGCCGGAGCCCCCCTTTGCTCCGCCGGAAGGGGGCGTGCCGGAAGAGGATATTCCTTTTTAGATACAGTAGTCAGTAGTCAGGGGCTTGTTACCGGTTCAGGTTCGCCGGCTCCGCCCCTTTACTCTTACTGAGGACTGTTGACTGGCAACTGGCAACTCTGTTGAAAAACCGGCGTGCTCTGAGGGAGCAGATCACCCTCCTCTTGCGAGAAGGAGATTTTGCGGGCCTGGTAGACCTGGCCGGCCGGGAGTCAGGGGTGGCGGCGCAACTGCTTTTGTTCCTCTATGACCCCGGCAGCCTGTTGCACTGGCGGGCCTTGGAAGGCCTGGGCCAGGTGGCGGGGTCCCATCCCCAGCAGGTGCAAAAGCTCATTGGCCGCCTGCTTTATCTGCTGAACGAGGATTCGGGCAGTTACGGGTGGGGGGCGGCCGCGGCCCTGGGGGAGATCGGCAGGCACCAAATCTCTCTAATTGCCGAGATTATCCCCATGTTCCATGGTTTTCTGGAAGAGGACTTCTCCCGGGCGCCCATGCTCTGGGGTTTGGGCAGGCTGGGGGAGGTACATCCGGAACTGCTGCAAGAGATTTTGCCCCTGGTCCCGTTTTTTCTAAAAGATGCCGACCCCCAGGTGCGAGGCTTAAGCGCCTGGTGCCTGGGAAAAGGGCGACATCAACAGGCGGCGGCAAAACTTGAGACCTTGCTGGCCGATGACAGCCCGATGCAGATTTACGACCAGGGAGAACTCCACCTGGCCACCGTAGGCCGGGTGGCCCAAGCAGCCCTGGCCGCCCTGGAAACCGGGGAAGCATCCCGGTAATTCACTTAAGAAAGTCAGCCTCGACAAGAAAGGAAGATCAATATGTTTTTAGCGATATTGGCCTTTGCTGCCGGAGTGTTTGTGGGCTATAAATACCCTGACCAGGTGGGACAGACGTTGGCCAGCACCCAAAAACTGTTCAATGATCTGAAGGATAAAATCAGCAAGAAGGGAAATCCCCCCCAGAGTCCCCCTAACCCCTAAAAGGTTTCTTGGGGGAGAGGGCAGGGATCTGAGGTCCCCGGCCCTCCCTCCACAATCTCTTAATCAAGGTCTGAGCGCGATTATTGCCCCCTGGCGGCCGGTAAGTCCTTCCCGGCGGTAGGAGAAGAACTCGTCGCCGCGGCAGCGGGTGCAGAGGTCGGCGATCTCCAGGCGCTCCGGTTTCAGGCCGGCGGACGCCAGTTGGTCCCGGCTCAAGCCCCAAAGGTCGAAGTATGTCGGCCGCACCTGGTAGGTCCACAGGTGGGGGGGGGAATTCCTGGCGAAAGTTGCGGAATTCGGCGCAACAAGGGCCAGGGCTGGGACCGATGGCCGCCCGCAGGTGACCGCGGCGTTAGCCCGCTCATTGTATGCAAAGGTGTCGCCCATTTTTCAGGCAAGCCAGCGTATTCGGAATATAATTCTGGCATAGCCATATCCTAACCATGAAAGGCTTGCCATGATAGAAATTCGAGAGATACAACTTATAGGAGAGCGTTATGGGCATGATCGCATACCTTATCTTGGTGCATCGGTATCCCCGCCAGTTCAAAAGACTCTTTAGGGCAATTTTCCATCCCGCCAACTACTACTTGGTACATGTGGACAAGAGGTCAGGCGTTGGATTACAGACGGAGATACAAGATTACTTGTCAAGCTTTGCCAACGCATCCTTGCTGAAAAGCCAAAGCATTTTTTGGGGGGGATACAGCATGGTAGATGCTGAATTGCGAGGCATTGAGGAGTTATTGAAGATCAGCTCGGAATGGGGATTCTTCATAAACCTTAGCGCACAGGATTTCCCCCTAAAGTCGCAGACGCACATCCAAGACTTTCTTAGCCTCAATGTTGGAAACGATTACATCAGCGTGGCTAACCAGAGGAAGGTACGCCCTGATACACTATTTCGAATCGAGAACTCCTTTACCGAGTTTGGCGACAGGATACTACGCATTCCTATCAAGCAACCGTATCTTCGAGGCGTGACTCCTTATATCGGAAATCAGTGGATGATCTTGAGCAGGAAGTTTTGTGAATTTGTATGCTACGGCCCTGAGACCGAAAGGTTCAAGAGATTCTATCGGTACACCCTCATACCTGATGAAGGATTCTTTCAGACGGTAATAATGAATACTAACTACGAGGGAACTATCGTGAACGACGATAAAAGGACAATTTTGTGGGTGCCGGCAGGAACAATAAAGTTACGTCCGAAAGTTTTCACATCCAAAGACACCGAATTCTTGCTAGCAAGTCAAGGCTTGTTTGCCCGCAAATTCGACGAAACCGTTGATGCAGGAATCTTGAGTATATTGGAGTCGAATCTATTGTCACCAATGTGGTGTTAAAGGGGTTTTGTGCGATATTTGGGGGATAAATAAAGAAGGTTTAGCCCAATATGAACGGGATTTTCCGGTCAATGCTCTAAAGGTGGATTATTTAATGAAGAGGCAAGCAAAGCCCCGTGCTACGGATGCCGCCACTTACGCCGGTTTATGCCTTTCTGTATGCATAAATTAACATATCCTGGAATAATCTTTTCCCAGACACCCTGCGGTCTAAGCTTATGATCTGATAACCAAAATCGTTATCTTCGAGAATCTTCAGTATTTTTGAAAAATTATCCTCATTGGGGTTTATGTGATGATGGTATTCCACGACCATTTCATTTATTAATTTTAATTTGTTGCGGCTGGCAAGTTCCGCGATTATTAAACCTTCAGCGCCTTCGATATCCATCTTCAGAAAATTAACAGGCCTGTCGATATAATCAGACAGGAGAACGGCATCGACCTCTTCACAGCAGGCGTCGGGGACTCGGCCTTTTACGGTGCTGCTTATTGATGAGGCGTAATTCTTGGCATCGTAATAAAAAGAGAGCTTTCCAGGCCGGATATAAATTGCCTTGTTCATTAAGTGCACATTTTTCAATTTGTTATTTTCAACATTGGCTGACAGAACTTTAAATGCCATTCTTTCCGGCTCAAAGGCAATGATCCTGGCCCCCGGGTACCGCATTTTGAAAGATAATAAAGGAATTCCGATGTTGGCCCCACAATCAATAATAAAAGGTTCCTTTGAATCAGTTTCAAAATGATATTGGCTTTTTATGAAAACCTCCTTTACCATGTATATAAGGGCTTTATAATTATAAAATTGCACATTGAATCCGAATATTTTTGTGTATTTGATAGTAGTATTAGAGGATTTATACTGAATTATCTGTTTTATTTTTAATTTGAGGTACTCCAGGAGGAGCCTACCTCGGTGAAAATCTTGATTTCGCAAGATCATTTCCAGGTCTTCTAGAAAAAACCAGATTGAAAACAAAATCTTCACCTTTGTGCTCCTTGGATTCCGCAAAGATATGACATACCTACCATATGTTAGATTGCGCCCAAGTTATTTCCTAGTAAAAATTGCGTCGGCCCAAATAGGAATCCCCGATGGAAGACAGTGAGGTTGTGAGATACCCCATAATTTCATTGGAGCTAACGAGGTAATTAGATTAAAAAGATCCCCAAAAGGCAAAGCTCCATCATAATATGGCTCTATACGAAGAAAATCGGCATCGTTACAATCTTCATAGCCCGCGGCTATCTGGTAAACTCTTTGACGAATCATTTGGACTAATGAATGTTTCGTATGAGCAGGTGACCTTAGGTCCTCCAAGCAATCTCCCATGGGGGCGATGATTTTGAAACGGTCATCTATCTCTCGCATCAGGTGAAAACCAACGTCCGAGGTGATCTTGGCGCCATGGAAATCTATCATAATGGCCCGGTTAAAATCCGGCCGGATCACCTCTTTCCGGCTTTCACCACTGGCGAGCATCTATGACCCCCTGATTTGCTAATTATTCCTCCTTATATCACATAGTTAGACTAATTTCCATCATTTTTTGCGGCATAATCCAGGATTGTAGCCATTTTGACTTATCACGGAGAGCGGGCTAACACGCGCGTGCAGCCGACGTTGCTACCGCCGCGCCCCAGCGAAGGTTCGGGTACTTCCAGCGAGTCTTGCCCGCGAAGGAGTCTGCGACACCCGCAACGCGGCTGACGCGCAGGCCGCGACCCCGCCCCTCACATTCTCCCCGGCTATTGCCTGAGGGCGATTACCGCGCCCTGGCGGCCGGTAAGTCCTTCCCGGCGGTAGGAGAAGAACTCGTCGCCGCGGCAGCGGGTACAGAGGCCGGTTATCTCTATATGCTCCGGTTTCAGTCCGGCGGCGGCCAGTTGGTCCCGGCTCAAGCCCCAAAGGTCGAAGTATTTGGGCCGCACCTGGTAGGTCCACAGGTGGGGGGGGAATTCCTGGCGAAAGTTGCGGAATTGGGCGCAGCAAGGGCCCAGGCTGGGGCCGATGGCCGCCCACAGGTCCGAAGGGGTTGAGCCGAATCTTTCTTTAAGGCAGCCCACGGCCTCACTTAGGATGTTCTGAATCTGCCCCCGCCAGCCGCAGTGGATATTGGCCACCACCCGGCGAGCCGGGTCGTAGAACATCACCGCCTGGCAATCCGCCTGCTTGATGAGCAGGCCCAAACCGGGTCGGCTGGTGAGCAGGATATCCACCTCGGGGATTTCCGGGGCCAGGGCCTGGGGAGCATTGGTGATCACCGCCTCCCGGCGGCCATGCACCTGGGTGGCGCCGGCCAGGGAGTCCAACCCTAAGGCCTGCTGCACCAGGCGGCGATTGGCGGCCACCTTTTCCGGCAGGTCTCCTACGGAAAAGCTCAGGTTGAGCTGGCTGTAAGGCGCTGAGCTAACCCCTCCCCGGCGCGTGAAAAAGCCGTGCACCACCTCGGGGAAGGCCTTAAAGAGGGGGGAGCGGTAACATTTGAGGCCGCCTACTTCCTCCAGGTAAACTGCCATTTAAGGGAAACCGTTACCCAAGATATTAAGAGAAGGGGTAAAGGTCCCAAGCCCTTAGCCCCTCTCTTTTTAAAGTCTACCCCCATTTTCCCTCTAAAAGCTATAATCTTTTCCGCCAGGGTGGCAAATCAAGGGGAGCTAAGGTTGACCGGCCAAGAAGGTTAGAAAATTTCCCAAAGAGGTAGACATGATGGCAAAGACTTTCTTGATCGTCCAACACATGGACTGGGAAGGCCCAGGACAGCACCTGCTGGCGTCTTTGAAGGAGGCCGGCATAAATTATCGCCTGTGGGAGGTGTGGCATGAACCCATGCCGACCTTGGACCCCTTTGCCGGCCTGATTGTCTTGGGAGGGTCCCCCAATGTGGATGAAGAGGAGCAATTTCCCTATCTGCGACCCTTGAAAGAGCGCGTCCGGGAGGTGATTGCCACCGGGCGGGCCTATCTGGGGTTCTGCTTGGGCCACCAACTTCTGGGGCAGGTGTTGGGGTGCCGGGTGGGGCCGCTGCCACGCAAGTCGGTGGGCTTCATCACCGGAGAGCTGACCCCAGAGGGCATGGCTCACCCGGCGTTTGCCGGCCTGCCTCAGCAGCTTAAGCTCTTTAAATGGCATGGCCAGGGCGTTTTGCTCCCCCTGCCGCCCGGGGTCAGCATCCTGGCGCGTTCAGCCGCGGCGCCGGTGGAAGCTCTAACTTTGGACGGCAATCCCCGGGTGGTGGGGCTCCAATTCGATAACCACGCCGGGGCCCAGGATGTGGCAAAATGGCTGAAACATGACGCCGAATGGGCCCTGAAAGGCTCTGAGGTTGACCCTCAAGCCCTGGTGGCTGCGGCCAAGTCTCAGGAGGCCGCCATGGGCCGGGAGTTCCGCCTCTTTATGAGCAATTATCTGCGTCTGTGAGGTCGTTTGGAGCCAGGGGCAAGGGGCGGGCCAAACGCTTTCCGGCCCTCCCCCACCGGTCGCGCCCCCACTAAAGGCCCGAAAAAATGCTTGATCAATAAAATTCCGGAGGTTGGCATTGAAATTGAACTTCATTTAAGAAAAATTAGAAGCTGAGGACCAAGATGAAGCGAAACCAGCGCACCGTGACGGTGGCCAACCAGGAGTTGGCCCCTCTGACCGAGCACATCCTGTCCCAGATGGGTCCGAAGGGGTTGGACATTCGTAAGCGGCTGCAGCGCTTTTACCAAGAACGGGCCCTCGTCAATCTTTCTGGGGATGAGGATAAGACAGAAAATCCCGGGTTAGTGGTGGCTAAGTAGGACAAGGTTTTCCCCGGCAACCCGCAATATTTGTCCCCCAAGGGGTGTGCCGCGGGAAGCCTGAATATGGGTTTTTCTGGGGGGAAAGCTATTACAGGTATAGACTTGGATACTTAAGAGAGGGAAGGCTTTAGTCCTGCCAGCCAAAAGAGGAATTTTAAGCGCAACCCTTTATATGCAGTAGATGCATAAGCCATCGATGAATCCGGAGTGCAAGTGGCAAAAATCCTTATCACATTTGGTACAGGTGTCTAGATATTCCTCCAGACAATAATCGCATTGATGCTGATGGCTAATATCATAATCAGTTGGGTAGTGAGGTCCGGCTAACTTATGAACCTTCTTTAGATGGGTTATTACACTATCTTCACTTTCTCTTTGATCCCGGTGCCAATGAGATTCATGACCACAATGTTGACATATCGCCTGATGCCGCCACATGCTTTACCTTCTCTCCATTAGGAAAATAGGGAGAGGACCAGGGGTGTAGAGCCGGCGCCCTCGCCGGCAAAATGACCGCCGGAGGCGGCTGTTCCAAATCTCCCTGATGCCTATCCCCCAAGCCTCATCTACTTCGAATATGAGGGCCGGGTAAGGCCGGGCCACTGGCCCCGCCTTACCCGGCCAAAAAACTTGTGGGGGTTGGGGGAGAGGGTTTGGGAGAGGATTGCAAGTGGGCCGTCGGCCCCTGGCTCCCTCTCCCAAGATTCATCTCTAACCTCGGTTATAGGCCAGCGCCTGGCGGGCCGCGGTGATATCGGCGCGGATCTGGTCGGCCAGGGCCTCAAAGGAGGGAAAGCGCCTTTCTTCCCTCAGCCGGGCCACAAACTCCACCTCCAGGTTTTCCCCGTACAGGTTGCCGTTAAAATCCAGCAGGTGGACCTCCAGGGACAGTTCACTGTTGTCAAAAGTGGGGCAGGTGCCGATATTGGCCACCCCGGGAAGGGTTTTTCGGCCCCGGCGGACCCAGACGGCATAGATGCCGGTAGCCGGCAGCAGTTCGTTTTCCGGACGGATATTGGCGGTGGGCACTTTAAGGAGCTTGGCCCCCCTACCCTTTCCCGGGACCACCTCACCCACCGCAGCGAAAGGCCGGCCCAGCAGATGACCGGCTTCGGCCACTTTGCCTAAGCGGAGCAAGGCCCGGATCAGCGAACTGCTCACCACCGCGCCGTCCACTTCCACCGCCCACACCACCTGCACGGTGAACCCGTTGTCCCGGCCCATCTCCTTAAGCAGGTCGATGTTACCCTCCCGGCCGCGGCCGAAGGAATAGTCATGGCCCACCACCACTTCCCTAACCCGCAGGCGTTGACAAAAATACTGGGTGACAAAGTCTCTGGCCGGCAGCGCGGCAAATTGAGGGGTGAAGGCCAGCACCACCACCGCTTCCAGGCCGGAGGCGGCCAGTAGGTCAAGTTTCTGCGCCTGGGTGGTAAGCAAAGGTAGGTTCAGTTCAGGGCGTAGCACCTTTAAAGGGTGGGGGTCGAAGGTGATGGCCACCGCCTGTCCGTCCAATTCCCGGGCCCGATGGCAGACGCGGTTCAGAATAGCCCGGTGCCCCAGATGGACCCCATCGAAATTGCCGATGGTCACCACGGTGCGGGAGAAGGAAGAACTGTTGGGCGGCAAATCATAGTAAACCACCCCCTGGGCCTTTCCCGGTTTGGCCTTGACAAGCATAGCTTGAAATTATAAATTAAAAATTCGAAAAATGCCAGGCGGGATGCCCTCAGGCGTCCTGCCCGGTGTCCGGCCGAAGTGGCGGAACTGGTAGACGCGCTAGGTTCAGGGTCTAGTGGGCAATGGCCTGTCGGGGTTCGAGTCCCCGCTTCGGCACCAGTTTTTTCAAGGGGTTACGGCGATGAGCCGGGCCCCTTTTTCTTTGGCGGGGAGCTTGGTGTCCACCTAGGTGTC
>JAUXZG010000247.1 GCA_030694005.1 Desulfobaccales bacterium | reverse complement strand
GCGGTGCTGGCGGAACTGTCGGGATTACTGGCCGGCCCTCCGGAGGCCTACGCCCAGATTTTCACCACCCTGGAGGCGGCCTTGGGTCTTTTAGAGGCCGGGGCCCCGCCCGACTCCCTTTTGCCGGCCTTGCTGCTGCGCCTTTTGACCCTGGGGGGCTATGGCCCTCGCTTAGAATCCTGTCTGGGTTGTGCCCTTGAGCCGGCGCCCCCTTTGTATTTCAGCATTCCTCGGGGCGGGGTGCTGTGCGGGGCCTGCAGCCGGACCGCCAAAGGGCCCGTAGTCCCTTTGCATCTGGGAACTTTAAAACTTTTGCGTCTGGCCCAAAGCCTTCCCCTGGATAAACTCCCCCGCCTCCGTTTCCCCCTGCAGCAGCGCTCTCAGAGCCTGGCCATGTTTAAGGCCTTTCTGCGCCACCACCTGGGAAGAGACCTGAAATCCTGGTCATTTTGGGAGAAAATGGTGGCGGGTGCGGGCGGCCGGAGCTCCTAGCCACTTTTCTTTCCCCCTTCCCCCAACCTCACCCGGCCTTATGCTTAAAATTTATTAACCCCCGATAATGAGCCGATAGATAATCCATTCTTAAGTTAATCTCCGGGAAATGCGCCGGGCCTGCGCAGGTCTTTAAAAAATAGGTCCAAGCCCGCCGCGTTGGTTTCCCAAAGGTCGAACTAACGGTCTAGGGTTGACCATTCGCAAGAGCAATTAAGGGGGCGTGGCCGCGTCCCGAGATGTGACTGCCCCATTTTGACAAGGCGATTTCCTGATTTCCCTTTTGGCGGTAAACCCCCAGACAATTTTTATGATCCATCTGCCTATACCCAGATTATCAAGGACCTGACAAAACCCGGACAGGAAGTGGTCCATGGAAATTATGAAGATCCTGGTAGTGGATGATGAAAGATCTATCAACTCCTATCTCCAAAGAAAACTTACCAGGCTGGGCTATACCGTATTTACCGCGGAAGACGGGGTGGAAGCCCTCAAGCAGGCCTTTACCCATCTTCCCGATATCATTCTCTTAGATGTCAACCTGCCGAAATTAAGCGGCATTGAAGTCTTAAAAACCCTGAGAGCAGATGAGCGGACGAAAAGTACCCCCATCCTCATACTTTCGGCCCGGGCACAAGGAAAAGACATAAAGGCGGGTTTAAAGGCCGGAGCTAACCGGTATTTGTGCAAACCCGTCAGTTTTGCCAATATTTTACGGGAAATACGCGCATATGCCGAGATCTCCTCTGATCCCCCGGATCATTAAAGAAGGTTAGGGATGTTATTATGGAAGACACCAGGATAAGCCGCGATGAGCAACAGAGACACCGTCTTCAGGAATATATCTTTGAACTGGAAGAAGTTCAGGATCAAGTTGAAGAGTTGGGTATTGCTCATGAGCAACTTAAACGCTCCCAGGTTTTTCTCGACACCGTTTTAAGCTGTATTACTCATGGCTTATGTCTGGTGAGGAATCGCACCTTTGTGTGGGTTAATCGGATGTTTACCGATATCCTCGGTTGGGAACCGGATGAGCTAATGGGCCAATCGACTGAAATCATTTATCCAGATATTATTGATTATGAAAAAATGGGAGAGGTTGTCTACGGCAACCTAAAGCAAAAAGGTTTAATAATACACGAATACGATTTTCTTCATAAACACGGGCACCGGGTTCCCTGCCTAATAACCGGGCGGGCGCTTGACAAAAATAAACCTTCTAAGGGCTATGTTTTTTCTATAACTGATTTTACCGAGCGCCGGCGTGCCCAAGAAGCCTTGCAGAAGGCGTATGACAAGTTGGAGGAGCTTAATGCTGAATTGCTCTCAACCAATGAGCACTTGCATCGGGAAATAGAAGAGCGCAAAGCGGTGGAGAAGAAGCTGCATGACTACCGGGACCGCCTGGAAGGTCTGGTGAAAGAGCGCACCGCCGCCCTGATGATGGTTAATGCACAACTGCGCCAGGAAATCACTGAGCGCCAACGGGGCGCGGAGGCCTTGCGGGAGGGGGAGCGCTTCCTTTCCAGCGTTTTTGCCAGTATTCAGGACGGTCTCAGCATCCTGGACCTGGACTATCAGATTGTGCAAGTCAACCCCACCATGGAAAAGTGGTATGCCCACGCCCGGCCGCTGGTGGGGAAGAAATGCTATCAGGCTTACCAAGGCCGGGAACATCCCTGCAACCCCTGCCCCGCTCGCCACGCTATGGCCACCGGTGCACCGCACTCCGAGATAGTCCTCAAAAGAGGTCCCCGCCAAGAGGTGGTGGGGTGGCTGGAAGTGCATGCTTACCCCAGGCTGGATAAGGCCACCGGCAAGATGACCGGGGTGATTAAATATATCCGGGACATCACCCAGCGCCAACGGGCGGAAGAAGCCCTGGCGAAGAGCCTTAGAGAATTGCGCCAGACCCTGGAGGGGACGGTCATGGCCCTGGCCAATACCGTGGAAATGAGAGACCCTTATACCGCTGGTCATCAACGCCGGGTGGCCCAACTTGCCTGTGCCCTGGCGCAGGAAATGGGTTTTTCCCCAGATCAACTTGAAGGCATACGGGTAATGGGGTTCCTCCACGATATTGGCAAGATCGGCATTCCTGGCGAGATTCTCACCAAACCGCAGCAATTAACCGAACTTGAAGGAAGCCTCCTTAAGACCCACCCCCAGATAGGTTATGCCATCTTAAAAGACCTGGAGTTCCCCTGGCCCGTGGCCCAGGCTATCTTGCAACACCATGAAAGGTTAGATGGTTCGGGGTACCCATCAGGTCTTTCAGAACGGGAGATTATTTCTGAGGCCAAAATCCTGGCGGTGGCGGATGTGGTGGAAGCCATGGCGTCTTTCCGGCCTTATCGGCCGGCAGTGGGCATTGACCAGGGCCTGGAGGAAATTTCCCGGAACCGGGGCACCCTTTATGATCCTGAGGTGGTGGATGTCTGTTTAAGGGTTTTTACCGAGAAAGGTTTCAAGTTCGACTAGCTCAACAGGGTTTCAAAGACCCCTGACTATCCTCTCCTGCGGTCCCCTAGAATTCAGGGGGCCTGGCGCTTAGTTACCCCCAATAGTCACGCCCCTTGGCCCGGCCAATACTCAAGGTATCCCTGGCCCCAAAAACCTTCTTTTGTCCGCCGCCATTTATCGGTAAAATCAAAAGGCTTTTTACAGTCGCTCAGGACCGGCCCCCAGGAAGCAGCCTTTTGGGGAAACCGGCGACAGCCGTTCTCGGCCCTTCCAATTAGAGGTAATTAATAAAATAAAATGATGAGACATCCTTTAACCCCCTTATACCTGGGGCCGGTGTCAATGGCGGCGGTATTTTCCCTGCTGCTGTTACTGGAAGCCATCCGCCCCCTGCGCCGCCGCAAACGGGCCTTGGGTCCGCGGCTGGCCCTCAATCTTTGTCTATCAGCCACGGTGTTCGCGGCCGGGGGCTATGTGGTCAGGCCGGTGGCCCTTTGGGGGGCAACCTGGGCCGGGGACCGCGCTTTCGGTCTGCTCCATCTTCTCCCCGTCCCTTTCTGGGCCCAGTTTATCTGCGGGTTTTTGCTCATGGATCTCACTTTTTATTATTGGCATCGCCTCAACCACACCAGAGCCCTTCTCTGGAGGTTTCATAATGTCCACCATGTGGACCCGGACCTGGATGTGTCCACTTCTTTCCGTTTTCACCTGGGGGAAATTCTTTATTCCACCGGCTTTAGGATACTTCAAGTTTGCCTGCTGGGGATCGCCCCCTTGACCTATGTGATTTACGAATTGGTGTTTCAGGGGGCCACCATGTTCCACCACACCAATCTGAAACTTCCCATCCGTTTAGAACGCCTCCTCAATAAAGTGGTGGTCACCCCCCGCATGCACGGGGTGCATCACTCGGTTATCGGCCAGGAGACCAACTCCAATTACTCCGTGATCTTTAGTTGGTGGGATAGAATGCACCGCAGCCTCCGGCTCAATGTGGGCCAAGCGGACCTGATTATCGGGGTGCCCGGTTACCTGCTCCCTGAGGATAACCGATTTTTTTCCCTGCTGAAATTTCCCTTTTTAAGACAACGGCCTTACTGGCGCTGGCCCAGCGGCAAGGCCTCGGTAAGAAAGGCCGTCGCCGAGACCACCGACCTGGGACTTATGGTAGAATAGTTTTATGGGGGAGGGGGCCAGGGGTCACAGACCCCCTTACAATCTTCCCCCAAACCCCCACCCCCAACCCCTTAAGTTTTAGATTTAACCGGCTAAGGCGGGGCCTTTGGCCCCGCCTTAGCCGGTTAACTTAAGTGGGTTGGGAGGGGGGGTGGGGGGAGGGCAGGGACCTCAGGTCCCTGGCCCTCCCCCCACAACTTCATTAAATGAGGCGCCCTATGCGGCTAACCGGCCAGCGCATCGCCATATTGGCGGAGGATCTCTATCAGGATCTGGAGTTATGGTATCCCCTGCTCAGGTTTAGGGAGGAGGGAGCCGAAGTGATCGTGGTGGGCTCCGGCCGCGCCCGGGAGTTCACCGGCAAGTTCGGCTATCCCGTGGCGGTGGACGCCTCCGCCCAGGAGGTAAAGGCGGCCCAGTTAGACGCGGTGATCATCCCCGGGGGCTATGCCCCGGACCACATGCGCCGTTATCCGGCCATGGTCTCCCTGGTGCGGGAGATGGCCCTGGCCGGCAAGGTGGTGGCTGCCATCTGCCATGGGGGCTGGATGCTGGCCTCCGCCGGGGTATTGCCGGGTAAAACTGTGACCTCTTTTTTCGCCATCAAAGACGATCTGGTCCATGCCGGGGCCAAGTTTGTGGATGTGGAGGTAGCGGTGGACGGCAACCTCATCACCTCCCGCAAGCCGGAGGACCTGCCGGCTTTTTGCCGAGCCATCATTGCCAGGCTTTCCGGCGAACTGCGTTGCCCCCGATGCCAGGGCCTGATTTACGGTTCTGAACCTTGGGATTAAACCCTTTTTCTCCAAGATTTCCCCTTTCCTCGGGATGAAAGGCTGGGGCCGGGGTCTCAATACCCCTCCCCAGGCGGCCCCACCTCAGGCCTTATACCAAGGTGCCGTCAGAAGAATAATTACCATATAAGGATTTGTAGGGGCGCAATTTATTGCGCCCTTAAGGGCGTGTTGAATCGCGGCCCTACAGAAAAATACCTTTATGGACGCACCTTGGTATTACTCCCTCCTGGGTAGCCCTGCTCTGGGACATGTCCCAAGACCGGCAGGAGAGGGGAGTCCAGCCGCATCATTTTATTATATGTAAAATAAACCAGTTACCTTGACATCTGCCCCTGGCATGACCTTGCACCGGTAATTCATCAAAAAAGGCTGGTGGTCGGGTCAAGGAGAATGGAGCCCTGGAGCAGATAGCGGCAAGAGGGCGCCATCTCCCGGTACCAGGCAGGGATCCATGGAAGGACTTTGCTGGTCAGTGTTTCAGGAGGTAAGTTCAAGGCGGCCAGGACCTCCGGAAGGAGATCTGGATCGGCTCCTGGTAGCCGGGGTGATAATGGAGGTGGTCCTTAAAAAGACGGGTTTACCCGACGCCCCCCAGGCCCGGCGGCGTCAGGTGAAGACCCTGGTGCTGGATACGCTGTTAACCCACCTAGCCGGCTGGATAACCCTGGACCGTTTCCGGGTCTTGGTGCGCCACCTGGACCAATGGGTCGCCTACTATTATCCCCTCATCAGCCCTGACGGCTTCTTAGGGGCCGACGCCCACGAAACCGGACCCACCCCTGCCCCCTTAACTAGAGCGGGTTTGCGGGAGGACTTATTGGACAGGTGGCTCCACCGTCATCAGGGGATGCTCCCCCGAAGGCCACATCGCAAATTTACGGGGGAGAAACTGGGGGAATTTCTGCGGGAGACCCAGGGGAGCTGGTTTCGGCTCAAAGATTTTGAGCAGTATTTCCATTTCGACCGCAAGACCGCCTGGGAATATCTGCGAAAATTGCACCTGGCCGGGCTGCTGACCCACAACCAAAAACGCTCCAGCGCGGCACGTTACAGTCTGGCGCCAACGTTCCTGAAAGTACGGGCGGATACCTTGCGGGTGCGGGTGTCCCTGGCCCTGACGGATTTTTCCCCCAACCTGTCGGCCCAGGCGGCGGATTGTTTGATTGCCACAGGCGGAGAGCCCTTCTGGGCAGAACAATGGGGAGCTCTTGGGCCCGTAACCTGCCGTCAGGAAATCCTCGCCCGCCTGGAGGCCGCCTCCCTTTTGGAGATAGTGTGGCAATCAGGCCCCAGCAAAATGTGCCGCTTACTACCCCAATGGCTCCAGGATAATGAGGGGTAGAATCTGTGGGGGAGAAGGCTAAGGGCCGTGGGCCCTTACCCCCGACCCTCCCCTCAATGCTTCACCATCATATTCCCATTGACCCCAGGTTCGCCTTCGTGATAATTTTCTTGAATGTTTATCAGAAAGGTACGGTTTTCCCCATGATCCGCGATGTCGAAAATGAAACCCTCCCCCGGGAGGACCTGGAAGCCTTGCAGTTAAGGCGTTTGCAGGCGGTGGTGGAGAGGGTCTATCATCTGGTGCCTTTCTATCGCCGCCGTCTGGACGAAGCCGGGGTGAAGCCGGGAGACGTCCGCACTCTGGAGGACCTGCGCCGGCTGCCCTTTACCGTCAAGCAGGACTTGAGGGACAATTACCCCTTCGGCATGTTCGCCACGCCCATGAGCCAGATCGTGCGGATTCACGCCTCCTCCGGCACCACCGGCAAGTCCACCCCGGTGGCCTACACTCAAAGGGACCTGGAGACCTGGTCGGAGTTAATGGCCCGCACTCTGGCCGCCGGAGGCACCCACCGGGGCGATATTGTGCATAACGCCTATGGTTATGGTCTTTTCACCGGCGGCCTGGGCTTTCATTACGGCGCGGAGCGTCTGGGTGCGGCGGTGATCCCGGTCTCCGGCGGCCAGACCCGGCGCCAAATCATGCTGCTCCAAGATTTTGCCCCCACGGTGCTTACCTGTACGCCCTCTTTTGCCTTGTACCTGGCGGAAGTGGGCCAGGAGATGGGGGTGGACTTTCAAAAGCTGCCGCTCAGGGTGGGCATCTTCGGAGCCGAACCCTGGACCGAGGCCATGCGCAGCGAGATTGAAAACCGGCTGGGCCTTGACGCGGTAGATATTTACGGCCTTTCGGAGATCATCGGCCCCGGGGTGAGCGTGGAGTGCGTCGAGGGTAAAAAAGGCCTGCATATCTTCGAGGACCACTTCCTGCCGGAAATCATTGACCCGGCCACCCTGGAGCCGGTGCCGCCGGGGGAGATGGGCGAGTTGGTCATCACCACCCTCACCAAAGAGGCCATGCCCTTGTTGCGTTACCGCACTCGGGACATTACCTCCTTAGATTATGCCCCCTGCCGCTGCGGCCGCACCCTGGCCCGCATGCATCGCCTGCGGGGGCGCTCCGACGACATGCTCATCATCCGGGGGGTGAATGTTTTTCCGTCCCAGATCGAGGCGGTGCTTTTGGAAACTCCCGGGGTGGCCCCCCATTACCAGCTCATCGTCGACCGGGAGGGGCAGTTGGACACCCTGGAGATCCAGGTGGAGGTGGACGAAGCCACCTTCTCCGACGAAGTCAAGCAGTTGCAGGCCCTGGCCAAGAATATTGAGCGGCAAATCAAGGATTATTTCACGGTCTCCGTCAAGGTGCGGCTGGTGGAGCCCCGCAGCCTTCCCCGAAGTGAAGGCAAGGCCAAACGGGTCATTGACCGGCGTCAGCTGTAAGGAACAAGAAGTTTGGCGCTGCGGTTCCTTTGCGCCTTTGCGTCTTTGCGTGAGGAATTATTGACGGCGCCTGTGGTAAGGGAGGAGGTCCATGAAAGTCGAACAGATCTCGGTATTTTTAGAGAATAAGGCGGGCCGTCTGGCCGAAGTTACCCGCATCCTGGGCGAGGCCGGCATCAACATCCGGGCCTTGTCTTTGGCCGACACCACCGACTTTGGCATCCTGCGCCTGATCGTGGATCAATATGACCGGGCCCGGGAAGTCCTGAAGGAAAAAGGCTTTACGGTGGGCAAAACGGAGGTGGTGGCCGTGGAGGTCCCGGACCGCCCCGGGGGACTGGCCCTGGTGCTCCAGATTTTGGCCCGGGCCGGCATCAATGTGGAATACATGTACGCTTTTGTGCAGCACAGCGGCAAGAACGCGGTGATCATCTTCAGGTTCGACAACCTGGAGGACGCCATCAGTCTTCTCCAAAAGGAAGGCATCCACATCTACAAGGGCGAAGAGGTCTACCGGCTGTAGGCCCCTGGAGGGAAAAGTCATGAAAAGCAAGGCAATTACAGGTGTTTTGGGCCTGGCTCTGACAGCTCTGCTGTTGGTTATGGGCAGTTGCGGCCCCGCTAAAGAAGCGGAGCCTTATGTGATCGGCAGCATCTTCTCCATCACCGGACCGGCCTCCTACCTGGGGGAACCGGAGCGCAATACCATGGAAATGTTGGCGGAGCAGCTCAATGCTCAGGGCGGCCTTAAAGGCCATCCCGTAAAGCTGGTCATCTACGACGATGAAGGAGACGTTACCAAGGCCCGGCTCCACGCCGAGAAGCTTATGCAAAAGGACAAGGTGCTGGCCATCATCGGCCCCAGCCTCACCCATACCTCCATGACCGTGTTGGATGTGACGCAGAAGGCCAAGCTGCCGTTGATCTCCTGCGCCGCGGGCATCGGCATCACCGCCCCGGCCGCCGAGCGCCAGTGGGTCTT
>JAUXZG010000246.1 GCA_030694005.1 Desulfobaccales bacterium | reverse complement strand
TGGTGCTGGAGCCCAGGGGCATGATATCCGCATAGTGGCGGACTTCAATGGCCTGCACGGGGCAAATCTTCACGCAGTTGAAGCATTCCCAGCACTGGTCCGGCTCCTGGTTGTAAGCCTTCTTTTGACCATCAGGTCTTGCCTCGGGTTCCAGGACCATCAGGTCATTGGGGCAGATGTACTGGCAAGCGGTCTTGTCCAGGGCTTTGCAGCCGTCACATTTTTCCGTGATTACAAAACTTGGCATAGTGTCAAACCTCCTCATCTAGGGTTAAGCGGTTATCTTTATACTGTCATGGTTCGGGGGTGGCTGCCAAATGCCGGCCACCGCCTCTCCCAATTCTCCCCTAAATTACCGGCGTCTGCTTACTTAACTGCCCGGAGGCAGCTAAGCCTCAAGGGCCGTCTTGCTTCTGCCCCCTGAGGCCTGGTCTCGGCCTAGGCGATATCCTGGTTCCAGAAGGCATCCCCGGCTTTCGCAAAGCCGGCGACGAACTCGTCCATCATGTTGAGGGTTTTCCTCTTCACCGCCATCTCGTAGAGCTTGTCCTTAACATACTTGGGCAAAAGCTCGATGCTCTTGGTGGTGGCCGCATCGTATTTGGCCATGGGGAATAACTTGAGAACCTTGTCCCTTTGGGCCTCGTTGCACGGAACAATCAGGACCTTCATACCGGCCAGTTCCTCTTTCAATAAACCTCCGAGGCCGGCCTCTTGCAGCGCCTTAAATCTCTCCTCATTGATCCATATATTGATGGGAAAAGTTTCAGCCATGTCCGTTCCTCCTAAAAGTTGTCCCAGGCAGAGGGTGCCTTTAGTTTAGTATTCAGGGATTACCGAGCTCCATAAGCCAAATTGTCACCCTTATAGGGGTTCAAAGCTAAAGGCAGGCGCGGCCTCGGCCAGGTATTCCGGGGTGACGAAGGGTGAGCCAAAGCCGTATTTCTTGGCGGCGTCCATGACGATGTCAAAGACCTCGGGCCGGAAGATCATGCGGGTGGGCTTCACTTCATCCATCAGGATGGACCTGATCTTGGTGCCGCTGAATTTCTGCAGCTCATTCCAGTGACCGCACAGGCCGATGCAGGTGACCTCGCCGCAGTGGGGACAATAGGCCCATTCCAGCACGAAGATGGGGGTGATGAATAATTTTTCTTTGGGGATGCTCATGAGCAACCGGTGGGCTTCATAGGAATCGTAGTAGGTGCCTACGCCCGCATGGTCCCGGCCAAACATGTGGTGGGTCAGCCCCAGGTTGGCCCGGATGATGGAATGATGCACCGCCTCCTTGGGCCCGGCATAGCGCATATCCCAGAAGGTCATGGTGGTCATGTGGATATCTTCCCGGAAGTACCCGTATTTCTTCAGACCGTCCTGGGACAGGACGATGGCTTCGTCGATGTAGTCGCCGGCCCTTTTTTCGCCCACGATGCAGTTGACCAGCACGCCGGAGATGGCCTTGCCCATGACTTCCATGGATTCCACCGGCAGCTCGCCGTGGGCCGCGATAAAGGCATGTTTCATCAGCCATTCATGGCCGGAGTGGGGCACGTTGCGGGTCTGGTGGGCCACGATGCGCTGCCAGTGCAGGTTCTTGAACTTTTCCCGGTGCTGTCTGGGGGTCAAGAAATATGGGGTATAAGGTTCGCGGACCTTGGGAGACTGCACCAGGGTGATTTTGCCGCCCAAGAACTTATCTTTATAGGCATAAGTCCTGGCAACACCGGGATGTTTTTCTTCTTTGGTACCATAGACCTTAAAGGCTATCTCCTCTTTGGGGTAAGTAAAGATCTCTTCGATTTCGAAGATGGCCATGGGGTTGCCGTTACGGGTCAAAAGGACGCTCATGCCTGCCTTGATGCCGTAATCGTGGATTTCCTTGTCGGAAATATCGTAAACAATGGGAATGCTCCAGAGGGTGCCGTCCGCCAGCTCCATTTTCTGGACTACGGCGTCCACATCGGCTCTTTTCATGAAGCCTTGGAGGGGTGAAAAAAAGCCCAGAGCAATGCCAATGGACTCCGTAGCCATCTGCCGGCTTGCGGGTATCGCTTTCAACCCTTTGATCTTATTCTTGGCTTCTGCTTTATCGGTTATCACCCTTTCTACCAGGGGTTTACCGCCGTGACCAATAAGTTCCATTTCCTGTCCCCTTTCGGCTGAGAGTTTTAGTGAGAATTCGTAACTCTATGAAAAATGTGAAATATTTCACATGCCATCCTGAAGCTCAAAATAATCCATATCGCGGCCGTTGTCAATAATATTTTTCACGAACTATTTTTTTTGTTTTCAATGGCATTTGACGCGGGGTTTGGCCCTTATTTCAGTCATCCAGGCGGTAAACCGCGGTGGGCTCCTGGCGACCTCTAAGCACCAACGCCGGACCGGCCACAAGGTTGAACTTCCCCCCCACTGCCTTAAAGGTGGCTTCGCTAACCAAGGTGTCGGCCCCCAGGTCTTTGGCCAACTCCTGAAGTCGGGCCGCCACATTTACCGCATCCCCGATGACCGTAAAATCCATGCGCTTGTCGGAGCCGATGTTGCCCACAATGACCTCTCCGGTATTGATACCGATGCGCATCCCCTGGACGGGGGTGCGCCCTTGAGCCTGCATCTCCTGCAAACGCCCATGCATGGCCAGGGCACAGGCCACCGCCTGAGAGGCCGCCTCGGGCACCGCCACCGGCACCCCGAAAACCGCCATCAGGGCGTCCCCCAAAAACTTGTCCAGCGCGCCCTTATGCGCAAACACCAGGTCCACCATCTCCGTGAAAAAGGTGTTGAGCACCTCCACCACCCCTTCCGGAGCCAGAGATGCCGACATGGAAGTAAAATTACGGATGTCCGCAAAGAGCACCGTCACCTCTTGGCGCCGCCCCCCTAATTGCAACAGGTCCGGATTCTTTAAGATCTCCTCGCACATCTCGGGACTGACATAGCGGGCGATGGTGTCCCTGAGCAGATGCTTTTCCTGATAAAGCCGCAATCGGCTGCGCAGGGAAACCTCATGGCCCGCCTCCTCCTGGGCGATTTCTTTGAGCAGCCTTTTTAACTCCGGATCATCCGTCTCCTCGGCCAACGCCAGATAACTTCTCCTGGCCTCCAACTCATGCGAAATGGCCAGCTCTATCGCCTGTATAGTGCTCAAATCCATGGCATGACTCCTTGAAGTGGTAATTTGGGGGAGGGGGCTAAGGGCCGTGGGCCCTTACCCTTACAAAAAACTCCCCCAAACCCCCACCCCCAATCCCATAAATTCTGGGCCTGGGAAAGCGGGACCAAAAGTCCCGCCTTCCCAGGCCTCCTTTTGCGGGTTGGGAGGGGGGTGTGGGGGGAGGGCAGGGACCTCAGGTCCCTGGCCCTCCCCCCACATCACCCTTGCCACTCGGCCTTATGGAAGGTATGATGGGGCATGGGGCGCGTCTGGGGATGGCGGCAGGAGGAGGCCGAGGCTTTGGTGGAGGAGGCCCGGGGTTTGCTGGCCGCGGGCGGTATCTTGGCCATCCCCACCGACACCTATTACGCCTTGGCGGTGCAACCCTTTAATGAGGAGGCTCTTAGGCGGCTTTTTGCCGTTAAGCACCGTCCGCCGGGAAAGCCGATATTGCTGCTGGTGGCCACCCCGGAGATGGTCCCCCAGGTGGCCCGGGGAGTACCGGAGGTAGCCCGACAGCTCATGGCCCGCTTCTGGCCCGGCCCTTTGACCATCATTTTGCCGGCTCGGCCGGAACTGCCGCAGTTGGTCACCGGAGGGACCGGCACGGTGGGGGTGCGGCAACCGCGCCAACCTGTCACCACTCGGTTAGTGGCCGCGCTGGGCTGGCCGGTGACCGGCACCAGCGCCAATCGCGCCGGGCAACCGCCCCTGACCCTGGCCACAGAGGTAGATGAACAATTCGGGGAGCAGGTGGACCTCATCCTGGATGTTGGCCCCTGTCCCGGGGGACAGCCATCCACGGTGGTGGATGTGAGCTGTACTCCTCCTTGTTTGGTGCGCCCCGGGGCTACGCCGACAGCCCAGTTAATGGAATTTATCCCAAAGATGCAGCAGTTGAGGGAAGGGAGGCCCGGGTGGCCAAAGAACCGGCGGTAGTCGGCATTGATTTAGGGGGCACCAATGATCGCCTGGCCCTGGTGACCCGGGACGGAGAAATCCTGGCCCGGTGGGAGCGGGCCACCGCTTCCATGCCGGATCAGGATACCCTGGTGGCCGGCCTGGCCACAGATTTGTTAAGGTGCGGGGAAGAGGCGCTTTCACGGCGCCTGGAGATCAAAGGGGTGGGGTTGGGGGTGCCCGGCCGGGTCTTGCCCCGGGAAGGCCAAGTGGCCTTTGCCCCCAATGTCCCGGCTCTGAACGATTGCCATATCGTAGGGCGTCTCAAACCCCTGGTGCCCTGGCCGGTTTTTCTGGAAAACGACGCCAATCTCTTCGCCCTGGGGGAGCACTGGCTGGGGGCCGGGAAGGGCAGTGCCCAGATGTTGGGAATTACCCTGGGAACCGGGGTGGGCGGCGGCCTCATCCTGGACGGCCGCTTGTGGCCCGGGACCGAGGGCACCGCCGCGGAAATCGGCCATATCACGGTGGATCCCGAGGGCAAAAGGTGCCGCTGCGGCAACCGGGGCTGCTTAGAGACCGTGGCCTCCGCTTCCTGGGCGGTGGCCTGGGTCAAGGAGCAACTGGCCCAGGGGACCGGCTCCTGGCTCCGGGAATTGTGGGAGACGGACCCGGACGCCATGCACGGCGAAACCCTGGTGGTGGCCGCGCAACACCGGGACCTCCTGGCCTGCCGGGCCTTTGACCGCATGGGCCGGGCTCTGGGACTGGCCATCGCCACCGTAGTGCACCTTTTGGGCCTTTCCCGGGTGGTCATCGGCGGCCGCTTCGCCCGGGCCTGGGAAATGTTCGAGTTGGCCATGGCCGAAGAACTGCACCGCCGCCTGACCATGTTCCCGCCGGAAGCGCTGAACATCTGCCCGGCCAAACTGGGAGACGACGCCGGCCTCCTGGGCGCCGCCCACCTGGCCTGGGTCGCGGTGGGAGAGAAGTGAATTGTGGGGGGAGGGCCAGGGACCTGAGGTCCACTTACAATCTCCCCCCACACCCCCCTCCCAACCCGCTTAAGTTAGCCGTGGCAGGGGGGGCGAAGGGCCCCCCCCTGCCACGGCTAAAAAGAAAATCTTAAGGGATTGGGGGCGGGGGATTGGGGGAGGGGGTAAGGGGCTGTGCCCCTTAGCCCCATCCCCCAAAAATCCACCCACAAACTTAGGAGGTAGTGCATGGGGCAGATTCCCGTGGCCCGGCCCACTTTGGGGGAGGAGGAGGCTGCCGCGGCTCGGCGGGCGATATTGTCCGGCTGGGTGGTGCAGGGGCCGGAGGTGGCGGCCTTTGAGAAGGAGTTCGCCGCGCATTTGGGCGCTTCTCACGCGGTGGCCTGCTCCAGCGGCACTGCGGCCCTGCACCTGGCCCTGATGGCCCTGGACCTGGCCCCGGGCGATGAGGTGATTACCGTCAGCCACTCCTTTATCGCCACGGCCAACGCGGTGCGCTATGTGGGGGCCACCCCGGTTTTTGTGGATGTGGAACTTAACACCGGCAACCTCAATGCCGAACTCATCGGACCGGCCATCACCCCCCGGACAAAAGCCATTCTGGCGGTGCACCAGTTGGGGATGCCTTGTGATCTGGGCCGCATCCTGCCTCTGGCCCGGGAGCATGGCCTTATGGTGGTGGAAGACGCGGCCTGCGCTCTAGGTTCCGAAATTAATCTTGGAGCCGGGTGGGAGCCCATCGGCCGGCCCCGGGGGGACCTGGCCACCTTCTCTTTTCATCCCCGCAAGGTTATTACCACCGGGGACGGGGGGATGATCACCTGCCGGGATCCCGAGCTCATGGCCCGCCTGTCTCGTCTGCGCAGCCATGCCATGTCCCTGTCCGCCGCGGAGCGCCATCAGGCCGCCAAGGTGGTGTTCGAGCAATATCTGGAGGTGGGTTATAACTATCGGCTGAGTGATATTCAGGGGGCGGTGGGCCGGGAGCAGCTTAAGCGTTTGCCGGCCTTGATTGCCGCCAGGCGTCGCCTGGCGGCCCGCTACCAGGAAGGTTTAGCCGGACACCCGTACATCGCCCTGCCGCAGGAGCCGCCTTACGGCCGGAGCAACTGGCAATCTTTCTGGATCATTCTGTCGGCGGATTGTCCTCAAGAACAGACCGCGGTGATGCAGGCTCTGTTGGGCCGGGGCATCCACACCCGGCGGGGGGTGATGTGCTCCCACCGAGAGCCGGCCTATCAAGACTTACCGCTCCGTCAGCCCCTGCCGCTGAGCGAATACCTGCAAGACCGCAGCATCATCATCCCCTTGTATCCCGAGATGACCGAGGCCGATCAGGACCGGGTCATCGCCGCTCTCTGGGATACCTTGAAATAACCGCTTAGGCGGGAGAGAGAGCCTGGTGGGGGTGACCCCTGGGGTTGCCCCGGCTCTTCCCACTGACCTGTCCACCTGCCTCCGGTTAGATTCCCTTAGCAAAACTCACCATGCTCAGCGCCAGGGGCCGAGGTTTGTCTGGCTGGGGCCCTGGCGGCCCTAATTTCCTACCTTTATTTGCTCCGGTAGCGCTACAAAAATGTAAATTTATCTAGAGGCGTAATGGCAAGCAAATCCTGGTCAAAAATCTTCCCGTAATTATCAGAAAAATACAAAAATGTATATTACCAAATATAACAAATACAATAATGTAAATTAAAATAATAGGGTGGATTTTTAACTAACTGATTTCATTGTAATTTCAAAATGGCATACCGTTTGCTTTGAATGGTAGCGGTATCTTAGCATTTTTATCAAATTTCCGGGAGGGATTGGTATATGAATCCGGCTGACACCGCCTTTGTCTTGGTAAGCGCCGCCCTGGTAATGCTCATGACCCCGGGGCTGGCCCTGTTTTATGGAGGCATGGTGCGCAGCAAAAATGTCCTGGCTACCATCATGCAAAACTTCATCCTCCTGGGGGTGGTGGGCGTGCAGTGGGCTTTGTTCGGCTATAGCCTGGCCTTTGGCCCGGATGTGGGCCACCTCATCGGCTCCCTGGACTGGGTGGGTTTAAACGGGGTAGGCCTGGAGCCTTTCAAGGCTTATTCGGAAACCATCCCCCATCAGACCTTCATGATCTATCAGGCCATGTTTGCCATCATCACCCCGGCCCTGATCACCGGGGCCTGGGCCGAGCGCATGAAGTTCAGCGCTTTTCTGGTCTTCATGGTTCTGTGGGCCACCCTGGTTTATGACCCGGTGGCCCATTGGGTCTGGGGCGATGGCGGCTGGCTCAAAAATTTAGGGGCCCTGGACTTTGCCGGCGGCACGGTGGTGCATATCAACGCGGGTATCGCCGCCCTGGCCGCGGCCCTGGTCATGGGCCGCCGCCATGGTTTTGGCACCGAGGCCTTTATTCCTCATAACCTGCCCATGACCATTTTGGGCGCCGGGCTCCTGTGGTTCGGGTGGTTCGGCTTCAATGCCGGTTCCGCCCTGGCGGCCGGGGCCCTGGCCAGCTCCGCTTTTACCGCCACCCATCTGGCCACCTGCGCCGCGGTGCTCTCCTGGGTGGGCGCGGAATGGTTTCACCGGGGCAAGCCCACCACTTTGGGCGCGGCTTCCGGCGCGGTGGCCGGGCTGGTGGCCGTGACTCCCGCAGCCGGTTATGTGGGGCCCATGTCCGCCATCCTCATCGGCTTGGGGGCTGGGATCGTCTGTTATCTCGCCGTCTTAGCCAAGGTGAAGCTGGGTTATGACGACTCCCTGGACGTGGTGGGCGTACACTGCATCGGCGGCATCTGGGGTGCTCTGGCTACCGGTCTCTTCGCCACCAAGGCGGTCAACGCCGCCGGCGGCGACGGCTTGTTCTTTGGCAACCCCGGCCAGCTGGGCATCCAGGCCCTGGCCGTACTGGCGACCCTAATCTTTTCCTTCGTGGTGAGCTGGGTGCTCTTAAAGCTCATTGATGCCACCATGGGTCTCAGAGTGACCACCGAAGACGAAGTGGCGGGCCTGGACCTCGCGGAACATCAAGAAGCCGGCTACAGTCTGTAATAATTTGTCAGGAGGCAAATCATGAAGAAGATAGAGGCCATTATCCAGCCCTTCAAGGTGGAGCCGGTAAAGGAAGCCCTGCACAAGATCAGCGTCCAGGGCATGACGGTCACGGAGGTCAAAGGTTTCGGGCGGCAAAAAGGTATCCGGGAAGTCTACCGCGGCATGGAATATCAGGTGGATTTCCTCCCCAAGGTGAAGATCGAGGTGGTGGCCCCGGAGGACAAGGTGAAGGCCGTGGTGGAGACCATCATCAAAAACGCCCGCACCGGCAGGATCGGGGATGGTAAAATCTTCGTCTTCCCGGTGGAAGAGGTCATCCGCATCCGCACCGGGGAAACCGGAGAGGACGCGGTTTAACCGGCCGGGGCCTGGGGGGAGGGGTTTAACAACCGCAGGCCCTTGCTGGCATAAAACCTGAAGGTTTTCCTTCAGAAAGGGGAATATGGTATGGAACTGCATCGGTTTAAAGTTAAGCGGCTCATTCAAAAAAGGGTTCTGACTTGGCTGATGCTGGGATGCTTGGGGGGCTGGCTTCTCCCGGTGACGCCGGCGCTGGCTCAAGGACCCGGCCAAGTCTTGTTGGAAAAACCGCCGGCCGCACCACCGGCGGAAGAAAAAAAGGAGGGCGCTCCCAGCACATGCGGCCCCATAATCAGTGACACCTGCCTGCCCATCGAGACCGGCAAGGTCGCCATGCAGGTCTGGTGGGCCTTGTCCTTCTACCCGGGAGTGTTCTCCCCCAACTGGCGTCAGGTGAGCGCCAAGGGAGATTTTTACACCTTTAGCATGCCGGTCAAAATTATCTATGGCCCCACCAAAGACATGGAGTTATATGTCATCGCTCCCTTCATCAATAACTGGGTCAATAATGTGGACCTGGGCATTGCCGGCCCCAATGGCGAACGCTCCGCCAGTTACAGCGGCGTCGGAGATGTCACTGCGATCGCCAAATACAACCTGCTGCCGGAAACCGATTACCGACCCGCCATAACCGGCGTGGCGGGGGTGGGTTTTCCCAGCGGCCACGCCTCTCACCTCAACCCGGGGCGCCTGCTCCAGGATGCCGTCGGCACCGGGTCTTTCAACTTCATCACCGGCGTCAACCTGTTCAAATACCTGAAACCGTTTCTGGTGCATAGCCAGATCTGGTTTAACACCCCGGTTAATCTTAATAAGATAAGACCTGACGCGGTCCGTTCCCGGGAATACGTGAATTTCAACCTGGCCACGGAACTTCCCATCTCCAAGCGTTGGGTTTTATTGTTGGAATTTTACAGCGTCTGGACCTGGCAGAACCTCGCAACCCCTCAAGGCTTCCAGACCCCAGCCACCGTTTTGGGAGTCTTGCCGGGGATCGAATTCCTGGCCACGGATAAATTATCCTTGGCCGCGGGAGTGTCCTTAGACCTGGCGGGTAAAAATGGGGTCCATAAATACACTCCCATGCTCACGGCGCTTTATACTTTTTAAGGCGGACCCCGTATCCGGGGATTCGGCCCCGATTTCAAGGTCCTTAGCCCTGGGCTAAGGACCTTTTTTTGCTCCAACCCAAGGCTCTCTGGCCTCCCGTCTCGCCCCATTTCCCAGCCGGCCAACTGCTCCCTTGACGCCACTTTTTCCAGACCCTATATTGATAATATTCCAGTTCGCCCACAGTTTTTTGGTTCAGCCAACTTTGTCATTGCCCTCTTAACTGGAGATCTCCTGATCTATGGCCACCCCACCGATACCGGCCGGCGCCAGGGTAGTGGTTGAGGCCGGCAATTTCCAGCAACTGCTGGACATCCTCGCGGCCAAGGGCTATCGCCTGGTGGGCCCGACTCTGGAAACGGGCTATTTTATTTATGGTGAATTAGACTCGGTCCAGGATTTGCCCCGGGGCTGGACGGATGAGCAGGAGGCCGGC
>JAUXZG010000234.1 GCA_030694005.1 Desulfobaccales bacterium | reverse complement strand
TTGAGACCTCTGCAAAATGACAGGAGAGAGTAATGCTGGCGGGCACGGAGGCCCGCCCCACCAGGAACATCAAGGCGGTGGGGCGGCCGTCTCTGGCCGCCCACTAGGGAGGTTACTAAACCAGGCATTTTTTCAGAGGTCTTTAATTATTAAGAAACCTGATTGTTAAAACCGGCGATGACGCCACCCAGCGGTCACCCTCTCTTCCTGCGGATTAGCGGGAGAGAGTTTGGTGAGCCTGACAGCTCAGGGGATAACCAGGGGGAGATGATCATGGTCACAAAAAAAGGGAAGGCGGTGGGCCGCAAGGCGCTCCTAAGCCTGGGGATAATACTTTCGGTGGTGACCCTAACTCTCCTGGTATGGGGCCGACCGGCTGAGGGCGCCGACTTGCTGCAAGGGATTAAGGACCAGGAAATCAAACAAACGTTGCGTCTTAGGGCCGGACAATCCAAGGTCCTGCGCACCCCTTTTGCCATCAGCCGGATCTCGGTGGCCGATCCGGAGACTGCCGACATCATGCTGATCTCTGATAAGGAAATCTATGTAAATGCCCAGTCTCCGGGAGTGACTAATATCAGTATTTGGGGCAAATCGCGCTTCACCTCCGCCACGGTAACGGTGGAGGCCGATATCAGCCTGCTGAAAGAGAAGTTACACCAGGTCCTGCCCAAAGAAAAGATCGCGGTGGAGGCTGCTGGAGATTCCATAGTTCTGTCTGGAGAGATTGCCGGCCCGGTGGCCCAGAGCACCGCCATCTCCCTGGCCCTGCCCTATGTGGGCAATAAAAAGGAAAAGGTTATCAACCTGTTGCACGTAGGCGGGGTGCAACAGGTGATGGTGGAGGTGCGCCTGGCCGAGATCAGCCGCAATGTGGCGGAACGCATGGGCATTAACATGTGGGGCTTAACCAATAGCGGCAATTTCGGGGCCAATCAGATCAACAGCCTGGGCAGCATCTCGAATCTGTCCCGCACTTTAATACCCTTGATTGGACCAATGATCGGCCAATCCGGGACCACGGGCACGGTTTTTAACCAGCTCCTGAGCACCAACCTCACGGGCCTGGCCGGGTTCAAGGCCGGGGGGGTGCTGTGGACCATATTTTTTGATGTTTTGAAGCAACAGGGGCTGGGCCGCCTCTTGGCGGAGCCTAACCTGGTGACCACCAGCGGCCAGGAGGCCTCTTTCCTGGCAGGCGGGGAATTTCCTATCCCGGTGCCCCAGGCCAGCGGCGGGGGCACCACCATCACCATTGAATACAAGAAGTTCGGGGTGGGGTTGGTTTTCACTCCCACGGTGCTGGATGATGGCAAGATCGCCCTGAAGGTGGCCCCGGAGGTGTCGGAGTTGGATACCACGGCCGGTGTGGCTCTAACCAGCGGAGGATTTTTTGTGCCCGGTTTGAAGGTCCGGCGCACCTCTACTCATGTGGAGGTAAAAGACGGAGAGACCTTTGCCATCGCCGGGCTGCTGTCCGACAGCCATCGCAATGTGGTCAACAAGTTTCCGGTATTGGGAGATATCCCGGTTCTGGGGGCTCTATTCCGCTCCAGCAGTTTCCAGAAGAATGAGACGGAGCTGGTGGTGATGGTGACCCCGCATCTGGTGAAACCCATGACCGCCACCGCGGCCCGACTGCCCACGGATCAATATATTGAGCCCAATGATATTGAATTCTATCTGTTGGGGGCCCTGGAGGGGCGCAAGAAGAAGGGACAACCGCCGGCCGCGACGCCGGCTGCGGCCCCGGTATCGGTCCCGGAGGCTCAGCTTCCAGGGTTCGGTTATCAGACGGTGAACTGACAAGGAGATGCGCATGGGTGGACAGCGCCGCGGCATAGAAAGAAAGATAGGAATGGGGCTGGCTGTGGGAGTGGTCTGGCTAGGGCTGTGCGGCTGCGGTCCCAGCGCTCTGGAGATGGATTACGGGCGTTCCGTGAGAAACAATATCGCCCAGCAAGTGATCAATCCCCAGGCCGGGCTGGCGCCCACCCCGACGGTGGGATTGGATCCGCAGGCCGGACATAATGTCCTGGAGCGTTATGACAAGAGCTTTAAAGAGAAGGAAACCACGCCGGCGGCCATACCTACGGTAACCACGACGGCGACCAAATGAACCAGAAAGATAAAGGGTACTTTTTTAAGTCTTGACTGGCCCGGCATCAGCCGGGCGCGCTTCAGACCTCGGTGTCCAGTGCTGCTGGGGTCGGGCGCAATATACTGAAAAGTTTTAATCAGAGTCTTGAGGAAGCGAGAAGGAAGACTTTAGGTCTAAGGTTAATTACGTAGCAGCCAAATCTTCGTCTTGAAGCCGGCGCGAGGGGGACTGCAGGTGCATCCTGAAAGTTTAACCATCTCTGTTCTTCATGGAACCGGCAATCGACGCCGGGACCTCCAGAAGATTTTAGAGGGCCTCCCCCAACTGAAGTTGTTGAAGCAGACCGGTGACCCCCAGGAATTACTGGACCAACGCCAGGGGATGCCGCCGGATGTGGTGCTGGTTGACCTAGATGGAGAGAACAACCTTCCCCGGTGGCTGCAAAACCTGACTCAGAGTCTGCCCAAAACCGCCGTTTTGGTATGTTCTCATAACCGGGAAGCTGACTTTCTGATCCAAGCCATGCAGATGGGGGTGCGGGAATTTTTACCGTTGCCCCTGAGCCAGCCGGAGCTGGAAGCGGCTTTGGAGCGGGTTTGGATCGCCAAAAAACGGCTGCAACCGGAAAGCCCCGGGCGGGGCCAGGTGGTGGTGGTCACCGGGCATAAAGGCGGGGTGGGAGCCACCACCGTTACCATAAATCTCGCCTTGGCCCTGGCCGAGTTGACCACCGGCCCCCTGGCCGTGGTGGACCTGGGGCGGCCTTTCCCGGATGTGGGAAATTTCCTGGACCAGGAGGCGACCTACAGCATTATTGATTTAATCCATAATTTATCAACCCTGGACCAATCCTTCGTCCAGAGAATTATGCAACCTTACCGGGGTAAGCTGGCCATCCTGCACGGCTGCTCGGATTTTAAGGAGCAGGACAGCATTGAGCTGGAGGCCGTGGAGAAAATCTTTGCCCTGCTCCGGCGTCTGTATAAGTGGATCATTGTCGACTTAAGTCACTGGCTGGACGGTCTCTTTCTTCAGGTATGCAAGGAAGCCGATGTGGTGCTGATGCTCACGGAACTCACCGTGCCGGACCTACGGAACTTGAAAAAGCTCTGGCCTATGCTCCAGGAATGGCAATCGGGGCAGGATCAGGTGAAGGTGGTGGTCAACCGCCACCACAAAGGCAATGACCTGCAATTACGCGACCTGGAGCAAGTTATTAAACAGTCGATCTTTGCTACCCTGCCCAGTGATAACCCGGCCTTGCACGAAGCGATAACCCGGGGAGAACCGCTGATGCTGGCAGCACCCCGTTCGAAGTTTTACCACAGCCTTAAACAGATGGCCCAAAAGCTGAGGGAAGCAGCCCCGGCGGCGGCGGAGGAAGAAGCGGTCCTGACGCCTTCTTCTAAGCGTAGATTCTGGATATTTCACAAGGGATGAACTTAAGTGGGTTGGCCGAAATACAAAAAGAAGGTCTGGAAAGGGGCGACCCCCAAGGGTCAAGATACTCTTGACCTCAAAATAGTCGCGCCGCGGCAGCATGATGGTAGGGAAGCTCTCCTTTACAAAGTCAAGACTCGCATCCATCACCGCCTCTTGGAGCGTCTGGACTTCACCCAGTTGGAGGATTTGGACGAAAAATTGAGGGCCAAAGAGATCCGTCAAGCCTTGGGCTTTCTTTTGGAAGAGGAAGAAGAGCCCCTGAATATGGGGGAAAAGACCCGCTTAGCCAGGGAGTTGGAATTCGAGATCCTGGGTCTGGGGCCCCTGGAACCTCTGCTGGCGGACCCGGCCATCTCCGATATCCTGGTCAACGGCTATAATCAAGTCTACATCGAAAAGTACGGCAAGCTGCAGCTCACGGACATACGCTTTCAAGATAACAGCCATCTTTTAAAAATCGTTAATAAAATAGTAAGCAATGTCGGACGCCGCATCGACGAGTCCACCCCCATGGTGGACGCCCGGCTGCCGGACGGTTCCCGGGTCAATGCCATCATCCCGCCTTTGGCCCTGGACGGGCCTATGCTCTGTATCCGCCGCTTTGCGGTGCAACGCCCTACTCTGGAAGACCTGATTCAAAAAGGCAGCCTCACCGCAGAGAATGCGGAAGTCATCAAGGCCATCGCGGTGGCCAAAATAAATGTCGTCATCTCCGGGGGCACCGGCGCCGGCAAGACCACCATGCTCAACATCCTCTCCGGCTACATTCCGGCCACGGAACGCATCATCACCATCGAGGATTCCGCGGAGCTGCAATTGCAGCAGGAACATGTATGCCGCCTGGAGACCAGGCCGCCCAATGTCGAAGGGAAAGGGGAGATCACCGCGCGGGAACTGGTGCGGAATAGCTTGCGGATGCGCCCGGACCGGGTCATCGTGGGTGAGGTGCGGGGGGCCGAAGTCATCGACATGCTCCAGGCCATGAATACCGGCCACGAGGGGTCTATGACCACCATCCATGCCAATACTTCCCGGGATGCCCTGACCCGCCTGGAAACCATGATCTCTCTTTCCGGCATCACCATCCAGGAAAAAACGGCGCGGCAGATGGTCGGTTCCTCTATAGATGTGATCATCCAGTTGGTGCGCCACAGCGATGGGGTTCGCCGCATGGTGGGGTTTTCCGAGATCACCGGCATGGAAAGCGGGGTGGTGATCAGCATGCAGGATATTTTCGTCTTTGAGCGCCATGGGATTGATGAGGAAGGGAGAATTTTAGGGCGCTATGTGGCCACCGGGGTGCGGCCCCGGTTCGCCGACCGCTGCCGGCTCTTCGGGGTGCCTCTGCCGGACAACATCTTCAACCCCCCGATCCGGCAAACGAGCATTAAATAATGTTCAAGAAAGGAAAAGAGACAACCTTGAGGGGAGACGACGGATGGACCAAGTAAACCTGGCAGCCACGAATCTTCAATATGCCTTGGGATTGGTGGGCGTCTTTACCGCGGTATTTCTGTTAGTCGCCGCGATCAATTACCTCCTGGTGGAGCCTCTCAGGCAGCGGCGGAAACTCCAACAGCGTCTCAAAGCCAGTGCCCGGGAATTAGAAGTCCGGGCTCAGATATTCAAAGACTACCAAGAAATCCGCCAAGGTCCGCTCATGTCCCTGATGGAGGGAGTGGCAGGCTGGAGCAAGATAGAAAACCTTCAGCGCCAACTGCTCCAGGCTGATATTTACCTCACTCCCACAACTTTTCTGTGCATGGTGGGTATCCTGGGGAGCATCGGTTTTATTTTGGGAATGACGCTAGGGAAAATGCTGCTGTGGGGGCTGGGGGGGGGCTTCTCCCTGGGGTTGGCGCCGGTTCTCTTATTACGGTGGAAAAAGCGTCGCAAGAGCGTGCTTTTTGAGAAGCAAATGCCAGAGGCTATGGAGTTGTTGGCCAGGTCCATGCGGGCCGGCCACACCCTGGCAGGAACTCTGGAACTGGTGAGCCAGGAGATTCCCCCGCCTCTGGGGATGGAGATGCGCATCACTTATGAAGAGCAGCGATTGGGTCTGAGCGTTATTCAGGCCTTAAGGCGTATGGGGGAGCGGGTGGACAGCCGGGACCTCAGATACTTTGTCACCGCAGTCTTGATTCAATCGGAAACCGGAGGCAACCTGGCGGAAATTTTGGAAAATATCGGCATGATCGTTCGGGAACGCCTGAAGTTAAAAGGGAAGATCCGGGGGCTCACTGCGGAAGGACGCTTTTCCGCCATCATCCTGGGACTTCTCCCGGTGGGCACCTTCATAATCATATTTCTCCTTAACCGGGAACACATGCTGAGCTTTTTGAGGGATCCCTTGGGAGTCAAGTTATTGGGAGTGGGACTCATCAACCTTCTATTGGGGGCCATCGTTATGAAAAAGATGGTCAACATCAAGGTGTAAAGGAGGAGAGGATGACCGATATCGTCTGGCTCATGTGGGGCACGGTTTTTGCCGCCGCCGCCTTTGTTACCTACGGTCTCCTCACTTATTACGGTAATCGCCGGACGGTGAAAGCGCGGTTTAAGAAATCGCTTTACCCCTCCAAGCCTGGGATGCGGCGAGAAGGCTCAGAGAACCCCTATAAAAAAGGGTTTCTGGAATGGATTTCCTCTCTCGGCAAATTTGTCCTGAAGGACCAGAAAGAGCTTTCCAAGACCAGAAATGCTTTGATTCAGGCTGGCTTTCGCAACCCTAAAGGGCCGGCCATCTATTTCGGGATCCGGGCCTTGACCGCATTTTCCCTACCCCTCCCATATTTGCTGGTCACCGCTATGAAGGGCCGAGTGGAGATGGCCCACTTGCTGGTCTCTATACTGCTGGTGGGGGTGGGTTTTTATTTACCCCAATATATACTTAAGGCCATCACCCGGCGGCGGCAGAAACGCATCGAGATGGCCCTGCCGGATATCTTGGACCTGTTCATCGTCTGTATGGAGGCGGGCATGTCTTTGCAGGCCACCGTTAACCGGGTGACGGAGGAGATTAGGCCCATATCCAAGGACCTCTACAACGAGATGCAGCTCACCAATGCCGAACTCCGTACCGGCATCAAACGGGAGGTAGTCCTAAGGAATTTAGGAGAGCGTACCGGGGTCCAGGATGTCAAGTCCCTGATGGCCCTGATGATTCAATCGGAAAAAATGGGCACCTGCATTGCCCAATCGCTCCGCACCCACGCCTCATTTATGCGGGTGCAGCGGGGTCAAAAGGCCGAGGAGATAGCGGCCAAGCTGCCGGTGAAGATCATGATACCCATGATCTTCTTTATCTTTCCCTCTATCCTTGTTGTAGTTTTGGGGCCGGCAATCATTCAAATTACCAAAAGCCCATTGTTTACTCATTAAAAGGAATCTAGGATGAGGGCATTACTTAACAACATAACGGGGTTCAAGGCCGGCATCAGGCAGCGCCCTAACCTGGTGGCCCATTTCTGGGTGACGCTGCTTTTGCTGGGCCTGGTCTCCGGGTCTGGCGGCTGTGCCGGCTGGGGTGCCCGTTATGGTTCAGAGGCCGGTTCTCGGGTGGTGGTCCGGCCGGTTTCCGGAGATAGTGAGCGGCTCCTGAGGAATGCCCATTATTTGAAACTCACCGGGCGCGCCGACCTGGCCTTGAAAGAATTGGAAGACGCCTATCAACAGGAGCCCCACAATCTTAAAGTAGCTAACGCCCTGGCCCAGGGCTATGACGAGGTGGGGGAGGTGGAACGGGCCCAGAAGATCTATCAGGAGGCCTTGGCCCGGAGTGGTGACAACCCGATCCTGAGCAATAATCTCTGTTTTTCCTATTATCGGGCCGGCAACTTCAAGCAAGCCGAGGCTTGTTTCCGCCAGACCTTGGCCCGTAATCCGCATAATGTAGCAGCCCGCAATAATCTGGGCATGTTGTTGTGTCGCCAGGGGCGCCAGGAGGAGGCCCGTCACCTGTGGCAAGAGGTGGAGACAGAAGCGGTGGCCCAAAGCAAACTTAACCAGGTGCTGGCGGCTCTGGGCATGGAGGGGGCTAAAACCTATGCTGCTACACCGCCGTCCGCCTCTTTCGGGCCAATGGCAGAAGGGCCCAAATTAGGGGGCCAACCCGATCCCAAGGCCCAGGTGGCGGCCCGTCCCCCAACCCCGGTGAAGCCCGTGGCGGTTAAGGACCAACTCCCGGTGAAGCCCGTGGCGGTAAAGACGCCACCACCGGTTGAGCAGAAGGCGGGTACGCCCCGCACTGGACCTGAAGCTAATACCCCGGTCAAGAAGGTGGCGGCAGCCCAGAAGCCAAAGCCCCTTAGACGGCCGCCACCTACCGGGATAGATTTGGCCACCACCGCCATCAAGGTGTGCAACGGCAACGGGGTGCCGAACCTGGCCCACCAGACCCGGGAGCTGTTAGACGATGAAGGCTTTTGGGTCGCGGCCATTGCCAACTACCGGGATTTTGGTATGGAACAGACCACTATCTATTATCGGCCTCAGGGGGAGAAGGTGGCTTGGGCCCTTAAGGAAAAATTCTTTCGGCAGGCTAAGGTGGAACCAGACCCAACCTTGGCAGGAAAGGTGGATATCCAGGTCATCCTGGGCCATGACCTGGTGCCGCGCCAAAACACCCTGGCCCGTCTGGTGGACTGAAGGGGGAGCCTATGAGGAAAGTTCAGCGGCTGATTTTTACGGCTTTAGGGTTGGCCCTGCCACTTCTGTTGAGTCAGTGTTCCCTGATGAAGGGGGCGGTGCCTTCAGGGGTGCGCGGGATAAAGCCTGGCGAGGCCGCCAAGTTGGCGGAGGCCTATGATCCTGCGCCTAACCGGCAGACCTCCCGACTGGATCGGCGGGAGATACCCCTGGATCGTCTGGAGACCCTGGGCGACCTGGCCGTCCAGAACCACGATTACGAAAGGTCCCTGGTAAACTTTCTCCAGATCCTGAAAAATCAGCCGGAGAATCAGGACTTGCGGTACAAGGTGGGGGTGATCTTTCTGCTCAACGGGCAATATGAGGCGGCCCGGCGGGAGCTGGCCAGGCTGCTGATTAAGCAGCCGGAGATGCTGGCGGCCCATGAGGCTTTGGGACTGGTGCACCTTCAGGAGAAACAATATCCCCTGGCCCTGGAGGAGTTTCGCCTCGTGTTGGCTAAGGAGCCTAACCGGGCCAGGACCCGCTATCTTTTGGGAGTGGCTCAGCTAATGGCGGGGCAGACCCGGGAAGCCATCACCGCCCTGGAGGCGGCCGCGGCGCTGGACCCCCGCCATATCGGCACCCTGACCGCCTTGGGGCAGGCTTATTTACAGGTGAAGGATTATCCCCGGGCCATTACCTGGCTCAAGAAAGGGCAAACTCTGGCCCCCAATCATGTCAAGATCAACTACCATCTGGGGATGGCCCTGGCCGCGACCAAACGCTACCCGGAAGCTTTGCAAACCTTTCTTAAAGCCGGGGATGAGGCTCAGGCCTACAACAACATCGGGGTCCATTACTTTATGGAAGGGCAATATGAGGAAGCAGCCAAATGCTTCCAACGCGCCCTGGAACTAAGGCCGACCTTCTATCATGAGGCCAAGGTCAATCTCAATCGAGCCCTGGAACGACTGCAGGAGGCCCGGAAAGATGCCATTTAGACAGCCCGGGTCTCTAGACAACCGGGTATAAAC
Source organism: Desulfobaccales bacterium (assembly GCA_030694005.1). Lineage (GTDB taxonomy): Bacteria > Desulfobacterota > Desulfobaccia > Desulfobaccales > 0-14-0-80-60-11 > JAUXZG01. Next base: position 6,232 of record JAUXZG010000234.1, on the reverse strand, counting down.
ATTGACATTACCATAAGTTGCTGGTATATGCCGGTATAGCCTGTTAAAATAAGGTCAGATTAAATAGTATGGGAATAAGGATACTCCTTGCCGACTACAACCAGATTGTCCGCCAGGGTTTGCGGACTTTGTTGGCAATGGAGTCTGACATGGAGGTGGTGGCAGAAGCCGAGAATGGCCAAACTGCAGTGCGCCTGGTGCGGGAACTGTCCCCCCAGGTGGTCATCATGGACCTGGCTATGCCGGACTTGCACGGCATCGAGGCGACCCGGGAGATCCTGGCGGCCTCCCCCGGGGTCAAGGTGATAGCCCTGTCGGTTTATTCTGACCGGCGCTTTGTGGTCAATATCCTCAAAGCCGGGGCGTCCGGCTATTTGTTGAAGGATTGTGCCTTTGAGGAACTGGCCCGAGCCATCCGCACCGTGCTGAGGCACAAGACCTATATCAGCCCAGGGGTCTCCGAATTCGTCATCCAGGATTATATGGAGGCATTGCGCTCCAGTGAAGCGCGCTTTCGGACGATCTTTGAGGGGGCCATCATCGGCATCGCCCTGGTGGATATGGACGGCCGCATCGTCGAGAGCAATCCTGCCCTGGAGCGGATGCTGGGTTTAAGCCGGGAAGAATTGCACCACAAGGCTTTCACCAATTTTACCCAACCGGACGAGGCTGACCGCTGCCAGAGTCTGTTCAAAGAGCTGGTGGCGGGGAAACTCGACTCGTTCCAGATGGAAAAACAATATACCCTCCAGGATGGCCGCCTTCTCTGGGGGCGTCTCACCGTCTCCCCTTTTAGGGATAGCGAAGGCGAATACCAGTTCGCCATCGGCATGGTGGAGGACATCACCGAGCAAAAACAGGCCGGGGAAGAGATCCGCACCTATCAAGGAGAGCTGCGGTCCCTGGCTTCGGAACTGTCTTTGACCGAGGAACGGGAACGGCGGCGTCTGGCCACGGAACTGCATGACCACGTGGGGCAGATCCTGGCCCTGGCCCAGATCAAGTTGGGAGCTCTTAAGAAATCGGCGTCTTCCACCAATTTGACAGGTCCCTTGGACGAAATCCGGCGCCTCGTTGAGCAGATGATCCAGTATACCAGGTCCTTAACCTTTGAGCTCAGCCCCCCCATCCTTTACGATTTGGGTTTTGAGCCGGCAGTGGAGTGGCTGGCCGAGCTGTTCCAGAATCAGCACGGGATTAACATCGAGGTCCAGACGGAGAAACGCCCCAAACCGATGGATGACCAGCTCCGGGTCCTGCTCTTCCAGGCGGTGAGGGAGTTGCTCCTTAATGTGGTCAAGCACGCCCAGGCCGACCGGGTTAAGGTAACTATTGGCAGAGAAGGCAAGGATATCCACGTCAAGGTAGAAGACAATGGGGTGGGAATGAACATCCCCCCTGAGGTCCCGTTGGGCAGCGCGGGCGGGTTTGGCCTTTTTAGCATCCGGGAGCGTTTGAAATATCTGGGCGGCCAGTTGAAGATGGCCTCCAAGCCAGGTGAGGGAACCAAGGTTACCTTGGTGGTGCCTTTGAAGTAATGAAGACAAAAGTGGGGAAGGTGATATGACCATCAGGATTCTCATTGCCGACGACCATCAAATTGTCCGCCAGGGTCTCCGCATCTTGCTGGAAAAAGAGCCGGACATGCGGGTAGTGGCGGAGGCGGATGATGGCCGGGCCACGGTGCGGTTGGTAAGGGAAATATCTCCCGAGGTGGTCATCATGGATGTGGCCATGCCCGATCTCAACGGCATCGAGGCCACCCGCCAGATCGTGGCCGAGTTCCCCAAGATCAAGGTCATCGCGCTCTCCATGTATGCCGACCAGCGGTTTGTCTTGAATATGTTGAAGGCCGGGGCGTCGGGTTATCTTCTGAAGGATTGCGCCTTCGAGGAGCTGACCCGGGCCATCCGCCTGGTGATGGCCCACAAGACCTACCTCAGTCCTGGGGTAACCGACATTGTGGTCAAAGACTATACCTCGGGAAATAACTCCGGCAAGCCTTCGGTTTTTTCCACCCTGTCGCCCCGGGAGAGGGAGGTGCTGCAACTTATGGCCGAAGGCAAGAGCACCAGTCAAATCGCCGGTCTCCTCCATGTGAGCGTCAAGACCATCGAAACCCATCGCCAGCAAGTCATGCACAAGTTGAATATTCACAGCGTCGCCGAACTCACCAAATATGCCCTCCGGGAGGGACTTACCTTCCTGGAAACCTGAGGGTCCCCAAGCGCCGCAGGCCCCCTTTCACTCTTGCCTGCCGAATTACTAAGGATAGCTGGGAAGCACTAGCATCCCCTCCTTATCCTTGGTATTTCCCTGGACAAAGCCGTTTACCTCAGTTAGAATCCGGCCATTATTGAGGGTTTTCCCTAAACCGCGGTTAACAAATGGAAATTTGGGGGGCAGGGAGCTTTAGGCCCCGGCCCCATCCTTATTTTATCAACACCCCGAGAGATAGGCGGGGAATGGCGGCAGCCCCAGCCGGGTGCGACTTGAGCCGTTATGCCCGCCCCCCCGGTTATGGTTAAGAGGTAAGTTGTGAGATGAAACGCACCCTGTTGCTCAACCCTCCTTCCTTTCAGGACTTTGACGGCGGGGCGGGCTCCCGCTATCAGGCCACCCGGGAGGTGACCTCCTTCTGGTATCCCACCTGGCTCTGCTATCCGGCCGGCCTGATTCTGGAGAGCCGGGTAGTGGACGCTCCTGTTCAAAACCTGACGGTGTCCCAGGTGGCAGCCCTGGCCTCGGACTTTGAATTGGCGGTGCTCTTCACCACCACCCCCTCTTTCCGGCATGATCTGACGACGGTGGCCCACCTCAAGGAGAAAAACCCGAACCTTCTGGTGGGTCTGGTGGGTCCCCAGGTAAGCATTCTGGCCCAAGAGTCCCTGGAGACGGGGCCCATGGTGGATTTTGTGGCCCGCCGGGAGTTTGACCATACCATCCTGGAGGTGGCCCAAAACCGTCCCTTAAATAAGATCCTGGGTTTGAGCTACCAGAAAAACGGACGCATTCATCATAATCCCGACCGCCCATTTATAGAGGATCTGGACGCCTTGCCCTTCGTCACCGAGATCTATCATCGGGACCTCACCCTGGAACATTACCAGATCCCTTATCTGCGTTATCCCTATGTCTCCTTTTATACCGGGCGGGGCTGTCCCCACACTTGCGTCTACTGCCTCTGGCCCCAGACCTTCACGGGCCGTCGCTACCGCGTGCGCAGCGTGGCCAATGTGGTGGCCGAGGTGCGCCGCTCCCTGGAACTCTTTCCCCAGGCCGCGGAGATCTTCTTCGACGACGACACTTTTACCACCGCGGGGGAGCGGGCCAGGCAGCTCAGCCAGGAATTTGGACCCCTGAAATTTACCTGGTCCACCACGGCCCGGGTCACCACATCCTATGAGACCTTGAAGGCCATGAAGGAAGGGGGGCTCAGGCTGGTGGTGGTGGGTTTTGAAACCGGGGACCCCCAGGTTCTGAAAAATATCAAAAAAGGCGCTACCCTGGACCTGGGGCGCCGCTTCGTCAAGTGGTGCCGAGAACTGGACATTCAGGTGCACGGCGCCTTCATGGTGGGGTTGCCCGGAGAAACCAAAAAGAGCCTCGAAGCCTCTATGCGCTTCGCCTGCGAACTGGACCCGGATACCATCCAGGTCTCCCTGGCCACCCCCTATCCGGGCACCGATTTTTATGAGTATTGCCGTGAGCAAGGGTATCTCAAGGATAACACCCTGGTCAACGGCGCCACCGGTTACCAGCAATGTGTGGTGGATTATCCGAATCTGGCGGCTGCCGATATTTTCCAGGCGGTGCCTAAATTTTACCGGCGGTTTTATTTCCGGCCCCGCTACATGGCCCGGGCGGTGGGGATAATGCTTAAGGACCCCCAAGAGCGCAAACGGCTGCTGAGGGAAGGGCGGGAATTTTTAACCTTCATGTTCCGGCGGCGGCAAGGGCCGGAGGTGCGTATGGAGGGCGGCAGCAGTTGTCCATGACTCTGAAGGAAATCTTCCGGCTGATTCTTCAGGGGGGACCGGGATTCTGCCAGATCGCCGTCACCAACGCGTGCAATGCCAAGTGCAGCTTTTGCAGTTTTCCCCAGGTGGCCGGCGCAGCGCGGCTCATGGCCGATCCAGACCGGCTGCTCAAAGGCTTGGAGGCCTTAAAACGGGCCGGCGTCCGTTACATCTCTCTCACCGGGGGCGAACCGCTACTCTACCCGGAACTCCAGATTGTTCTGGCCCGGGCCCAAGAATTGGAGATCAAGACGCTGCTTTGCACCAACGGCGCCTTGCTTACTCCCAGCCGCATTAAGGAGCTCAAGGCCTCGGGGCTGGATACCCTGATTATTTCCGTCGATGCCCCGTCTTCGGCCCGCCACGACGAACACCGGGGGCTGCCGGGCCTTACCGGACACATCCAGAGTCTGGTGCCGTTGATGCAGGAAGCCGGTCTGGGGCCGGTGGCCTCCGTGACCTTAAGCCGGTTGGTGGATGACCTGGGGGCCATGCTAAGCTTTCTGGACCACCTGGGCTTTAGGCGCGTCACCTTCTCTTACCCCATAACCCGCTTGCATTCATCCTATCTGGGATTTGCCGACCATTATTCCGTGGACTTTACCCCGGAAGAGCTATACGGCTGGTTTACCCAGATTAAAGAACTGAAGGCGTCCTCGCCCCTAATCATTCTCAACCCCCGGCTGGCCTTGAGCGACCTGCAGCGGCAGCTCAAAGGGCAACCCGGACGCTTCCCTTGCCTGGCGGGATTCAAATATTTCTTTGTGGATTGGCATCTTCAGGTTTACCGTTGCCATTATCTGGGCGAACCCCTGGGACCCTTAGAAGAGATTAATCAAATGGATCCCATCCGGGACAACTGCGCGGCCTGCACCATTGATTGCTATCGCGACCCCAGCGTTTACCAGTACCTGGCAGTATCCGCGGCGGACACTTGGGCGGCCTGGCGCCAGGGGGAATGGCTCAAAGGCCTGGGCACCCTGTTCCACCCGTATAACTTCCTCTCCCTGGCCGCCTTCCTGGAAGAAGGCCGCCACTGGCTGCGGAGCTGACGGAAGGGTAGGAGGGAAGAGTTCTTGGGGGAGGGGGCCAGGGGTCGCAGACCCACTTACAATCCTCCCCCAAACCCCTACCCCCAACCCCATAAGTTTAAAAATAGGCCGGAGAAGTCGGGGCCGGCGGCCCCGCCGTCTCCGGCCCCATAAAGGGGGGTGGGAGGGGAGTTTGAGGGGAGATTGTAAGTGGACCCGTGGTCCCCCAGCCCTCCCCTCAAAAAACCACTCATACCATCACCATGGATACCCCTACCCACCGCCTGGTGATTTTCACCGCCGATGATTTTGGGCTGTCCCAGGCCATAAACGGGGCGGTAGCCCTGGCCCATAGCCAGGGGGTATTAAGATGCGCCAGCCTGATGGTTACCGGCCCCCGAGCGCCGGAGGCCCTGGCCCTGGCCAGGGACCTGCCTCACCTCTGCCTGGGGGTGCACCTGACCCTGATTCAGGGGCGGGCGGCTCTCCCGCCTAGGCACCTTCCCCGTCTGGTGGATTCCCAGGGTTACTTCGCCAACCACCCGGTTAGGACCGGGATGCGTTACTTTTTTCAGCCCAAACTGCGGCCGGAGATCCGGCGGGAGTTGGCGGCCCAGATCGAGGCGGTGCTAAGCGCGGGCCTCACCCCTTATCACTTGAACAGCCACTTAAATATGCACCTTCACCCCCGCATCTTTCCCACGGTGGTGGACCTGGCCCGGCAATATGGCATCCCCGCAGTGCGCCTGGCTAAAGAAGATTGGCGGGCCACTTTGTCTTTGGCTCCGGACCGTCCCCTCCCTAAGGTGGCCCAGGGCCTGATCTTTTCCTGGCTTTCCCGCCGGGCGCGGCGCTTGGCCAGGGCTGCCGGGCTCATCTACAATGACCACCTGTTTGGTTTGCTAAATGACGGACGGATGACGGAGGACTATCTGGTGGGTCTGGCCGCGCACTTTAAAGCCGGGGTGACGGAAGTTTACTCCCACCCGGCTCTCTATGCCGAGCCAGAATTGGTGCGCTGGACTCCGGCTTACCGCCGCCGGGAGGAGTTGGCCGCGCTGATCAGCCCAAAGCTGCAAGCTGCCCTAACTGCCGCGGGCGTCGAGGTGAGTGATTTTCGGGAGATTTTTTTAAAAGGGGGAGGGGGCCAGAGGTAACCCAGGCGAAGACGCCTGTGCCACT
>JAUXZG010000228.1 GCA_030694005.1 Desulfobaccales bacterium | reverse complement strand
CCCCCGGGATGCAGGCGGGCCACCAGCTCCGGCAGGGCGTCGGTAAATTTAGCCACGGGCAGGGGGAGGCCGATGACGCCGGTGGAGGCGGGCAGCACCAGGCCCTCCGGTATATTGAGCAACTCTGCCGCCGCCTTAGTGGTCTGCCGGGCAACCTCCAGCCCCTCAGGGCCGGTGGCGGCGTTGGCATTGCCGCTGTTGACTAAAATGGCCTGGGCCTTACCCCCACGCAGACGCTGACGGCACACCAATACCGGCGCGGCCTTCACCCGGTTGGTGGTATAAACCCCGGCGGCCGCCGCCGGGGTCTCCGCCACCATCAACGCCAGGTCCACGCCGCCGGTTTTCTTGATGCCCGCGGCGACCGCCGCGAATTGAAAGCCTTGCACCATCATGTAATCGCTGCCGCCTTATTTTTTGGGGCCTGGGAAGCTGGGGCCAAAGTTCCCAGGCCAAAAAAGAACCCATAAGGGGTTTGGGGGAGTTTTTTGTAAGGGTAAGGGCCTGCGCCCCTTAGCCCCCTTCCCCATGAACCCTTACCCCTAAATCACCTTGTGCAGGGGATATTCCACGATGCCCTGGGCCCCGGCCCTAATCAGGCGGGGGATGATCTGGCGCACCTCGGACTGGTTCACCACCACCTCCACCGAAAACCAATCGGTTTCATACAGACCGGCGATGGTGGGGGCCAAGAGGCTGGGCAGCAGGCCCACGATCTCTTTCAATTGCTTCTCCGGGATGTTCATCTTCAGGCCCACCATGCGCTCGGCCCGCAAAGCCCCCATAAGCAGCACGGCAATATTTTCCATCTTCTCCCGTTTAGCTTTGTTGTTTTCCCACACCTGGGGGTTGGCAATGAATTGGGTGTTGCTTTGGAAGAGTTCGTGGATGATCTTGAGGCCGTGGGCCCTGATAGTACTGCCGGTTTCCGTCACCTCCACCACTGCGTCCACTAGGCCCGCGGCCACCTTGGCTTCGGTGGCCCCCCAGGAAAACTCCACACTCACCGGAATTTGCCGCTGGGCAAAAAAGCGCCGGGTGTAATTCACCAGTTCGGTGGCGATCTTCTTGCCGGCCAGGTCCTTGAGGCTGCGGATCTCCGAGTCCGCGGGCACCGCCACCACCCAGCGCACGGGGTTGTGGGATGCTTTGGAATACATCAGGTCCGCCACCACCACTATCTGGGAATCGTTTTCCATGATCCAGTCTTTGCCGGTGAGGCCGCAATCCAAAGTGCCGTTGTCCACATAGCGGCTCATCTCCTGGGCCCGGCACATGGAGCAACTGATCTCCGGGTCATCGATGTCCGGAAAGTAACTCCGGCCGTTGACCTTGATATTCCAGCCGGCACGGCGAAACAATTCCAGGGTTGCTTTCTCCAGGCTTCCTTTGGGGAGGCCCAGTCGCAGTTTATCCACCCCCATACACCTCCTTGGGATCAAAAATACGCGTACCCACCAGACGCCAGTCGCCATTTTGCCGACGGCGGTAAAAACAGGAGCGGTAACCGGTGTGGCAGGCCGCCCCCCCCACCTGTTCCACCTTCAAGAGCACCGTGTCCTCATCACAATCCAGGTAAATCTCCTTGACCCGCTGCACATGGCCCGAGGTTTCCCCCTTGTGCCACACCTTCTGGCGGGTGCGGCTATAAAAGTGGGCCTCGCCGGTCGCGAGAGTGCTCTCCCAGGCCTGGCGGTCCATGAAGGCCAGCATCAGCACCTCGCCGCTGGCCTCGTCCTGGACGATGGCGGGCACCAGGCCGCCCATCTTGGCAAAATTAAGTGACGGTTCTTTAGGCATATACCAAAAACTACCCTTTTTCATTTAAATCTGCAAGGTTAGATGATAAATTTTACTTAAGGAGATCTTAGTGGGCAAGATCATCCCTTACAGTCGCCTGGCCCGGCAACAGCACCTCAACTTTCTGGAGGCCAAACGCCGGGAATATCGCGAGCGGGAGAATTACTTGCTGCGCCTCAGGAAACTCCTGTTCAAGATCGAAGGCCAGATGCGCACCTCCGAGCTCCAGCAGCTGGAACTCTTTAGGGACCTGGCCGCCCACTTCAAGATTCCCTTGGAGTTCCCCAGTCTGGGAGACCGGCTGGGCCTGCAGCAATTCTTTAACACCCACCCGGTGCTGGTGGCCTTGCAGGAATTTTTTGCGGGGCGCCTGACTCCGGAGGAGTGCTATGGGAAAATTGTGGAGAAACCGAGAAATTTTCCCCCAAAGCCTGATAAACTAGAATGACCAAGGGCCGACCGACTATTCCGCCAAACCAGCCCATCTAGATCGGCATCTTCAGTCGCCGGCAATTTTTCAGATGAAATGAGTCAATATTTTGGCATCGACTTCAGCGGCGACCACCGGCAGTGGATCCCCGGCCGCAGCAAAAGCAATATCTGGATCGCCGAGGTGCGCCTAAGGGCTAAAAAACCAAAACTTCATGACCTGTGCCGCGTCCAGGATTTGCGCGGAGATGATGCGCCGTTTCGGCGACTGGTGAGACTCCTTGCCGGCCGCGGCTTCGCGGCCGCCGGGATTGACGCCCCCTTCTCCGTTCCAAGGAAATATATTCCACATGGTGAACACCTTAAGCTTATTCAGCTGGTTGCTTCCATTCCTCATGCCCACCATCGATTTTTCCCATCGGCTTTAGATTTTTTCCGCGCCGTCTCGGGGCAGAACCCTCCTCTAAACCCACCCCAGCCCCTTCGAGCCACGGAAACATACTGGAAGGACCGGAATCTCAATGTCCGGTCCACCTTATGGGCCGGCCCCCGCGGGGGAGCCGCGATGACCTCTGCCTGTCTTAAATTGCTTCATGAAATAGCCGGTCCTATGTGGCCCTGGGTTCAGACGGGCGAAAAGGGACTCCTGGTCGAGGCCTTTCCCATGGCTCAACTGTATCATTGGGGCATGGCTTTCCAGAAGTACAGTAGCCATGATGCTCAGGCCATAAAGGCCCGGGAGAAGATCCTCGCCGGGCTTGTGGCCCGCATCGATCTTGATGGCTTTCACCCGGTTTTAAGAAGGAGTGCAGACGCGCTGGATGCGGTAATATGCGCCTTTGCGGCAATAGCGGTGACTAAGGGTGATATTGCCGTTCCCCCTGGCCCCACCGCCAGTTTGGAAGGCTGGATTGCCGTTCACGCTCGTTAGATTGATTCCGCGGGGTTCCCCTAACCCTGGGGACCGTTTAGAAAAAGAATTGGCCGGGTGGGGGAGTACCCGGCCAATCGGTGAAAGGAGAAAATGGTATATGAACTTTGATTAAGGGGGGGATTTGGGTACCTTAAAATGGCCCATATACGCTTATATAATGTGCAACATCGATGCCAAAACCCTGGCCATATAATTTAGCCGCTATTTCCATAAGTTATAATTTAAGTGTCCAGGTTGCGGTTCAAATTTTTTTACCACGATTTGCAAAAACGAGACTCGAAGAATGGATTTGTGGGCGGCACTGAGGGTATCAGATTTAACAGGGAAATCCAGCCATTACCCTTAAAATAAAAAAAACTGGCCGGTTGGGGGAGGAACCCGGCCAGTCGGTGAAAGGAGAAAATGGTATATGAACTTTGATTAAGGGGGGGATATGGGTACCTTAATTAATTGGTTCATATACGCATGATTTAATAATGCAGTAACTGTGCCAAAAACCTGCATTTTGAATTACTCAATTATTTCAATAGCATATAATATATCCCTGAACCGGTTTGAGTTCAAATTTTTTTACCACTGAAGTCAGAGCAAAGTCTGATAACGATTATATTATTGATATTATTATTTATATCAGGTTTAAAATGCAATCCCTGCCCTGCTTAAGATTCAATATTTTGTTTCTTGGGGTCTCGTCAAGAGAACATGGCCCTGGGGCAGCACCTCCCCCCTAAACCCAGGCAATACCAAAAGGGTGGCATAATCTTCCACTACCAGGGCTGGCCCCCAAAAGGCATATCCCGGTGCCAGCCGGGGACGATAGTAGAGCGGCAGGTAGGCCGGCCCCTTGGGCAGCCAGACCTGGCTTAAACGCGGCAGAGCCCCCCGAAAGTTAGCCACTAACTTAAAAGGCGGCAACCCCTCGGTGGTTTCCGGCCCCAGAAAATGGAGACGTAAAACCACCGCCTCCACCTCCCGCTCCGGAAAATCATGGCCATAGAGACGCTGGTGGCGGGCCTGGAATTCCTCCCGAAACCCTCGGCAAAACGGCACTGTCAGAGTATAACTCTGCCCGCAGTAGCGCAACTCCAGCTCGCCGGCCACCGTAAGGCGGCTTGGTTCCAGGCCGGCCGCGGCTTCCGTAGCTGGTAGGGGCACGGCGAGCCGTGCCCCTGCAATTTTCCAAAAATCAGGCCAACCCCAACTCCGGGCGAGAAAAATGGGGGGCGGCCAGGAGGCGCTCCCCGAAATCGTTCAAAGCCGGGCGCAAATTTACCGTTTGCTCCAGAGCCCAGATCACTTCCAGCAATTGCCGCTGCAATTCCAGGGTGAAAGGCAAATTAATGCGGCGCTTCACCCACTGGCGCGAAACCTCGTAGCCGCTCACCACATAACCCCAGGCCTCCGGAGACACCGGGGCGGCGTAAGTCTCCGCCGCCACATAGAGCCGCCGGACCTGAGGGTCATAGGCGCATTTCTCGATTTGTTCACCTTTTCCTGTCAGGGTAATGGAGCCGTCTGCCGGATAGCGCTCCTGAAAGCTGTGCAGCCCCACCAGGCGCTGCCCTAATTCTCTTCCTTCCTGAAAGATCCCGTAATCCCGGGGGAAGGGCACCCGGGGAAAGCTCCGGGCCAACTCCCGGGCGAACTTAAGAGAATACCCCTCCCAGCCCAGCACCGCGTAAATGAAAGCGAATAAATTTTCGGGCTTGACCTCCCAGCCCCAGTGCCCGGCGAGACTCTCCAGCAATTCCGGACGGAAATTGTGCCCGGCCCAGGCCCCGGTGGAGCGGTCCCAGAGAGGAAATATGTGGCTTTGGTCTCCCCCAAAAGAATGTATACTTGGGAGGGATATTTGAATAAAGGCAGAAGGCCCGCGTCCATGTCTATACTGTCTTGTAGCCAAACAAATATTGCTATCTCCCCAACACGGTTTCAAAGATGTTCTGCGATCGTATTCAACAAATGCCGGTTGATAATAAATAAATTGATTATCCAAGGGCCGGAAGCCGTAAGGCATAATTAAATTTTGATCAAAAGAAGTGGCCGCGGCCCGGAGATAGGTCTTATCTCTAGAATTGTGAAAAATAGCTTCTTTTCCATCTTCAGGAGCAGAATAGAAGGTATTGATTTGCTCTTTCAATATTCTAAATGTAGGGGCAACTACCAATTTGTCCCGATGAGTTTTGATGCCAATGAACTTTTTCCGGAATATCTCGGTCATATCCGGCCAGGCGGCGAAGTCCTGACCCAGGGGCGGATAAAGGGGGTCAGTGCCTCCCCCCGACACCGCCTCAAAGCGGTCTAAAGGCAAATTATCCGGGAACAGGTTGAGCCATTCTTCCTTACTTTTCGCCGTCCCATAGAGGCCGGTGTAATAGACCTCTGCCTCCCCTTCTTCTCTATAGCCATCGGCCACACAGACCGCGATGGACACCCCCACCTGGATGTCAAAGACGTTTTCATCCAACTCCACCCCGGCGGGCAGGGGGGCCCGGCTGTCGCCGTGCAAGTCCAGGATATAGATGCGGTTAAAGTAGCGGCGAAACATGTGGCGCATGCCCCCGAAGGCCCCGCCGAGGAGCCAGCGGGAATTGGTGATGAAGCTCAGGATGCCCCGCCGGGGCGCGGCCTCCTGCTCAAAGAGCTTCCACAAGGCCCAGCGGTAAAAGGAGACGTAGGCGTCGGCCAGGTTATTCAAATCAATGCGGTATTCCGGGGGCACTTCCTTGCGGAAATCCTCCATTAAGTGGTCCCAGACCCAGCCGTCTTCGGCCTTACCCCGCCCATAAGGTGGATTCCCCAGGATCACTATAATGGGAATTTCCGCCTTGACCCGATCCGCCTCCCGGCGCTCGTCGGTGATGGGTTCGGACATGAACCCGAAAAGAGGTTTAAAGTCCGGGTGGCCAAAAGATGGAGACAGGGTATCGGTGAGGTAGATGGGCAGACGGCCAGTGAGGCGGCCGCCATATTCCTTAATGGCCGTAGCCAGCCGGTAATGGGCTACAGTATAGGGACCGACTTGGATTTCAAAGCCATGGAGGTGTTTGCCCAGATACGTAGCCGCCTGGGCCACCGCGGGTTCTCCCATGGAGCGCCGCATGTGGCGGCAGCCTTCCCCCAGGGCGGAGACCAGGTAAGTACCGGTGCCTACCGCCGGGTCCAAGACGTCAATACCCTGGTCAGCCAGACCGTAAGGTTTGTGAAAATCCTGCACCAGCAGACGGTTTACTACCCGGGTCTGGAAATTGACTATCGCAAGGGGTGTATAATAACTGCCTCGCTTCTTGCGCAAGGCAGGATCATACTCCGCCAGGAAATCCTCATAAAAATAGAGCAGCGGGTCGTGGGTCGGATCTTCATATTGCAGGACACCGGGGTCTACCTGGTTCACCAGGTCCACCAGAGAAGTTAGACTCCAGCCCACCATGGCGGTTACCGGCGGCTGGGCCAAGAGGTTAAGGGTGGCCGCCAGCAGTTTATGTCTTTCGGGACTGACAAAAGCGTGGGCTGTGGCCAGAGTCAAAGGCTGGCCGGTGGCCTGGCGCGCCAGCAACAACCCATAGGCCAGGGTCTGGGCGTAGGCGTCCGCAAACCCTTTCTCATCCAGGTCGAAAAACAAAATATCCCGAAACTCGGCATAAATCTGAGACAAAGGGGAATCCGCTGGTGCTATGGCCATGGCGTCTTCCACAGCGCCGCGCACCAGGCGAGCCGCCCTGGCTAAAAAGCGACAGAGCTGTTCCGGCTTAGCAATATAAGGGATAGCATAATCAAAGAAACGTTCTAATAAATGCAAAAATGGCGCAAAATTATGCGCGGCCAGGCGGTCTTGATAAGGCCCGTAAGGGTCCAGGCATTCCTGGGGCACCAGGACAGCCCGTTGCACTTCTTTCCCTTCTTGAAAGAGCCGCCAATCCCAAAAATTGGTCAGGGTCAGGTTGGGGTGGTCCTTATAACGCTCAAGTCGCTTGCGGTCAGGCTCCGGAAGTCGGTCAAGGTTCTTGTCCGGGGCTTTGGCCTCCAAAAAGGCCATTGATTTTCCGGCAGTGCGTAGGCAGAAATCCGGAGAGCCGATTTCCCCGGCGGAATATTGGGAAATAATTTTAATTTTTTTGTTTAAAGTTCCGGCTATCTCGCCAAGCAGAACTTCCAGCGGAGAATAGAGAGAGGTCTCGGGGTGATGCCCCGGGTCTTGTCGAATCTGTCTGATACGCTGGCAATACCGGGTAAGAACAGTCTGGATTTCCATTGAGTCAACATTATACTCAAATTTTATGAAGATTTGTTGCCCATTTTAAATCGAGCGGCGGGCCGGCGCTTTTTCCCCTCCCCCAATCCCTTGAGTTAAGTTTTTTGGCCTGGGAGGGAAGGGGGGGGGGCCTGAAGGCCCCCCATTCCCAGGCCCACTTAAGCGGGTTGGGAGGGGGGTGGGGGGGGGAGATTGTAAGAGGACCTCAGCTCCCTGGCCCTCCCCCCACAATTCCCTACCTCCCCAAATATTATACTTGCAACTCAGTTGATTTTCGATTATTTTGTCGGGCATGGGTGATCTTTGCGACTTCTCCCAGTTGCTGGCCCGCCACGGGGTGAGGCTGACCGCGGTGCGCCTGGCCGTACTGGATATTTTGGGGGCAGCCCCCAGAGCCTTACGCGCTGCAGAAATTCTGGAGATGATCCGGACCCGGCGCCAGGTGAACAAGGTAACGGTTTATCGCATCCTGGATGACTTTACCCACCGGGGCCTCCTGAGGAGGCTGATTCTGGAGGGCCGGGTTTCCCATTACGAGCTGGCCTGCGAGCACCATCCCCCTCACCCCCACTTCCAGTGCCACCTCTGCCGGGAAATCCAGTGCCTGGAGCCGGTGCCCCTTATCCGCATGTGGACTGAGCTTCAGGGGCCCGTGGGCAACCGCGCCGACCAAATTGATGTTCGGGTAAAGGGGCTGTGCCACAAATGTCGGGAAATAAGTTGAAGGTCTGGGGACAAAAAGCAACTAGGTTGCCTAAAGTAAGACCCAAGGCTTTAGGTGGGCCGCGGCTTGTCCGCCGTGGCCCGCTATCCAGGCTCATCCTCCAGGGTCTTTTGGGATGGTTGGCCGGCACCTTACTATTAAGCGCTGCCCTAGCCGATTCCCCCCCCAAAATTCCCGTGGTGGCCAGCATTATCCCCCTGGGAGATTTCTGTCGCCAACTGGGGGGAGATGCGGTTGAGGTGCAGGTGCTTATCCCTCCCGGAGCCAGCCCCCATGTCTTTGAACCACCCCCTTCGGTGATTGCCAAGGCGGCCCAGGCGCGAGTCTTTGTTTACATCGGCGCCGGTCTGGAACCCTGGGCCGCCAAGCTCCTCAGCTCCCGCAACCCTGAGGGCCTGGCCGTTGTGGAGGCCGCCCAGGGCCTTCCCCTGATACAGGAGGTGGCGGGTCACCACCACCCCCATGAGGCAAACGCAGCTGATTCCCGCGCTCCTCACCAAAGATCGGCAGAAAGCCGGAGTGGGGCAGCTAGTAAAAGTGAGACCCACATCTCCGGCAATCCCCATATCTGGCTAGACCCGGTGCTGGCTCAGGAAATCTGCCTTAAGATCGCCGCCGCCCTGATTCAAGTGGACCCCGAACGCCGCCAGACCTACGAGGCCAATCTTAAAAATTACCTAAAAGAACTTGCCCGGTTGCACCAGGAAATCCTGAAGCGGGTAACCACTTGGAGCCTCAAGGATTATGTCTGCTTTCATCCCGCCTACACCTATTTTGCCAAGCGATATGGCCTGCGGGAAGTGGGGGTCATCGAAGTCGCCCCAGGCCGGGAACCCACCCCCCGCCATCTTCATAAAATCGTGGAGGCTATCCGGCACTACGGCATCCGGGTGGTGTTCGCCGAACCCCAACTCAGCCCCCGGGTCGCGGAAGTGATCGCCCAGGAGGCCGGGGTGAAGGTCCTGATGCTTGACCCCATAGGGGGACGGCCCCCTTACGGAGAGAATTATCTCCAGATGATGCGCTACAACCTGAACACCCTGGAAGAGGCCATGAAGTGAGGTAAGGGTCAAGGAAAGTAGTTTTGAGGGGGGGGGCTGGGGGAGATTTTTGTAAGGGTAAGGGCCTGCGCCCCTTAGCCCCCTCCCCCAAACTAACCAAGGCAAAAACATGAGCGAAATTGCGGTACAGATCAGGGGCTTATGGGTCAGCTATAATGCTCTGGCCGTTCTGGAAGAGATCGATCTAGAGATTCAGGCCGGCAAGTATGTGGGCATTCTGGGGCCCAACGGCGCGGGCAAAAGCACCCTCCTCAAGGTAATTCTGGGCCTGATAAAACCCAGCCGGGGAGAGGTCCTGGTCTTCGGAGAGGCCCCTCAGAGGTTACGGCATCGGGGGCAAATAGTGGGATACCTGCCCCAGAGGCCCCTGGGCAATCCGCACTTTCCGGTGACGGTTCTGGATGTGGTGCTCATGGGGCGTTATGGCCGTATCGGGTTGGTCAAAAGGCCCAGCCTAAAGGACCGGCAGATGGCCTTGACCATCCTGGAGCAGGTGGGCATTGCCCATCTGGCGGAGAGGGCCATCGGGGAGGTGTCCGGCGGCGAACAGCAGCGGGTCTTCATCGCCCGGGCCTTGTGTGTGGAGCCCCGGCTTTTGGTCCTGGATGAACCCATGGTTTCCCTGGATGCCTGCGCCCAGGATGAACTTTACGAACTGGTGCATGGCATCAAGGAAAAGTTAGACCTCACGGTCTTGATGGTCTCCCATGATATCGGCGGCGTGGCCCGCCATGTGGACGACATCGTCTGCATCAACCGGCGCATCCATATCCACCAGGCTCCCCCCATCGGCCGCCTGGGCCTGGAGAGCACCTTCGGCTGCAGTGTGGAGTACCTCTTTCACGGGGAAATCCCCCATCGGGTGGTAAAGGTCCATGATGATTGAGCTTCTGTCCATGGGCTTTTTCCAGCGGGCCTTGCTGGCGGGCATCCTGGTGAGCCTCCTGTGCGGGGTGCTCTCCGTGTTTGTCATCCTCCGGCGCATGGCCTTCATCGGCGTGGGCATCTCCCATTCGGCCTTTGGCGGGGTGGCCTTAGGGTTCTTACTGGGGGTTGACCCCCTGTGGACCGGCGTGGGTTTTTCCGTGGTGGTGGCGCTGCTCATCGAATGGGCCCAACGACACAGCCGGGTGGAGGAGGATACCGCCATCGGCATCTTCTTCGCCGCCTCCATGGCCCTGGGGCTGGTTTTTCTCCATCTCTCCCGGACCTACAATGTGGATGTCTTCGGCTTCCTCTTCGGCAACATCCTGGCCATCGGCCCCAAACAGGTGGTGCAAATCCTCATGGTCACCGTGGCCGTACTGGCCGTGATGTGGGCCTTTTTCAAAGAGATGGTCTTTTTAAGTTTCGACGAGGAGATGGCCTGGGTGAGCGGGGTGCCGGTGCGGGCCTTGTGCTACCTCTTCTTAGTGCTCATGGCCCTGGTGGTCATTGTCTCCATCTACCTGGTGGGGATTGTCCTGGTTTCGGCGCTTTTGGTCATCCCCGGGGCCATCGCCCAGAACTTAAGCCAACAGATTCGCAGTATGGTGGGATGGTCCACCGCCACCGCGGTGGGGTCCACGGTGGGAGGACTGGGACTCTCTTACGGGCTGGACTTCCCGTCCGGGGCCACCATTGTCCTGGTGCTGGCTGGGCTGTATCTCCTCTCCACCCTGTTGCACCCTCGGGGGCACTCGGTGAAGGGGAAGGCGTAGTTCCGGGTGGGGGAGGGCCAGGGAAGTAAATCAGTACCAGGTTTAGCTTTCCTGGTTCCCTCCCCTTTCGCCAAAACCATTAATCATGAAAGGGAGGCATAAAAAACCGGGCTGTCTTTTGGGACAGTCCGGCTCGCGGTGCCCTCCTGAAAATCCCTAAGCTTCAGCCCCCCGGACAGTTGGTCTGTTTCTGCGAACTTCTATCCCCAGGGGGAAAATATATTTTTTTAAACCTAGATTTATATCATGCTGGCTAATTTTTTATTTCTGCTTATATTTATTTAATAACGGGGCAAAGGAGGGGATCACAGTGCCGGATAGAAGCATGGCCATGGTGTGCAGTTTATTTCTGCTCCTGATGATGGGCTGCGGCGAGAGCGCTCCCCTGACTGCCAAGGCGGTGCTGGTAAACTCCCAAGGGCAGAAGGTGGGAGAGGCCACTTTCAGCGAGACCCCCCAGGGGGTCAAGATTGCCCTGAAAGTGGAAAATCTGCCTCCAGGTTTACACGCTTGCCATATCCACGAAAAAGGCGTGTGCAGCACCCCGGATTTTCTCAGCGCGGGCGGCCACTTTAATCCCTTGGGCAAGAAACACGGTCTGAAAAATCCCCAGGGCCCCCACGCCGGGGACTTGCCCAACCTGAGCGTGGGCACCGATGGCCGGGGTTCCCTGGAAACGGTGATGGCTTTTGCTACCCTGAA
>JAUXZG010000226.1 GCA_030694005.1 Desulfobaccales bacterium | reverse complement strand
CCACCTTATAACCGCGGCGGGCCAGGCCCAGGGCCAGGCCCACGGCCACACTGCTTTTGCCCACCCCGCCTTTGCCGCTCATCACCAGCAGTTTGTGGCGAATCTGTTGAAGAGCCTGGGCGAGTTTTTGGTCCTCTTGGGCCTTGTCGGCCTGATGCGCCGGGTCACAGCTGGGGCAGGACTTGGGGTCCACCCCGCAGGTCTTGGGGTCCGCGCCGGTGGGACATTCAGTCATTATAGTGACTCCTCACAACTTTGATCGGGTGAAAACGTGTGGCAGGGGATGAAGCCTGAGCCTGCCTCATCCCCTAAAAATAAATTTAATCCTTTAAGGCAGTCCCCGCAAGGAAGAAATTGCTGAGGAACCGACCATAAAAATTAGTGGCACAGGCGTCTCGCCTGTGCGGCGCAGGCTAAAGCCTGCGGCTACAGTTTTTCTTCTCGTCCCCAAGCTTGGCTTGGGGACGCCATTGGCCGCTAAGGTTTGCTCGGCATGGTGAAGGCCCCAAGCTCAGCTTGGGAACCAGAAAAAATGCCTCAATTTAGCAACGAAGATGTAGCGTAGGCACCCTCGCCTGTGCACGTCTGGTTCGATCTCACTTGGTTCTATTGTTTAGGAAGTGCAGTTGTCAGTTCCTGAATAAATGCGCTTCGTTCCTGTTGGTCTGGAATCATCAGCTGAAGGACTCTGTTAAGGTCTTTGTCAATGATTTCCGCAGCTTTTTCCAAACGAGGTGAATGACCAAACTCGTGCTTTGTTTGGGCTTGAATATACGTAATACGCGTGAGGATTACCGAAAGCTCCTTTATTGCAATGAAAATCGCTTGGGAATCTCGTTGGGCAAGGACGACTTGATCCTTCATGTATTCAAGTTTCTTCTGATCATCCTTCAACTGAGCTTCTATAGACTCCGCTTTATTGATCATTGCGTTAACAACAGTCTTCTGGTCCTCAAGTTTCTCGTTCAGGCTATTTCCTGTTCGTATGAGCATTGCTATGGATTCTTTATGTTCTGCTACTTCCTTTTCGATTTCAGACAGTGCTTTGCCTTTTGCTGTTTCGATCTCTTTGCGAGCAGTCTCAACCTTGAGCCCTAACCCTTCGAAACTCTTAATCAAATCATAATTAGAGATGGATAGACCACCCAATATAGCCACAGCAAAGAGAATTATCATCGAGCCTTTGCCCAGAGTGTGGTTCACGTGGAGATATATTGTTACCCCGACAATGCATATTAGCCATAGCAGCGCAATTATGTCCTTCATGATGGCTCCTAGTTTTTTTCATAAGCCAAACAAAGCTTTGTAGGGGCGCCCTGCGCACCCTACATGGCTAAATTACCAGTTTAAAGGGATGTAGATTCAGTTTAACAATATCCCTAAGCCACGGGAAGGGCTTAGTTGGGAGGTGAGTTGTGGGGGAGGGGGCCCAGGGGCAGGTTAGCGGTCAGCTTTTTATATCGCTAGAGGCGTAGATGTCTTTTTTAGCTGATAGCTGATAGCTGAACGCTGAATGCTAATCTCCCCTGACCCTCCCCCCACAATCTCCCATCCTAGTCTTCCTTCCAGACCCGGTAGCTGCGGGCGATTTTCTTCTTCACGTTGTTCCAGGTGTCGGTAGTCAAAAACGATTCCGGCCAGCGCTGCGCCATGCGGTCAAACATCTCAAAAGGCACGGCAAAGGTGATTTCGTCGGGTTTAAGGAATTTGCGGTCTGACGGGTCCCAGCCGCCCAAGACCGCCTTGAGCTTTCCCTGGGCCAGATAGCGCAAAGGCCAGGTGACGATATTGGCGCACCCGGCGCCGAAGGGGGAGTAAACCGCCTCAAAGTCGTTGGTCACAAAGGTGGCCAACTGGTTGAGGCCGCAGACGATCTCGGCCCGGGCGAAGAAGATCACCACTGCCGGTTGCTCCTTCGGGGCGAACTGGCTGACGGGTTTGAACACACAAAAACGGGCCGGAGCCGGCTCCGGCGCGATGGTGTCAAAGAAGTGGCGGCAGACCTGGGGGGATTCGAGATAACGCTCCCCCTCCATCTGCCCGGGGATGCCGGTGGAGACGTAATAGGTGATAAAATCCAGTTGCGGCTTGACAAAGCCCAGGAAAAAAGCGCCTCCCAGGCAGCCGTAGCGCTCCCGGTCAAAATAGGCGGCGGTCTTTTTCTGGCGGGCCAGCCAGATATTGCTTAGGACGCAGGAAAAATAACTGAAGGTGGCCTGCCAGTCGATTTCGCCCCGGTCCTCCATGGCTTTGGTGGGCAAATTCCCCGGTTTAGGGGTAAATCCCTTCACCGGCTCCGAGTTCGTGTAAAACATGCCCATGGGCTCTTCCTTCAAGCCCAGGGCCGCCAGGAAACCTTGAACCTGCCCCTGGTCAATCCCTGACATATATTTCACTCCTTAGTGGTCAATTCCATAAATACGATGACGTATTTATTACTGGGAGCGTAAAAGAGATTACCTTCCCCCTCACCCTAGCCCTCTCCCCTATTGGGGGAGAGGGGATAAAGCTGGACCTCTAATGCGACCCTTGATAACCGGGAGAAACTAATAACCCCCTCTCCCCCCGCCGGCGGGGGGAGAGGGTTGGGGTGAGGGGGGCTGTTTAACAAGGTTACCATATTTATGAAATCTTGGACTTAGCTATGGGTTTAGGTTGAATGGCTAAGAAGGGGGGAAACCAAACCCCAGGGCCTTCCCCCATTTATCTGAAAATACTTTCTAAGGGTAAAAATAGGCCAACAAATTACAAGGTTATATCTTTGAGATAATTAGTTATTTTATTAATCATGGTCAAAATTACCCATCATCACCAGACCTGAGCGTGGCTTTTCTTCCCATTTTGGATTCATCCTTGACTTCTAAGAAAGTCTTTTTGTAAAATGCGCTAGTGGGGATTTTCACAAATCCTGGCCAAAATAATTTATATAAATTTCCCGAGTCATGAAAGGTAATTTTATGGCAAAAGAGGCGCGGGTCCAAAACCCGGTAGGTAAAGTAATGGTGGTGGGCGCCGGCATCGCCGGGGTTCAGGCGGCCCTGGACCTGGCCAATGCCGGTTTTTATGTCCACTTGGTGGAAAAGAAGTCGGCCATCGGCGGGGTCATGGCGCAACTAGACAAGACCTTCCCCACCAACGACTGTTCCATGTGCATCATCTCCCCCAAGCTGGTGGAATGCGGCCGTCACCTGAACATTGAAATCAATACTCTCTCCGAAGTTAAAGAAATCTCCGGGAAACCGGGTAATTTTAAGGTGACTTTGGCGAAGCAGGCCCGCTATATCGATCCGGCCAAATGTACCGGCTGCGGGGCCTGTACGGAAGTATGCCCGGTGGGCGTCTCAGATGACTTTAATCTGGGACTCTCGGAAGCCAAGGCCATTTATCGCCTCTACCCTCAAGCCATCCCCTCCACTTTCGCCATCAAGAAATTCGATCGGGCCCCATGTGTCAGGGCCTGCCCGGCCAACTTGACCGCCCAGGGGTATGTGCAGTTGATCAAGGCGGGCAAATTCCCCGAATCCCTCTCCTTGATTATGGAGCACCTGCCCCTGCCCGGCACCATCGGCCGGGTCTGTCCGCACCCGTGTGAGAGCGACTGCCGCCGCCAGGAAATGGACGAGCCCATTGCCATCTGCTCTCTGAAGCGTTTTGTGGCGGACCAGGCGGACTGGGACGCCCTGCCGGTGCCCGAGGTGGACAAGCGTTCGGAAGCGGTGGCCATTGTGGGCGCCGGCCCATCGGGGTTAAGCTGCGCCTATCACCTGGCCCTCAAGGGCTACCACCCGGTGATCTTTGAGGCCGGGCCCAAGGCCGGCGGCTGGCTCAGGTGGGGGATTCCCGATTACCGCCTGCCCCAGGACGTTTTGGACCGGGAAATCAATTATATCAAGCGCCTGGGCGTGGACATCAAATATAACTCGCCCATCGGCCCCAAGCAGAGCATCAATGACCTTTTGACCCGGGACGGGTTCGCGGCAGTCTTCATCGGTGTGGGGGCCCAGGATTCCCTGCGCCTGCCGGTGCCCGGCACCGAGGCCCAGGGGGTGCTCTGGGGGGTGGAATACCTCAAGGATGTGAAAATGGGCGCGCCCAACCCGCTGGCCGGCAAAAAGGTGCTGGTCATCGGCGGCGGCAACGTGGCCATCGACGTGGCCCGCACCGCCCGGCGCCAAAAGGCCGCCTCGGTCACCATGATCGCCCTGGAAACTCGCGAAGAGATGCCCGCCTCCCCCTGGGAAGTGGAAGAGGCCGAACACGAAGGCATCGACATTGTCCACCGCCTGGGTGTCAAGGAGGTGTTGGCCAAAGGCGGTAAGGTGACCGGCCTCGAACTCAAGGCGGTGGAAAGGGTGTTTGACGACCAAGGCCGGTTTGCCCCCACTTATTTTGAAGACCGAGTGAGCACCCGTCAAGCCGATGTAGTCATTTTTTCCATCGGCCAGAAGACCAACCTGAAATTTATCACCGCGGCCGACAGCATCGAGATTACCCCCCGGGGCTTGATTAAAGCCGACCCGGACACCCTGGCCACCAGCCGCAAGGAAGTGTTTGCCGGGGGCGACGTGGTCTCCGGCCCCTATATTGCCATCGCCGCGGTGGCCGCCGGCCGGGAAGCGGCCGTCTCCATCGACCGCTATTTGAGCGGCCAGGACCTCAAGGCTGACCGTCAGTTCCCGTTGCGGCCCATCAAAGACGGCAATTGGAACCCCATCCCGAAAGGGGAGAAGCAGCCCCGGGCCGCCATGCCCACCCTGCCGGTTAAGGAGTGGACCAAGAGCTTTAAAGAGACCAACCTGGGCTTTGAGGAAGCCGACGCCGTGGCTGAGGCGGGCCGCTGCATCAACTGCGGGGTGTGCTCCGAATGCATGCAGTGCGCCATCGCCTGCCAGGCCGGCGCCGTGGCCCACGACCAGGAACCCCAGACCGTGGAGCTCAACGTGGGCGCGGTGGTGCTGGCCGCCGGCTTTAGCGCCTTTGACCCCACCAAGTATGACGCATACCATTATGCCAAATTTCCTAATGTGGTGACCGGCCTAGAGTTCGAGCGCATTCTGTCCGCTTCCGGCCCTTTCATGGGCCATCTCATCCGGCCCTCGGACCATGAAGAGCCCAAGAAGATCGCCTGGCTCCAGTGCGTGGGCTCCCGGGACCTGAACCATTGCGACAACAGCTACTGCTCCGCGGTGTGTTGCATGTACGCCATCAAGCAGACGGTGATTGCCAAAGAACACAGCAAGGATCCCCTGGACACCGCCGTCTTCTTCATGGACATGCGCACCCACGGCAAGGACTTCGAGAAATATTACTGGCGGGCGGAGCAGGAACACGGCGTGCGCTTCATCCGCTCCCGCATCCACACCATCGACCCAATTCCGGAATCTGACAATGTGCGCATCCGCTATCTCACGGAAACCGGGGAGATCAAGGTGGAAGACTTTGACATGGTGGTGCTCTCTGTGGGCCTGGAGACCTCCAAGGACGCCTTGCAGGTGGCCGCCACCCTGGGGATCGACGTCAAGCTGGAGACCCGCTTTGCCGCTACGTCGCCCTTTACCCCGGTGAGCACCAGCAAGCCGGGTATCTATACCTGCGGCGTTTTCCAGGCCCCCAAGGACATTCCCCAATCCGTCATGGAGGCCTCCGCCGCCGCGGCGGTGGCCGGGGAACTGCTGGCTGCAGCCCGCAACCAGGACATCAAGGTCCAGGTCCTGCCGCCGGAAAGAGATGTCAGCGGCGAGGAGCCCAGGATCGGCGTCTTTGTCTGCAACTGCGGCATCAACATCGGCGGGGTGATCGATGTCCCCACTCTGACGGAATATGCCGCCACCCTGCCTAACGTGGTCTTTGCCGACCAGAACCTGTTCACCTGCTCGGCAGACACCCAGGATAAAATCCTGCAGGCCATTGAAGAACACAAACTGAACCGGGTCCTGGTGGCCTCCTGCAGCCCCCGCACCCACGCCCCCATGTTCATGGAGACCATCCGCCAGGTGGGGCTGAACCCCTACCTCTTTGAGATGGCCAACATTCGGGACCAGGATTCCTGGGTGCACATGCATGAGCCCGAAAAGGCCCTGGAGAAGGCCAAGGACCTGGTGCGGGGCGTGGCCGCGCGGCTGGTCAAACTGGAGCCGCTCCACAAAATGCAGTTCCCGGTGTCCAAATCCGGCATCGTCATCGGCGGCGGGGTGGCCGGCCTGGAAGCGGCCCGCTCCCTCGCCGATATGGGCTTTCAGGCCTACCTGGTGGAGAAAACCGACCGCCTGGGCGGCAACGCCTGGAACCTGGTGGTCAGCTCCCGGGGTTACAATTATCGGGGCTATCTGGAAGACCTGATCAAAACTGTAGAAAATCACCCGAATATCGAAGTCCTGTTCAACTCGGCCATCAAGGACACCAGGGGCTTCGTCGGCAATTTCAAGACCATCGTCACCACTCCGGCGGGCGAGCGGGACCTGGAACACGGGGTGACCATCATGGCCACGGGCGGTTACGGCCTGTCGCCTGACGAATACCTCTACGGCCAGCACCCCAATGTCATGACCTCGCTGGAACTGGATAAGGCCATTGTCGACAAGGATCCCCGGCTGAACCAGGCCGGGCAGGCCGTGTTCATCCAGTGCGTGGGCAGCCGGGAGCCGGAGCGCCCTTACTGCAGCCGCCTGTGCTGCACCCATTCGGTGGAAAGCGCCATTGAACTCAAAAAGCTCAACCCGGACCTGGATGTCTTTATCCTCTACCGGGACCTGCGCACCTATGGCGAAAAAGAGCTGCTCTACAAAGAGGCCCGGGAGCTGGGGGTGGTGTTCATCCGCTTCGACCTGGAAGGCAAGCCCCAGGTGGACAAGACCCCGGAAGGCGGCATCCAGGTAACGGTGACCGACCCCATCTTAGGAATGCCTGTAATTTTGAAACCGGACCTGCTCACCCTGGCCTCTGCGGTGCTGCCCAACCCCACGGATGAGTTGGGCGAGATCTTCAAGTTGCCCAGAAACGCCGAAGGCTTCTTTAACGAGGCCCACGCCAAGCTGCGGCCGGTGGATTTCCCCACGGACGGCATCTTCCTGGCCGGGCTGGCCCACTATCCCAAGCCCATTGACGAGTCCATCACCCAGGCCAAGGCCGCCGCGGGCCGGGCCGCCACCTTCCTGGCCCAGGACACCGTGTCCGTGGGCGGCGTGGTGGCTGAGGTGGATCAGGACAAATGCGCCGTGTGCCTCACCTGCGTGCGCGCCTGTCCCTATAATGTGCCAGTCATTGATTACCAGGTGGATGCCGCCTATATCGACCCGGCCAAGTGTCAAGGTTGCGGCGTGTGCGTCTCGGAATGCCCGGCCAAGGCCATTACCCTGAAGCACTTCACCGATGCCCAGATCATCGCCCAGGAACTGGCCCTGGCCGCGGGTTAAGGAAAGGAGAAGCCATGACTAGCGAATTCGCACCCAAAATCATCGGGTTTTGTTGCCGCTACTGAGCTTACAGCGCCGCGGACCTGGCAGGTTCGATGCGACTGCAATATCCCCCGGATATCAAAATCCTCCTGATGCCCTGCACCGGCCGGGTGGACATCATCCATTTGCTCAAGGCCTTTGAGGGCGGGGCCGACGCGGTCTTTGTGGCCGGCTGCCTGGAGGGCGAATGCCATTACTTGAGCGGCAATATCCGGGCTAAGAAACGGGTGCATAAAGTAAAAAAGGACTTTATCGCCATGGGCCTGGAGCCGGAACGGCTGGAGATGTTCAACCTGTCGTCCTCGGAAGGGCCGAAGTTCGCGGCCATTGCCAAGGAAATGACCGAGCGGGTCTATAAACTGGGCCCCAGCCCGGTGAATCACCAGGCCCGGGCCGCCTGGCTGGCCAAACAACCCAAAGCCAGCGCGGGATAGAGCGACGTGTGCTAGGGGGAGGGGGCCAGGGGGCAGTGGCCCCCTGCCCTTACAAAAAACTCCCCCAAACCCCCACCCCCAACCCCATATGACAAAGAAAGGGAAGGCCACCGGCCCTCCCTCTTCATTTCTTTGGCATCAGTGGGGCAGGCCTCCGTGCCCGCCGTAGGCAATAAATCAAGTGGCACAGGCGTCTCGCCTGTGCGCCCCCACCCTTAATTACCTTCTCCTTGCTCTGGGTTGTCCACTTACAGAAATGTAGGGTGGGCACTGCCCACCATTATTACTTTTTCCTTCCCACAGCTAGCTAATATAACAAATGCACATTCCCCAGGTGCACCTGCCGCACCCCGGCCTCCTCGGCCACCTGTTTGGCTTGCAAGGCAAAATTTCGAGAGGTGACGGGCAGGTCCCCCATGAAAAAGTTTGGGTAGAAGCCCAGCAGGCTGTAAGGGATGTCCGGGTTAAGCGCGGCGATGAAGCGGGCCAGGCCGTGAATTTCGTCTAAGTCCACATAGCCCGGCACCAACAGGGTGCTGGCGGTCAACAAAGGCACTTCCGGACGCTCCCCTAGCCGGGCCGCCAGGAGCGCGAAGTTCTTCAGGGTCTGGGCGTTGGACACCCCGCACAGGGCCTTATGTACTTCCTCGCTGAAGGCCTTCAAGTCAAACTTGATGATCCCGCCGTTTTCTAAGGACCTTTCCACCAGGGGCTTCAGCCACTGGGCCTGCATGGCCCCGTTGGTTTCCCAGCAGATGCGCAGAATACGCCCGGCTTGGTTTGCCGCGGCCAGGGCCAGCCGGGCCGTGGCCAGGGCGTGGGGCAACTGGGGCGTGGGGTCGCCCCCGAAATAACAGATGCAGGCGGTGTTCTTCCTGACCGCGCCCGCCAGTTCCTGAGCCGAAACCTTTTCCCCTTTGAATGTGGCTTTCTTAAAGGTCCAGTTCTGGCAAAAAAGGCAGTTGAAATTGCAGGCGTGGTAAAAGACCGCCAGGTTGGTATAGCCCCGCTCCGGGCCGTCCCGGCAGGCGTATTTAGGGTAGCCCCGCCCAGTGCCCCCGGGACAGAACCAGTCGGCCACGCAGTTGGTGGGCAGGGGGTCGTAATAGTAGCTTAAACCCGCGCCGGTCGGGTTGCCGCCCTTTAAATGCCCACCTTCCACCCTTCTGGCCCCGCAAAAACCATACCCCCCTTCCGGAATGCGGCAGGCATGGAAACACAGGGTGCAACTTTTGCCCTGGGGATCTTGAGGCGGAGAGAGGGGCAAGCCAAAGGCCCGGCGGCTCTCCTGATGCAGAGCCTCAATCTGGGGCCACACCTCGCGGAAATTAGCGCGGATACAAGATGCACAATAGCCCAGGCGGGGGGAGACGATCCGGTCAGTACGACTACAATGGCGGCAGGGGGCCAAGTGAATGCAACACTTAATTATTAATCAGTGCATAAAATAAATTACATTTTGCAATGGAAGACCGTTTAAAAATCCCCCTAAATCCCCCTTTAGAAAAGGGGGACTTTTTAACTTTTCCAATGTGTTCCCCCCTGCTTTAAAGGGGGGTTAGAGGGGATTTTTCCTCTAGAAAGGTTTATAGCCAGTGGAACCTATTTGATACCCCAATTAATAATTTGACCCAATTGTCTTAAAACAACTTGCGATAAGAGCCTTTTGGGGGAACTTTGTCGAAATATTCCATAGTCCGGCTGGTGACCATGCGGCCCCGGGGGGTGCGTTGCAGAAAACCGCTCTGGATCAGGAAGGGTTCATACACATCTTCCAAGGTGTCTTCCTCCTCGCACAGGGCCGCGGCCAGGGTGCCCAGGCCCACCGGGCCGCCGTCATATTTTTCTAAGATAGTGAGGAGAATCTGGCGGTCCATGCGGTCCAGGCCCAGTTGGTCCACTTCCAGCATAGTGAGGGCGGCGTCGGCCACTTCCCGGTTGACGCGCCCGTCGCCGTGCACCTGGGCGTAGTCCCGCACCCTTTTGAGCAGCCGGTTGGCAATGCGGGGGGTGCCCCGGGCGCGCCGGGCGATTTCCCAGGCCCCTTCGTTGTCAACTTCCACCCCCAACACCTGGGCGGCCCGCCGGGTGATGTGAACCAACTCCTCCGGACTGTAGAAATCTACCCGGAGCATCAAGCCGAAACGGTCCCTCAAGGCCGGGGTCAACAGGCCCGCCCGGGTGGTGGCCCCCACCAGGGTGAAGTGGGGCAGTTCCAGCTTCAGGGAGCGGGCCCCGGGCCCCTGGCCGATAATCAAATCCAGGCGGAAATCCTCCATGGCCGGGTAAAGGATTTCCTCCACCACCGTGGGCAAACGGTGGACTTCATCAATAAACAGCACATCCCGGGGCTGCAAGTTGGTGAGCAGGGCTGCCAGGTCTCCGGCCCGCTCCACCACCGGCCCGGAAGTGGTCTTAATTCCGCCCCCCATCTCGTTGGCAATGATATAAGCCAAAGTGGTCTTCCCCAAACCCGGGGGGCCGTGCACCAGGATGTGGTCCACCGCCTCGCCCCGGGCCCGGGCCGCAATCATGGCGATTTCCAGGTTGCGGCGCAGCTCCTCCTGGCCCACAAACTCGGACAGGGTGCGGGGCCTTAACCCCACCTCCAGCCCCAAATCCTCCATCTGCCGCCGGGGATTGACGATCCTCTCTTCCTGGTCCATTGCTTGCTAATCTACCGCAACCCACACAAGTTTGCAAGCCACCCCCCCCACCCCCAGAAAACCTTGGCCGGGGCGCGGGGATTTGGTAAACTTCTTGGGGGAGGGCAGGGACCTCAGGTCCCTGGCCCTCCCCCCAACCACCTAACAACCATGCAAACCGCGATTCTAGCGCAGGGGATTGTTAAGTCGTTTCGGGAGCGGCTGTGGGGGCCGTTAAAGCCGGTATTGCGGGAGGTGGATCTGGAGGTAGGGGCCGGGGCCATTTTCGGCATCTTGGGGCCCAATGGCGCGGGGAAGACCACCTTTATTTCCATTTTGGCCGGTTTGCTGCTCCCGGACGCCGGTCAGGCCCAAGTCCTGGGGTTGGATGTGGTCAGGCAGGCCACCCTTCTTAGGGAGCGAATCAATCTGGCGGCCAGCGGCGCCCATTTCTTATGGTGTCTCACCGCGGAGGAAAATTTGCGGTTTTACGGCCGCCTCTATGGTTTGGGCGGCCGGACTTTGGCCGCCAGGATTGAAGAGCTTTTAGAGCTTTTCGACTTGACCAGCCACCGCCGGGTGACCTTTGAACGGCTGTCCACCGGCCTCAAGCAGCGACTGGGCCTGGCCAAGGCCCTGATCAATACTCCGGAGCTGCTTTTTTTGGACGAACCCACCACCGGTTTGGACCCGGAGATGGCCCAGCATCTTAGGGAGGAAATCCTGCGCCTCAACCGGCAGACCGGCCTGACCATCCTGCTTACCACCCACAATTTACGGGAGGCGGAGATGCTTTGCGGCGAGGTGGCTTTCTTAAAAGAAGGCCGTTTGCTGGCCCGGGGGGGCCTTGCCGAATTGCAGCAGCGGTTGAGGCTGGGGGACCGGATTAGCCTGATATTCCCGGACAGCCCGGCCCCGCTTGACTATGGCCGCCTTCCCGGGGTGTTGAGCTTCAAAGTGCAACCTGGCCGGGTGGACCTAAGAGTGGATCGGGCGGAAGTAAGACTGGCTCCCATCCTGGAGGCCATTGCCCAAACCCAGAAACCGGTCGCCGAAGTGCACCTTCAGGAAGTAGACCTGGAAGAGATTTACCGTGAAATTACCCACTGACTTAAATAAAATCTGGGGCTTCGCGGTGCGCAGCGCCCTGGTGAACCGGCGCAATGTCTTTGCGGTGTTTGAGATGTTTTTCTGGCCCGGGGTGGCCATTTTTTCCGTGGGCCTGCTCACCCGCTTTCTCCAACTGGACGTGGCTACCGTGACCTTCATCCTCATCGGCGCGGTGTCCATGAACACCATCCAGATCGCCCAACTGGACCTGTCTTACGCCCTCCTTTACTCCGTCTGGGCCAAGAGCCTGAAACACGAATTTATGGCTCCCATCCGGCTGTCCCATATCCTGTTGGGCTCCGGTCTGGTGGGGTTGGTGCGGGGACTGTTGGTCTTTGTCCTCATGGGGTTTTTGAGCACCTGGCTTTTCGATATGGAGTTGGGGCGCCCGGGAGTTGCCGGGCTGATCCTCTTCCTTTTGGGGATATTTCTGAATGCCTTTATTATCGGGGCGCTGGTCCTGGCCCTGGTGCTGCGTTTTGGCCAACGGGCTGAAGTGGCGGCCTGGGCCTTCTCTTACCTCATTCTGCTGTTGTGCGGACTTTATTACCCGGTAAGCGTCCTTCCCCCCGGCGCCCGCCAACTGGCGCAACTTATTCCCCTCACCTATTTTCTGGACTACTTCCGACACTTCTACGGCTTTCCCCTGGCCTCCGCACACCCCCTGCTTTACGGCTTCTTGCAAAGTGTGATATACATCTTCATCAGCTACGCTCTGCTCTACCAAACGCTGAAAAACGCCCTTAAACGGGGCACTTTGCTGAGGCTGTCGGAGTAAGGCTATTGGGGGGAGGGCCAGGGACCTTTTTTGTAAGGGGTCCCTGCCTCCCCCAAAACCTACACCTATACATCATGATCGGCGTCTTTGATTCGGGTTTTGGGGGTTTGGTGGTCCTGCGGGAGTTTTTGCAGCTTCTGCCGGGGTATGATTATTTATATTTAGGGGACAATGCCAGGATTCCCTATGGCACCCGGTCGGACCGGGTGGTGCTCAGGTTCACGGAGCAGGCGGTGGATTACCTGTTCCGTCAGGGCTGCCGCTTGATCATCCTGGCCTGTCACACGGCCTCGGCCAAGGCCTTGCGGACCATTCAGCAGGTCTATTTACCGGTTCATTACCACGAGAATCGGGTGTTGGGGGTGGTGATTCCCACGGTGGAGGAAGCTCTGGCCAAAAGTCGCAGCAAACGCATCGGGGTCATCGGCACTGAGGGCACGGTGGCGTCCCAATCATTCGAACTGGAACTAAAAAAACTGGACCCCACGGTGGAGGTGATCCAGCAGGCCTGCCCGTTACTGGTGCCTTTGATTGAGGCGGGAGAGCAAGACTGGGAAGGCACCGCCATGATTTTGCGGCGTTATTTGGCGCCGCTTAAGGCGGCTCGGGTGGATACCTTGATATTGGGTTGCACCCATTATTCCATATTGAAGGACCAGATCCGAGGCATTATGGGGAATGGGCGGGAGTTGATCTGTTCCGGGCAGGTGACCGCGGCCAAACTGGTGGATTATTTGCGGCGTCATCCCGAGATGGAGGGCCGCCTGAGCCGGGGCGGCCAGCGGCGCTATCTCACCACCGACCTCACTCCCCGTTTTCAGCAACTGGCCGGTCTCTTTATGGGCCAGCCGGTCAATTCGGAAGTAGTTGAGTTATGAGGAGACTGAAAGAAGATTACATCAGTAAAAACCAATAAAGCACTATTAATATGGCCCACACCGGGGTCATTATTAAAAAAAGGTGATATCAGGTTTTTGAGCGAGAATATCAAGAATATAGGTGCCGGCCAGATATATGATAAACCCAAATATTATGCAGTTAATGATAAACTAATAATGCTTGGCAATGAATTTAAGCGATGACTGTTCCTTTGGGGCAATATTCGCGGGCTCTTTTGCCTCTACCGGCAGCCATTCGTGGCAATAATAACATCTAATTAACTCCCTCTTAATTTCCTCACCACAATATGGACATTTCTTCACGGCTGTTGGTCTTCTTTCGGGAAAGTAGTGATGCGTTCCATAAATAATATGTCTGAAAAATGTCATTCTGAGCGCAGCGAAGAATCTAGATTCTTCACTCCGCTGCGCTCCGTTCAGAATGACAGTGGCCTAAGAGCAAATCATATTAATTGATAGACACATCACAAGGCTCGACCGAACCATCTCTCATCCGCCAGGACTACCGAGGTCTCGATCTGGCGTGGGGAAATGGACCAGTAGGTAGAGAGCAGCCGGTCTTTCTCCTCAGTTGACACCAACTTAAAGCCGTGTTTCTCATAAAAGCGGATAGCCCACCAGGCCGCGGCCCAGGTACCCACCAGGATGGGCTGAGGGACCCCCTGGCGCAGATGAGCCAATAATCCGGCCCCGATCCCCCGCAGCTGGGCGCCGGTCCGGACATAGGCATGCCGGATCAGGGTCACTTTCTGAAGCTCTTGGCGCCCCATCACTCCTACTGATCGGCATTCTAGTTCATAACTCCAAAATTTTACGCCGGCGTCGATTTCTGCCCACAACTCTTCCCTGGACATGTACGGTTCGTGCCAGCAATCCGGAGGGATCACCCCTTTATAGGCCAGGGCGGCATCATTGATGATGTCCAGAACTTCCTCTACCTCATCATCCCTTACGGACCTAATCACGGCTGCGCCTCCGTTGGCACTGGAATGGTTGGGGGGGGGGGAGTCGGGGCCATCGGCCCCGCCTTCCCCAGCCCCTTTAAAGGGGGTTGGGAGGGGAGTTTGAGGGGAGGTCGGGGGAACCGCGTTCCCCCGACCCTCCCCTCAACAAAATCTCAGCCCCCCAGCTGCTGGGGGCCTGGCCCCTCTTTCAGGCGGTGGCCGCAGTGGGGGCAGAAGATAAAATCATGATCCAGGGTTTGCCGGCATTGGGGACAGGTTATGTCAGGGTATATTTTAGGGGACTCAAGATGATCTTGAAGATTTTTCAAAGGTTGCTGCACCTGTTGGGTCATCTCCGAGCTGGCCTGTCGCAGGCGAGCCACCAGCCGGCCCAGTTTTTTGGCGTATTCCGGGAGTTTTTCGGGACCGAAGAGAATAAAGGCCAGGAGCAGCAGCAGGACCAACTGCTCAAAGGAGACGAACAAAGCTCAACCCCCTAGATTCAGGCCTTCAGGCGGTGGCCGCAGTGGGGACAGAAGGCGAATTCCCCGGAAAGGTCTTTATGACACTGGGGACAGGTGGCCGCCTGGGGGGGGGCCGGGGACGCGGTGGCGCCTGGGGTGCCTTCTTTGGGAGGCAGGACCTCGGGCCCTTCGTCGTGGGCCTTTTTGAAGCTTTTGATGGCCTTGCCGATGCTTTCGCCCAGTTCAGGCAGGCGTTTCGGGCCGAAAAGCAATAAAACAATGACCAAAATGATGAGAAGAGTTCCCCAACTATAACCGAACATGGCGGCGCCTCTTGGTTACTGCGTAGTTTTTTGTTACTATATCACAAAATCTACTGTAATCACAATATATCCCGAGGATTTTCAAAGGTAATTAGCTGGGGATTTGAAGAATGAGTGTGGGGGGAGGGCCAGGGACTTTTTTATAAGTGGTTCCTGCCCTCCCCCCAATATCCCAAGTCTATGGACCAGAAAACCGCCCCCTTATTTGCGCCGCCCCAGCCGCTGGCGGCCCGGCTCAGGCCCCGGACGCTGGCGGAGTTTGTCGGCCAGCAGCATCTGGTGGGCGAAGGGCGTTTGCTGTGGCGGGCGCTTAAGGCCGGCCGGCTGTTTTCCTCCATGATCTTTTGGGGTCCACCCGGGACCGGCAAAACCACCTTAGCCCGGGTGATGGCCCGCACCCTGGACTGCCAGTTTTTTAACTTAAGCGCGGTCATGTCCGGCGTCGCGGACCTGCGCCGGTTGGTGGAGGAGGCCAAAAAAGAGCAAGCCCGGGGACGCCGCACGGTGGTGCTCATCGACGAAATCCACCGGTTTAACAAAGCCCAGCAGGACGCCCTGTTGCCCCATGTGGAAGAAGGGCTGATTACCCTCATCGGGGCCACCACGGAGAACCCCTATTTTGAAGTAATCGGGCCGTTATTGTCCCGGGCCCGGGTCTTCATCTTCGAGCCGCTCAAGGAAGAAGAGATCCGCGCCATTCTTAACCGTGCCCTCACCGACCGGGAACAGGGCCTGGGGGCGGTGGCCACTGAGGTCGCCGAAGAGGCCCTTAATTACCTGGCCCGGATGGCCGGCGGGGACGCCCGGCGGGCTTTGAACGCCCTGGAGCTGGCGGTTCTGAGCACAGAGCCGGGAGAGGCAGGCAAGATCCGGGTGGGTCTGGAGGTGGCCCGGGAGTGCCTGCCCCGGCGGGAATTAATTTATGACAAAGAGGGGGACGCTCATTACGATACCCTGTCCGCGTTCATCAAAAGCGTGCGGGGTTCTGACGTGGACGCGGCCCTCTACTGGCTGGCCCGGCTGCTCAAGGCCGGGGAAGACCCCCGCCTCATCATGCGCCGGCTTTTTATCCTGGCCTCGGAGGATGTGGGGCTGGCCGACCCCCAGGCCCTGGTGCAGGTGGCCGCGGCGGCCCAGGCTTTAACCTGGGTGGGTCTGCCGGAAGCGGTATATCACCTGGCCCAGGCCACCATGTATCTGGCCCTGGCCCCCAAAAGCAACTCCACCCAGGCCTATTTTAAGGCCCAGGCGACTCTGGAGGAAAAGGGCGTTATTCGGGTGCCCGCTCCCTTGCAAGATACCCACCGGGACGCTAAGGCGCTGGGGCATGGGGCGGGTTATAAATATCCCCACGATTTCCCCGGCCACTATGTGGCCCAGGACTACCTGCCGGAGGAGGTGGCCGCCGAACCCTTTTATGAGCCTGGCGAAGAAGGCCAGGAAAAGGAATTAGTGGCCCGCTGGCGGGCCTGCCGGGGTAAAGGACTGCCATCCGGCCCAGGGGAGCCGGAAGAAGAGGAAGGCTGAAAAAAGTAGTGGGACCGTGCCCTCAATAACCGCTGCCAATCTTCCCTTCCCTGCTGCCCCAGTCTTTTAAGAGGCTGATGGTTGGCTCGCTTCGCCGGAAAGTCTTAAAAGCGCTTGCACCTTATATTGGGTAACTGGACAAGAGGGGAAACAAGACTTATATTAAAATTGTCAATTGGGGGAGCACCGCGGCACGCAGGAGGTGCCAAGCCATGTCGCGAATCCTGGTGGCGGACAGCGAACCCCACATCCGGCAGCTCTGCCGGGAAGAACTGCAGGATGAGGGCTATGAGGTGGAAGACACCGGCGAGGGCGCGGAAGTGGCGCGCCTGGTGGATTCCTTTAAGCCTGATGTGGTCATTTTAGAATTCCTGCTCAAGGATATGTCCGGGCTGGAAACCGGCAGGATCATTAAGGGTTCGAAAAGGGATACCCGGATAATTTTTTATTCCCATTGTCTCCCTCCCCCCAACCTGTCCACCTGGGGTGGCGATGACTTTGTCGCCAAGTCCTACGACCTGCGTCGTCTCAAAGAAGCGGTGCGCCGCCTGGTGGCGTCATAAATACTTTTGGGGGAAAAGGGTAAAAGGGTAAAGGGCGAAAAGGGTAAAAAAAGCGAAATACCCCCTTTCGCCGCTTCCCCCTTTCACCTTTTTCCCCTAATTTTTTTTAAGGGGTGTCGGCCTTCCGGATAGACTACAATTAAACCCAACTGGCTGCCGGTCGGAGGAATACATGGCCATCATGGAAATCAGCGTCATTCCCCTGGGTCTGGGTTCCCCCAGCGTGGGCGATTATGTCGCCGAACTGATCAAGTATTTGCAAAAAGAAGATATTCCCCATTATCTCAGCGATATGGGCACGGTGGTCCAGGGAGATCCCCAGGAATTGCTGAAACTGGCCCAGGCCCTGCATGAACTGCCTTTCGGTCGGGGGGTTAAGCGGGTCGTGACCCACATCACCATTGACGATCGCCGGGATAAGGAAGTAAAATTGGGAGATAAAACCAAGGCGGTGAAAGCGCGCCTCACTTAACTAGTTATGCCTGTTAACCATAAGGATTATTACCGCATCCTGGGGGTGCCCCGCCATGCCGATACCGAAGAGATCAAAAAGAAGTATCGCCAGATAGCCCTCAAGTACCACCCGGACCGCAATCCCGGCAACAAGGAGGCGGAGGAGAGATTCAAGGAAGCCGCCGAGGCCTACGAAGTCCTGCATGACCCGGAAAAGCGCCGCCTGTACGATCTTTACGGGCATGAAGGGCTGTCCTCCACCGGGTTCACCGGGTTTAGGGACGCCACCGATATTTTCCGGGCCTTCAGCGATATTTTCGGTTTTGGCGATATCTTCGGTTTCGGCAACCAGGGAGGGAGGCTTTATCCCCAGCCCCAGGCAGGCAGCGACCTCAGGTACGACCTGACCCTGGGCTTTCTGGACGCCGCCTTAGGCACCGAGGTCATGGTGGAGGTGCCCCGGGAGGTCAACTGCCGCACTTGCGGCGGCGAGGGGGCCAAACCCGGCACCCGGAAAATCCCCTGCCCCCAATGCGGCGGCCGGGGGGTGGTGTCCCGCAGCCACGGTTTCTTCCAGATCACCACCACCTGTTCCCGTTGCCAGGGGCGCAAAGAGTTTTTCGCGGAGGCCTGCCCCACCTGTGGTGGCGAGGGCCGCGTGCGGGAAAAGAAAAAGCTCAAGGTCAAGGTTCCCCCCGGGGTGGATCGAGGCACCCACCTGGTCATGGCCGGGGAAGGCAATGACGGCTTTAACGGCGGTCCGCCGGGGGATCTATACATCGTCCTAACGGTCAGGCCCCACGAACTTTTTCGCCGGGACGGCTATGACCTCTACCTCCAGGTGCCTATCTCCGTGGCCCAGGCCACTCTGGGCACCCGCCTCACCATCCCCACCTTGAAGGATTCCCAGGAACTGGTCATCCCGCCCGGCACCCAACCGGGGGAGATCATCCGCCTGCGTGGTCAGGGAGTGCCCTATCCCAAGGGGTCCAGCCGGGGCGACCTGCTGGTGGAGGTAAAGGTTATCGTGCCCCGCCACCTCACGCCCCGGCAGCAGCACCTGCTTAACGAGTTGGCCAAGGAAGAGTCCGAGTCGCCGGTGCAAGCCACGGCAAACCCGGAAAACGAGGGCCTGCTCCAGAAACTCTGGAACTCCGTCAAAAGCTGGAATAATAAAAATTAACCACCGGGGGAGGGCTAGGGAAAACCAGCATTCAGCTATCAGCTAATAAAAGAAATTTACGCGTTTAATTTATGGAAAAAGCTGAAAGCTGACCGCCGAATGCAAAACTCCCCCTTAGCCCCTCTCCCACCCAATCCTCCGTTTAGCTTGCCGGCTTTCCTGGTTTCCAGTCCTTTCTCATTGACAACCGCCTCTCTTTGAGTAATTATTCACAATCAGATCGGTCTGTGCCGGGAAAGGCAGAAATATGGCTATTGACCTGAACATCTTGATAGGCGGGGCTGCGGGCCAGGGGGTGCACGCCATCACCTTGCCCCTGGCCAAGGCCCTGGTGCGTCAGGGCGCCCAGGTGCTGTTTGTTCAGGACTATCAATCCCGCATCCGGGGGGGCCATCTCTTTAACCAGATCCGGGTGGCGGACCGGCCCCTGATGGCTTCCCGGGAGGGCGTAGACCTGCTCGTGGCCCTGAACCAGGAGACCGTCACCCTCCACCAGGCAGAACTCTCGCCGGAGGGCGTCATCATCTATGACGCCGCTCGGGTCAAGGAGTTGCCCGCGGGCCGGCCCGCCGTGGCTCTGACCCATGAGGCTCTTCTGCCCGGGACCCAGGCCGGGGAGATAGCGGTGAACGCCGGGGCCTGCGGCGCGGTGCTGGGTTTGTTTAAGGCCTCCCTGGCCCCGCTGTTAACGCTCCTTACAGAAACCTTTGCGGATAAGGGTGCCCAGGTGGTGGAGTGGAATTTAAAGGCCGCCACCCGGGGATATGAGTTGGCCAAGACCCAGGGCTTTCGGGTCTCTCTGGCCTACCTGACACCGCCTTCCAAGCCGCGCCTGTTGATCAGCGGCCACGAAGCCCTGGCCCTGGGGGCCCTGGCGGCCGGACTCAACTTCATCAGCGGCTATCCCATGACCCCTTGGACCAGTGTGCTGAACACCATCGGCCAGCGGGCGGTCCGCTGGGGGGTGGTGGTGGAGCAGGCGGAAGACGAAATCGCCGCCATCAATATGGCCATCGGCGCCTCTTATGCCGGGGCCCGGGCCATGACCGGCACCTCCGGGGGCGGTTTTTGCCTGATGACCGAGGCCCTGGGGTTGGCGGCCATGACCGAGACGCCGTTGGTCATCGTGGAGGCCATGCGCCCCGGTCCCAGTACCGGTTTGCCCACCCGCACCGAGCAGGGGGACCTGAGTTTTGTGCTTTACGCCGGGCAAGGCGATTCTCCCCGGGCGGTGTTGGCCCCGGGCACTCCGGCCCAGGGCTTTGCCCTGGCGGTCAAGGCCTTTCACCTGGCGGAGCGCTATCAGATACCGGTGTTTTTGCTCACCGACCAATATTTCGGCGATACCCAGTTTACCCATACGGCCTCGGAGTTTCCGGAAGTTCAGGCCCAGCCGGCCCCGGCGTCCGGGCCGGCTTCAGACCCATATGAGCGTTATGCCTTTACCGAGTCCGGCATCTCCCCCCGGCGGCTGCCCGGGTTCGGCCCTCAGGTGGTGGTGGCCGACTCGGACGAACACACCCCGGACGGCCATCTCACCGAGGACCTGACGGTGCGGGTCAAGATGCACGACAAGCGCTTGCGCAAACTTGAAACCCTGGTCCAGGAGCTTAACGGTATTACCACCGTCGGGGCGGCCGATGCCCCCCTGACCCTGGCCTGTTGGGGCTCCAGCCTGGGGCCGGTGGCCGAAGCGGTGGACCGCTTAAATGAGAGCGGCACCCCGGCCCGGCTGGTGCACTTAAGCGAACTGTGGCCCTTCCCCCGGGCCGTGGCCACGGCCGCCTTGAGCGGGACCAAAAAGCTGGTGCTGGTGGAGATGAACGCCACCGGCCAGCTGAACCGCCTGCTGCGCCAGGAGACCGGCCTGGCCGCGGACCACCTGGTCCTGAAATATGACGGCACTCCCTTTACTCCGGAATATATCCTCAAGGAGCTAAAGGGGCACATCTAAGGAAAACCATGCTGCCGCTGGAGTTATATAACGGGATAGAGTCGGCCTGGTGTCCGGGCTGCGGCAATTTCCCCATGCTCAAGGCCTTCAAACAAGCCCTGGCGGAACTGGAAGTCCGGCCGGAGGAGCTTCTGCTGGTCTCGGGCATCGGCCAGTCGGGCAAGTTCCCCCACTATCTCAAATGCCACACCTTCAACGGCCTGCATGGCCGCACTTTGCCGGTGGCCACCGGGGCCAGGCTGGCCAATCCGGCCCTCAAGGTGGTGGCGGTGGCCGGGGACGGGGATTGCTACGGCGAGGGGGGCAACCACCTATTGGCCACCTTGCGCCGCAATCCCGACCTCACTTTAGTGGTGCACAACAACCAGGTCTACGGCCTGACCAAGGGACAGGCCTCCCCCACCAGCGACCAGGGTTTCAAGACCGTGCTCCAGCCTGCCGGGGTGCCTTACCCGCCCCTGCACGCCCTGGCCCTGGCCGTGGCCCAGGACGGCTCCTGGGTGGGCCGAGGCTTTGCGGGAGATGGGGAACATCTCACCGGCCTTTATAAACAAGCCCTCACCCACCAGGGCTTCTCCTTGCTGGAAGTGTTGCAGCCGTGCGTTTCTTTCAACAAGGTTAACACCTATGAGTGGTATCGGCAGCGGGTCTACCGGGTGGAAGCAGAGCCGGGGTATGACCCGGAAAACGAGCTTTGGGCCTATCAGAAGGCCAAGGAGTGGGGGGAGCGCATCCCCATCGGGGTGATTTACCGGAAAACTCGCCCCACCCTGGAAGAAGCTCACCCGGCCTTGAGGGCCGGCCCCTTAGCATCACAGATAACCACCCGGCCTATAAACCAGCTTCTGGCCGACTTCTTTTAGAAAGGAGAAAATTATGGTTGCCCAGAAACCCTTGACTTCCTGGGATATCTTAAGGGATCCCAACCGCATCCTGCTGGAGCCGGATTACGGCTCCCGCATGGAGCTGTTGATTTACTTTCTCACCTGGGCGGTGGAAGTGGGGCTGGCTTTCGTTTTGGCCATCACTTACCTGCGGGGTTAGATGGGGGGATAAGGCTTTTGGGGGAGGGGGCTAAGGGGCGCGGCCCCACTTACAATCCCCCCCCCAAACCCCCACCCCCAATCCCTTAAGATTAGGCCGGAGAAGTCGGAGCCGAAGGCTCAGCCTTTTCCGGCCCCTTACACGGGTTGGGAGGGGGGTGTGGGGGGAGGGCAGGGACCCCTTACAAAAAAGTTCCTGGCCCTCCCCCCACTAACCATTACATTTTTGCAACAATCGGTTAATCAGGTGGGTTTA
Source organism: Desulfobaccales bacterium (assembly GCA_030694005.1). GTDB lineage: Bacteria > Desulfobacterota > Desulfobaccia > Desulfobaccales > 0-14-0-80-60-11 > JAUXZG01. The sequence continues at coordinate 10,141 of JAUXZG010000226.1, read as the reverse complement.
CTATTGATTTTGTGAAATTTGACGTTATTTTTTATTATTAGGAATTGAAAAAAGATTGTGCTTGACATAAAATATAATCACAATTCTAGAAATATGTTCTCCCTGCCGGAGTTCGGCAAAGTGCCGATTATCCGACAGCAAGTCGGCGCGGGGCAGGAACCCACCATACCTGGGGGTTACCAGAGGCACTGGCGTAAGGAAGTTCGCAGAGCCTAGGAACCTTTGTTGGGAAGGCTCAGGGAGGTGTGGGCAATCATGATTAACGAACTATTAGCTCCAGGCGGCAGCCTGGAAATGGTGGAGGGGGTTTTTAAAAACGGCGCCAACGCCGTCTATGTTGGGGCCAAGGGTTTCAGTCGCCGGAAATGCGAATGGGAGCTGGAAGATAGCCGGATCGGTGAAGCCGTTCGGATCGCCGCCGATTACCAGGGGAAAGTGCGGGTGGCCTTAAACGCCGAGATCCCGCCGGAGAAACTTTCCCTGGTTCTTACCAAGGTAGAAAAGTACGCCCACTTCGGTATCGAAGGGGTGATCGTCAAAACCCCGGCGGTGATGCAAGAGGTTAACCGGCGGTTTCCGGAGCTGGTCATCCACGCCAGCGTTGGCTGTAATATCCAGACCGCCGAGGAGATGGCCCGGTTTAAATCCTATGGGGCCACGCAACTGGTGGTCTCCACCGAAATCAATACGGTGGAGAAGCTGGCCCGCTTTAAACAGGAGGCGGATGCCCTGGGGCTGAAGACCGAGGTCCTGGTCCACGGCAACCGCTGTATCGGCGGGGTGGGTAACTGCATGTTCCACGAACTCATCGCCGATTCCTATATCCGCAAGGTCTATCGCGATGAGGACGGCAATGAAATCGTGGAATACGAGGGCTGGCCGGACCGCAGCGGCAGTTGTTTTCGCCTCTGCCTCTTGAGCGAGGCCCAACGCCACAAATTGCTCCTTCGGCGGGGCCATCCGGAAGATAAAATCGCCGAAATCAACGAGCGGATCCGGCGGCAACCCAATGTGGCCTTTGCCATCCTGGGCGATGAACTGAAGGCCTATCTTAACCTGGGGCTGGCTACCGTCAAGGTCCAGGGTCGGGAGTATGCGGTCTCCATGATCTCCCGCATGATCTGTTGTTACCGGCAGCTCATTGACGCCCACCAGCGGGGTGAAGACATCAATGGCCCCTTTTATCAACGCATCCAGGATCGCTTAACGGCCTTGGTCCAGGACAGGGACCAGGCCAGGATGGCCAAGACCAAGGAATTGCATCGGCACATCGTCGGCCTGTGATATCTTTCTCCCTCAGTTGCCTGAATAATTTTTCTTTTAAACAAAATAAAGCCTGCCTTATAATAAGGCAGGCTTTTTGATTGGAGTGGGTGCCGTGAGGATTGTCAGCCATTCATTGGGGCCATCCTGGTGATAATGAGGAAAGGATGTGTCCATTAGAACTTACCAAATTGTCGCTCACCAAGGAATGAAGGCCTGTGAACCTCAGTAACCCTCGCATGCGCCTCTTTTCCCCAGCCTTTGGGGTGGGGCTGTTGTTGGCGGTCCTGGTGTTGGTGGGGAGCTTCTATAACCTGGCCAATTACCCCACCATCTGGTGGGATGAGGGCATTTTTTCTGAGACCGCCGCCAATCTGGTGCAGCATGGGCGGTATGCCTTTACGGTGCAAAGTCCGGATCAATTGAACGATCTGGACTTCCGCATCAGCGCCGGGCCGGCGGTGATCTTGCCGGTGGCCCTGGCCTACCGCCTCCTGGGGGTGGGGTTGGTCCCCGGGCGCTTGGTGGCCGGAGCTTACCTGGTCCTGGCCTTCCTGGCCTTATATCTGGGGGCCCGGCGTCTGGTGGGCCCGGTTACCGCCCTGGGAGCCGTGGCCCTGGCCCTCTTGGGCACCGATGCCTTTTACTGGGGCCGCTCGGTCCTGGGGGATATCCCCGGCCTGGCCCTCTTTCTCTTGGGCACCTGGCTTTTAGTCAAGGCCCTGGAGGAGGTTTCCCTGCTCCCCCTCTTTCTGGGGGGGCTTTGCTTAGGGCTGGCCTTCGACGCCAAAGAATTTTACGGCCTGGCCTTCCTGCCCCCCCTGGTGGTGTTGGCTCAACAGAGTTGGCGGGATAAAGGGCAATTGGTAAAGCGGCTCCTGGCTTATAGCCTGGGGCTGGCCCTGCCGCTTTTGGCCTATGTCCTCCTTAAATGGTTCATTTTGGGGGGCCTTAAAGCCGCCATCCTACATTTCTTCCTTCAGAAGAAGCTCTTGTGCCACGAGTTTTTCACGCCTTTTACCATCGGCCGGCTCTACCCGGAGAGCGTCACCTATCTGTTGGGGCATCCCCTTTTCTGGCTGGGAATTTTAGGAGCCTGCTGGCTCTGGAAGAAAGAGGCCGTCTCGTTCGGGGCCAAACTTTGGGTAGGGAATTTTCTTCTCTGGAGCCTGTTTTATCTGAATGCGGTTTATTGGCACCGGTTCGCCTTGCCGGCCTTATTCCTGGCCAGCCCGCTGGCCGCCCATTTCGTCCGCCAGGCGATGGCGCGGCTCACTGCCCCTTTGGGCCGCCGCCTCCCGGCCTGGCTGGTCCCCGGGATGCTGTTGGCCCTGCTGATGGTATACCCCCTGCCGGCGGTGGATTATCTGGCCCAAATCTTGAAATCCCGGGCCGATTCCCCTTCTCGTCTGGTGAACTACCTGCGGGCCCATGTGTCTCGGGACTGTCTCATCGAAACTCCGGAATATGAACTGGCCTTCTTAGACGATGACCATCGCATACATTTGATGCCGCCGTATTTCTTTGTGGAGTCCACTCCGGAACGGATAGTGTTGCTGAATCCGCGACAGAAACCTTATGATTTCAACCGGGTGGGAGCCGACCTGTTGATCCTGGGATGCTTCGGGAAGGGGGTATTCAAACAGGTTTACTCCCCGGCCCTGTTGAAGCGGGGTTGGCGGCGCATTGCCCAGGTTGATTATTACGACATTTATGTCCGCCAGGACCGCGTGCCGAAACCTGATAAAGGTAACCTCTCAGCCCCCCGGCCAAGGGTTAAACTGGCGTCCCCCTCCCGGCTCAAACTGGCCTCCCCCTGAGGCGGCAATGTCGCGAGACCGAATAATAGTCCGCACCATCACTGATTTCCGCAAATACTATCGGCAACTTCAGGCCGGGGACGCGGTGATCGGCCCCCTGGCCCTGCGTCCCGCCGAAGAGATCAAGTTGCTGGATCTGCTGGACCGGGGGGTGGCCTGCTTCCCCGCGGCTTTGGCCCAGCACTTAAGCCGCTCCAAGGCGGCCCAGGCCGAAGTCCTGGGAGAATTCATGGTCCCCGGCACTTTTGTGGCTTACGTTCTGGCGGACCTGGCCGCCCATCTGCCTGACTTTCACTCCCAGGAAATGGGACAGGTAGTCACCAAAAGGGACCGGGCCAACCTGGGCTTGGGCGTGAGCCTGTGGCCCTCTCTGGAAGTCCTTTACAGCCTGGCGGCTTTGCAAGGTTTGCCCTACCCCCTGGTGGTGCAACCCCTTGTGCCCGAGGCCCGGGACTTGAGGGTGGTGGCATTGGGGGATTACCTGGAGTCCTACGAACGCCTCAACCCCCACAGCTTCCGGAAGAATCTCTTTCAGGGCGGCTCAGCCATCCCTAACACCCTAAATGTGGAACAGGTGGAATTTTGCCGCCGGGTCATGACCCGGGGAAGATTTCCTTACGCCATCCTGGACCTGCTCTTAAGCCCCCAGGGCCAGGTTTATCTTTCCGAGATCAATCTTAAAGGAGGCCTCGCCGGGGCCCGCCTCAGCCAGGAAGAATTCCGCCAGCGGGTGAACGCCCTACAAGAGGACTTCCACCGCCAATGGGAACAATCTTAACAGGATTTTGAGAAAGTGATTTGGGGGAGGGCCAGGGTGGGGGTGAACCCGGCAGGGGCACGGCGAGCCGTGCCTTTAGAAGAAATACAATGGGAACACTGGTTGAAGACCCTGGCTTAAGGGATCGCCTTTATGTCTTTAAGGACCGCACTGACGCCGGCCGCCGGCTGGCGGCCAGACTGCTGGAATACTATGGCCATGAGGTTCATCTCTTTGCCATTCCGGCGGGCGGCGTGCCGGTGGGCGCAGAAATCGCCCGGGTCTTAAAAGTTCCCCTGGACCTGGTCATCGCGCGGAAGATTCAGCTTCCCTGGACTACGGAAGCCGGCTTCGGTGCCCTGGACCCGGCGGGCCAGGCCGTCCTTAACGAAGAATTGCTCCGCCGGGTGCCCCTCTCCCCCCAGGAGATCGAGGCCCAGTTACAAAAAACCCTGGCCGCCTTGAGGCAGCGGGAAGCCCGGCTCCGGGGCGGCCGGCCTTACCCGGACCTGGCCGGGCGGCCTACCCTCATCGTGGATGACGGCCTGGCCTCGGGGTACACCATGCGGGCGGCCATCAAGTTTCTGAGAGGCCGGAACCCCGGAGAAATCATCGTGGCCGTGCCCACCGCCTCGGCCCGCACCGCGGCGGAACTCCTGCCCCTAATGGACCGCCTCGTCTGCCTCAATGTCCGGGGCGGGTGGTCCTTCGCGGTGGCTGACGCCTACGTGAATTGGTATGATCTAACCGAAGAAGAAGTCCTGGAAATCTTGGAATCCTTGCCGAAGCGGAACCATGAACCAAAATAAATTCAAAAAGCCCTCCCGGCCCCAGCCTCACAGGAGTCTTCTCCCTAAAAGACCAGGGATTCCCCGCATCCCCAAAGACCGCCTGGCCTTCGACATCGACGGGGTGGTGGCGGACATCATGACCACCTTTCTTAACCTGGCCCGGCAGCGCTACGATAAGGGCCACCACCTGCGCTACGAGCACATCACCACTTTTTATTTAGAAGAATGCCTGGACCTGGAACCCTGGATTATCGACGCCCTTATCAGGGAACTCATCGACCGCCCCCATGAGCTGCCCGTGGAACCCTTCCCCCACGCGGTGCCGGTGCTCACCCGGTTGGCCCAGGAGGCGCCCCTGTTATTCGTCACCGCCCGGGACCGGGCCACGCCCATCACCACCTGGCTGCACCGCACCCTGGAGACGGTGCCGCCTGAAGTTATCCGGGTGCTGGCCACCGGCGACCCGGACACCAAACTGCACTACCTTAAAGACCACGGCATTGAGTTTTTCGTGGAAGACCGCCTGGAAACCTGCTGGCCCCTGGCCCAGCACGGCATCACCCCCATCCTCTTTGCCCAACCCTGGAACCGTCTACCTCACCCTTTTATCGAAGTAAAAGGCTGGCCCGAACTGGGCGCGTTATTGTTTGAGGAGGAGAGTGGGGGAGGGGGCTAAGGGCCGCAGGCCCTTACCCTTACAAAAAACTCCCCCACACCCCCACCCCCAATCCCTTATGGGTTTAAAAAGGCCGGGGAAGGTGGGGGCCAAAGGCCCCTCCTTCCCCGGCCCCCTTAAAGGGGGTGGGGAGGGGAGTTTGAGGGGAGGGTGGGGGAACTGCGTTCCCCCACCTTCCCCTCAATTTTTTCCACCTCCCGCGCCGGGTTCTGGGGATTTTGGGGTTTTATTAGGTAAAGGCCGGAAACCCCGGGCTTAAAATCCTAAAGAATTAAGATGAGGAGTTAATTGACATGAAGAAAGGCAAGTTATCTTTGGTGTTACTGCTGGCTTTGAGTTTGAGCCTGACTTTGGCCGCCTCCTCCTGGGCGCGGCCCTGGGGCTGCGGGCCAGGGGCGATGAATCTTACCACGGAGCAGGCCGGCCAGTTGTTTGACCTTAAACAGAAGTTTTTGAATGACACTGCCAGCCTGCGTAAGGAAATGATGCTCAAGCGGACCGAGTTGGCGGCTCTCTGGCGGGCCGAGAATCCGGACGAGAAGCAGATTCTGGCCAAGCAGAAAGAGTTAAATGCTTTGAGAGAACAGATGCAGGAGAAGGCCGTGGCCTTCAAGATGCAGGCCAGGAAGATCTGTCCCCAAGGCCCCATGGGCAAAGGTCAGGGTGCCGGTATGGGCATGGGCGGCCCCGGTGGCATGGGCATGGCCATGTGTCCCGGTGGCGGTATGGGCCGCGGTGGCGGTTGGTAAAAATAAACTAATATCCCCTTCTGAAGGAGGGTGCCGGGGCCTGGACTCCTGGGCCCTCCTTCAACCATCCTTCCTTTGGATGAGGCTGTAGAGAGCAGGTGACACCCGTTCTCCCCTCTATCGCAACCTTTTAAGGGATCCGCAAACCCCTTGTCCCTCCCCTGGGAGGTCATCATGCCCTTCAAATCAAAGTGTCTCCGCGGGCTTGTGGCGATGGTCTGGGTCTTGATTATTCTCCAGACCGGGAGGCCCGCAGCGCGGGCCCAGGATTATCAGGCCCTGAGCCTGGAGGATTGCCTGGCCCTGGCCCGACAGTATAATCCGGTCCTGGGCGCCAGCCGGGAGAAGATCCAGGAATTGCTGGCGGACTACCAGGCGGCCCGGTCCAAGTTTTTCCCCCGGCTCGTGCTGTTATCCTACTATGATAGACAGCCGCCTAATCGATTTTCTTCCGGGGGCGGCCTCACCAATATCGAACTGTTCAAAAGAGAGGGGTATACCGGCGTTACCGGGAAGCAAATAATATTTGACGGCTTAAAGACCTACTATAATACCCAGGCCGCCAAAACCGGCAGTAAGGCCCAGAAAGAGGAAGTCCAAAGGACTGCGGAAGAAGTAGCATTTACGGTTACTGAGGCCTTTTATCGTTTTATTGAAGCCAGGGAGAACCTGAAAGTGGCCCGGGAAACCTTGCAACAACGGCAGGGGTTTGCCAAGCTCACCGAGGGCTTTTTTAAAGCCGGCAAAGTTACCCACCTGGATTCTTTTCGGGCCCAATCCCAGGTGTCCGAGGCAGCACAGGCTAAGGTGGAGGGGGAAAACGCCGTGAGCCTGGCGCGGGAGATTTTGGCCCGCACCCTGGGGCTGAAGGAGCAGATTCAGGTGGATATCAGAGGGCATTTACCCCAAGAGTTCGCCGCGGCTGCCGATATTGAATCGTTGTGGCAGAAAGCGCTAAAAGATAACCCGGAGATTAAGAGACTTGATATTGAACTGGCGCAAAGTCAAGCCTTGATTAAAGCCGCCCGGGGGGGCTATTTCCCGGAAGTCAGCCTCCAGGCCAGCAGCGATGTGCGCCACCGGGACCTGGGAGGCACTAAACCGGAATGGCTGGCAGGAGTCTTTATGGAGTTTCCCTTTTTCGAGGGTGGCTTAACCAAGGCCCAGGTGGCTAAGGCCTCTTCCCAAAACCTGCAGTTGCTGGAGAAAAAGCGGGACCGTCTCAATGGGCTCAAGGTGGATTTGACGGCCGCCTGGAAAGACCAGGAAAATGCCCGCCAGGGGGTGGTTACCTCCCGGCAAACCCTGACCACCAATGAAGAAGCCTATGCCAGCGCCCAAACCCTTTACCGGCACGGCAAGGCCATCGGTCTGGACGTGCTCCAGGCGCAGGTGGAGTTGACCGGTTCGCGCTTCAACTTTATCAGATATGCCGTGGCCTATGAGATCGGCAAGGCGCGGGTCAAGCAAATAATCGGCTTCGGCCAATTGGAGGCTTCTCAACAAGGCGACCGGGGAGGTGCGCAGAAGTGAAAATACCTGGGGGCAAGAAGGCGGTTGGAGCCGCGGGGGGCGTTCTTATCATCATATTATTGGGCTATAGGCTATTCTGGTATTGCCCGCCGGTGCCGGTCGTCGCAGTGCAACAGCTAGAAATCCAGGGTCAAGTCCACGGGCCGGGCACGGTGCAATCCAGGGTATCGGTAGTGGTAAGCACCAAGATTACCGGGATTTTAGAAAAGCTCTATGCAGACCAAGGTGATAGGGTGCAGAAGGGCCAACTCCTCGCAGAACTTGACTCCGTGGAATTAAAAGCCCGCACCGCCGTGGCCCACGCGGCTAAAAGCCGCGCCCAGCGAGAACTGGCGCGGGCCCAGGCTGATTTGGCCAAGTCCCAGGCAAACTTGGCCCTCGCCCAAAGCAATTACCAGCGGGACCTGGAAGTATTTAAACCCGGCTATATCTCCCAGGCGGCCTTTGACACCACCAAAGCCCAACTAAAGGTGGCAGAAAGCGAGGTGGCGGCCACCCGGGGCACCGTGGCGGCTCTGGAGGCGGCCCAGGCCCAGGCCCAATCCGAAACCCACGCGGCCGAGGCGCTTCATAACTACACGCGTATTCTGGCGCCCATGGACGGCTTGATTACCGTGCGCAAGGCGGAAGTGGGCAACACCGTGTCTCCGGGGAACCCCATCTTCCAGATGGTTGACCTTGACCAGATCTGGGTGGCGGCCTGGATCGACCAAACCCTGGTAGCCCAACTACGGGAAGGGCAAAAAGCCAAGATTAAACTGCGCTCCGGCAGGTCCTTTCAAGGCGAGGTCGTCCGCCTCAATAAGGAAGCGGACACGGTGACCCGGGAATTGGAAGTGAACGTGAAATTTGCCGCTCTGCCCGATCCCCTGGTCATTGGCGAGGAGGCTGAAGTGGACATCAATACCGGGGGCCAGACCGCGGCGGCAGTGCCTCTGTCCGCCATCACCACCAGAAACGGCCACAAAGGCGTCCTGGTGGCGGATAAGGGCCTGGTGCGCTTCCAAAAAATTTCCCTGGGGCTGCAAGACGGGAAAAGGACGGCGGTATTGGAAGGCTTGCAGGAGGGGGATTTGGTAGTCATTAACCCCTCCGGGATTATACCCGGTAAAAAAATCCGGCTGGAAGTCAAGACCATCGCCTCCCAGGAGGACTGATGGATTTAGCGGTCTATGACCTCAAGCTCCACAAAGGTCGGTTTATCGCCACGGTGATCGGGGTAGGCCTGTTGTTTACCATCGTCCTGGCCATGAACGGCCTCTATCGCGGCAATATCTACGAAGGCACCGCAGTCATTAAGGCTACCAACCCCGACCTCTGGGTGGTGGAACGTTATCGGGGCGGGCCTTTCAACGAGCAGTCCTCCATGCCCGAGTATTACCATTATAGCGTTAAGGCCGTCCCTGGGGTGGAGAAGGCCAGTCCCTTCATTTATTACACCGTAGAAAGGCAAGTGGGGGGCCAGAGCCGGCACTTCAGCATCATCGGCTACGATGTCTTCGGGGGGCTGGGAGGGCCGCAAAAGATCTATGCCGGGAGGAATATCGGGCGCGCCCATTACGAAATGGTGGCCGACGCCAAATTGGGCGTGCGCCTGGGAGACAGGCTTCTCTTGGGCCTGCACACCTATACGGTAGTAGGTATCACCCGGGGGGCGCTCGATACGAACGGGGAGCCCTTGGTATACTTATCTTTGCCTGATGCCCAGGAAGTTCTCTATCAAAAAGACAATGAAGAGGTGCGCAATCAGCGGGAGCGATCGCTTCGCACCCTCTCGGGCCAGGCCTAATTATTTCCCTCGCTGTCGGAAAAATTGCTGCCCAAGTTGCAGCCGGATACCCACATTATCAATGCTATCCTGGTGCGGTTGCAACCCGGGGCGGATCGCGCCGCGGTGGCGCGCCACATTGAGAACTGGCTCTATTTTTCCGTGTTCACCACCCAGGAAGAGGTGCAGTTAATGTTGAAAGGGCGGCTGGCCGGCATGACCAAGCAGCTCTTGCTCTTCCGCACTCTGCTGTCGCTCATCTCGGTAGTCATCGTTTCCCTGGTGATCTATACCTTTACTATGGAAAAAATCCGCAGCATCGCGGTCATGAAACTCATCGGCGCCCCCAACGGGGTCATCGTGCGCCTGGTCATGGAACAGTCCCTGCTGTTAACCATCAGCGCCTTTTTATTAGGCCTGGCCCTGATCCAGAGCACCTATCAGCTTTTTCCCAAGACCATTTTGAGAGTGCCCGGCGATGACCTGCTAACCTTTTTGGTGGCCTTCGGGGGCGGTATCCTGGCCAGCATTTTAGGTCTCTGGCAGGCCTTAAAGATCCAACCCGCCATGGCGTTGGGAGGGCATTGATGGAAGTCCTCAGCATCGAAGGCCTAACCAAAGTTTTCGGCTCGGGCCGTTTGGCGGCGCGAGCTTTGGCGGACGTTTCTCTCTCGGTGTCTGCCGGGGATTTGTTGGCCCTCCTGGGACCCAGCGGCTCGGGCAAGACCACGATGTTGCTTTGCACCAGCCTGATCCTGGAACCTACCAAGGGTAAGATCGTCTT
>JAUXZG010000211.1 GCA_030694005.1 Desulfobaccales bacterium | reverse complement strand
CCACGCACGGCGGCTTGGAGCAGCAAATGCCCGCCCAGGCGGCGGTCATCACATTGGGTTTGCCGGCCTGGTCATAAGTCCCCACCACCCAGACCGGGGTGGGAAAGGCCAAGGTCCTGGGACCGATGGATTTCTTCATGGGAGTTCTCCTTGAGGCTAATTTAAGGCGGAAAAATAGGAAATGCAACCTGGAGGGCCGAAGTGATGGATTATTGGCACGAGGGCAGGGACCTGAGGTCCCTGCCCCTCCCCCCATAACTCACATCCTCCAAACCTACCGGCAAAAAAAGAGCCTGGTCAACCTCTGGTTCACCAGGCTCCTCAAAGATGAAGGAAAGGTGTTAGGCTCTAGTTAATGCCTATTCCTCTTCCTCGAGTTCAACGCCATCCCTCTCAAACTGGGCATCCCGCTCCGCGTGGGCCTTGTCGATTTCTTCCTGGCTCCAGGGCTCGATGACCAGGGCCTTGGCCACCAGTTCCCAGGTGTACAGGGTCTCATGGTAGTTGCCCATGTCGTGGACCTTGGGCAGACCTTTCATGATCTGGTCCCGGCAGTTGTGGCAGGGGGCGATGACAATTTCGGCGCCGGTGTCCTTGATCTGGTCCGCCTTGACCTTGCCGTAGGCCAGACGCTCCTCGTCGTAGGGCATGGCCCAGGCGCCGCCCCCGGCGCCGCAGCAGAAGTTGTTCATGTAATCTTCACACATTTCCCGATAGAGACTTTCGTCGATGCACTGCTTGGCGACCCAGCGGGACAGCTCACCGTAGTTGTCCCCGAAGGCTATCTGGGATTTGCGCACGTAGTTACATGGATCGTGCACCGTGTAGGTATGGTGGATCTTGGACTTATCCAGCTTGATCCTGCCGCTCTCAATGTATTCCTTCAGCAGGTCAAAGATGCTCACCACTTTGAATTCGTCGTAGACTTCCGGAAACCAATTTTTGAACCCGGACCGGGTTGCAAAGTAGGCGTGCCCTCATTCGGGGTACAAGATGGTTTTCGCCTTTAGTCGCCTTGCATTCTCGATGACGCGGGCCACCTGGATCTTCATGCTGGGGTCGTCCCCGGAGAACAGCCCCCAGTTGACGCCTTCCCAGTTGACGGAGGACACGGTCCAGTCTTCCTTGGCGGCGTAGAAGATGCGCCACCAGAACTTCATGTCGTCCGGCTCGCCGAAGGGCTCCTTGGAGTTGATGGTGACAATGATGTTGGCCCCTTCTTTGTCCACCGGCACATAAAAGCCGGGGCAGGGCTGCTCTTCATCGTTTTCCATCTCCACTCCCAGCTCCGCCAGCAGAAACAGAAAGTCATCCCTGGGGATCCCGAGATTGTTGCCCCTCTCGAGATTCATCATGGTACCCTTGTGTATGGGGCCGGGCACCTTGTCCCGGGCCCGGGCGGTGCGGCAGGCCCTGAAAGTCCGCATCAACTGGATGCCCATGGGGCACTGGTACTGGCACCGGCCGCACAGGGTGCACACCCAAGGCCACTTGGAATCGATGACCTCCTGTTCCATCCCGAAAACTATTGCCCGTATGGCCTTCCTGGGGTCCCAACCGGGGACCAGGCCGGTGGCGGGGCAGCCGCCGCCGCAGGTGCCACAGGTATAACAGCGATCCGCCATCTCCGGGACTACCGGGATCTTGCGGTTCTTTCTGTCTACCTTAATAGCCTCTCCCATGGCATTCTCCCTCCATATGAGATGTATGAGCCTTGATAATTGGCTTTACAGGCAAGCAGGGATCGGCGTTGAGTCTCTTTCGCCGACCATCGGCTATATTGCCTAACCCAGTAAAATCCCTGAATTTATAGGTTATCAGGGGGCTAGAGATTTATTATCTACTCAATTACTTATATATAAAATTTATGCCATAAAGAAAAGGGTTTTTACCAAACCGAATTTGATTATAGGCCAGCCTTCTTTCATGTCAAGGAGAAAATACCAATTTTCACATGAAGCGGTCCATGGGTAGATTGACGGCCCGACCCTCCGTGGTTCCCGGCCGGGGGGCATTTTTTCCTGAAGCCTAAGCAAGTTGAAAGCTCTGAAAAATTGTCCCTTAGAAAGCCAAAGGCATCAACCAGCCAGGGAAATTTAGAGCCGGTGCCCTCGCCGGCGAAATCACCGCCGAGGGCGGCTGTTTTACATATTATCACTCCATTTGCTAAATGATACTTAAACCGCTTTTTGCAGAGGTCTTAATTTATGTTATTTTTTAAAAAAGACTTTCGGTAAATACCCATCCTCATTTTGAGGGGGAAGCCCTCCCTGGAGATTATGGCCGAGAGCATCAAAACCGGCTTATAAGGGGTAATTCAGAGATGTCTCCTGAGATTGAAGCGCGGCTTGAGTTGTTGCGGCAATTGGCTGAACGCCTGGCTGTTCGCCGGGAGGCCCTGGTCACCGCAGCCGGGGAGGACACCGGCACCCCCGGCACCATCGCCGGCCTCGAGGTGGACCTGGCGGTGGAGCATCTACACACCATGGCCTTGGAGGTGCCCCAGGTGGAGGGCAAATCCCCTTACGGCACCGTGGCCGCCATCTTTCCCTATGACGCGCCGCCCATCATGCTGGCCCGGGTGGGTGGCGCGGCGCTGTTGGGGGGCAACCGCTTCCGGTACAGTTGTTCTTCTCTGACCCCCCGCACCGCGAAGTTGCTGGCGGAGGTGGTGGCGCCGTTCGCCGAGATTCAGGCGGTGACCGGCATGGATAACCGCACCTTCGGCCAACACTGCGTGCACGATCCCGAAGTGCGGGTCTTTTTTATTTCCGGCGGCGGCGAGGTGGGAGCCGTTTACGCTAAGGAGGCCCACGCCTTCGATAAGCTTTTTTTCGCCGGCCCCAGCGGCCTGCCACCGGTTCTCCTGTTTAAGGACGCCCCCTTAAAGGCCGCGGTGAGATTTGTGGTGCGCCGGGCCTTCATCAACGGCGGCCAGTACTGCACCACCCTGAAAAGGGCTTATATTCACCAGGATATTTATCCGGAGGTCAAAAAGCTGATCCTTAAACAAATGTCGGAGATTCGGGTGGGAGACCCCCGGGATCCCGCCACCTGGATCGGCCCCCTCAAGGTAGCGCGCACCCGGGCCCTGCTGGATCGGGCCCTGGCCGCCCTGATGAAAAAACCCCGTTTCTTGGTCCCCCCTCGCCAGGAAGGCGAGTGGCAGGGGCCTTTTCTGGTGGAAACCGAGGAGCCTCCGGACCTGGAACTTTTCGGCCCGTTTCTGGCGCTGACCCCGGTGGCTGCCGACGCCGACGCGGTGGCCCGGGTCCTGGCCAGCCGCTACCCCTTTCTGGTGGCTTATTTCGGTTCTCCGCCCCCCGGCGCTAAGGAGGCCCTTATAAAAAACTTCGGCATGGTGTACGACAACCCGAACTTTCTTTTCACCCCCCTGCGCCTGCCCTTCGGCGGCAAAGGAGAAAGCGGCTGGATCCTGGAGTGGCGGCAGGGGAAACTGCTGAAACGGGACGGCGCCTTCAACTACAGCGCCGAACTGGTGCGTGCGTGAGGGGTGATAGAGTGATTTGAGGGGAGGGCCGGGGGAACGCGGTTCCCCCGACTTCCCCAGCTAAAACTTAAGGGATTGGGGGAAGGGGCTTGGGGGAGGATTGTAAGTGGGCCTGCGGCCCTTAGCCCCCTCCCCAAAAACCTATCATGATGAAAACCCCTTTAAATTCCTGGCCCAAAAGCTATCAGGAGGCGGTGGCCCTCCAGGAGGTGTTGCGGCGTCGGGTGGAGCTGACCCCTCTGTTCAGGCTGCCTCGTTATGTGGCTGGCGCCGACGCCATCTGCGACCGGCAGGACCGGCAAATCTTCGGGGCCGTCGCGGTCTACAGTTTTCCGGAGTTGGAGCTCATTGAAGAGGCAGGGGTTTCCGGGGTCTGCCCTTTTCCTTACCGCACCGGGTTACTCAGTTTCCGGGAAGTGCCCATCCTGGCGGCGGCGTTTACGCGACTTAAGCAAAAACCGGACGTGCTGTTGGTGGACGGCCAGGGGATTGCTCATCCCCGGGGCCTGGGCCTGGCCTCGCATCTGGGGCTGGTACTGAATATTCCCACCATCGGGGTGGCCAAAAGTCGCCTGGTGGGTAAAGGGGAGGAGCCGGACTGGGAAGCCGGGGCCGTAAGTCCCCTGATTTGGCAGGGAAAAGTCGTGGGGCTGATCCTGCGCACCGTTAGCGGCAAGAAGCCCCTTTATCTCTCCGTCGGTCATCGCCTCACCTTGCCGGAGAGCCGACAGATTGTGCTAACTTGCGTCAGACGCTACCGGATTCCCCTGCCCCTTAGACAGGCCGACCTGTTAAGCCGGCGTCTGAGGGCTTCAACCCCAAGTTAGGCCGGAAATCCAGGCAAAACCGTAATCAGGGAATTCTGTCGAAGAGCTTCTGCCAATAGATGGGACAGACGGGATACTGCCAGTTAGAGCATTGTTGCTTCTTGGCATCCCATTCCCACCACAGGCAATTCTCACAGACCCCCTTGATTTCGCCGTTCAGGCATATTACCCCCACATCCCCCAAATCCACCTTTTGCCCCCGATCCTGGAAAAGATACTTTCTAGATTCTCAAAGGTATTAATTTCCAATAAACCAAAAAAAACCGGATGTCAATTATTTTTCCGTCTTGCCAGGACCCGCCGGGGCACCGTCACCTATCACGCCCCGGCCGACTCCCCAGGGTTTAAAAGAAGTCGCTCTTGATGAAGATTAGAGGTCTGGTCTCAGGGTGAAGGATCTTGGCAGCCACCACCTCACCCACAAAGAGGTCATGGTCGCCGGCCGGGAAGGTATCCACCAGTTTTAGCTCCAGGTAAGCGTAAGCCTGAGGCAGAATAGGGGCCCCGGTGACCCCGGTGGTATAATCAAGACCGGCAAATTTGTCCACTTTGCGGCCGCTCTTGTAACCGAAACGCTTCCCCAGGTCCGTCTGCTCGCTGGTGAGCACATTGATGGCAAAGATACCGCTTCCTTTGATGAGGTCATGAGAGTAGCGCGGCGGGGCGATGGACACCATGACCAAAAGCGGCTTGAAGGATACCTGGGAGACCCAGGCCGCAGTCATGCCGTTGATTTTGTCGTCCAGGCGGGTGGTGACCACATAAACCCCCTGCACCAGGGACGAAACGACGACCTCTGCCACTTCCATAGCAGACCTCCGGTGTTGTATTTAGGGGGAGGGGGGTGTGGGGGGGGG
>JAUXZG010000209.1 GCA_030694005.1 Desulfobaccales bacterium | reverse complement strand
AGGTGGTGGAGCAGGAAGCCTCGGTGGCGGTGTGTCCGGGGTGTGAAGAGCGCATCGAGTGGGTTCGAAGTCCCATGTGTCCCGTCTGCAGCCAGGTCTTTGAGTCGCGGCAGGGGCCGGACCACCTGTGCGGTGAGTGCCAAGCCGACCCGCCCCCCTTTCGCCGGGCCAGGGCCGCGGCGATTTATGAAGGGCCACCGGCCACGGCTATCAAGCGCTTCAAGTTCGGCCGCCAGCTGGCCTACCTGCCGGTGCTTAAATATTGGCTGAGCCAGCCCTGGTGCCGTCAGTTGCTGGATAAGGCCGATCTTTTGATACCCGTGCCCCTGCACCCCCGGCGCCTCAAGGCCCGGGGCTTCAACCAGGCCCTGCTCCTGGCCCAGGGATTCCCGGAGCTCCCCCTGGGACGGGAGGTTATCGTGCGGGTGCGCCACACCAAACCCCAGATCGGCCTCAACCCCAAACAGCGCCGGGAAAATGTTAAGGGTGCCTTTGTCGTCCCCCACCCGGAACAGGTTAAAGGCAAAAGAATTCTGCTCCTGGACGACCTTTATACCACCGGGGCCACTGCCAAAGAATGCGCCCGAGTCCTCCGCAAAGCCGGCGCCCAACAGGTGGAAGTCCTCACCGTCGCCCGGGTGCGCCATGAATGAGGCAGTGATTATTTGGGGGAGGGGGCCAGGGGTCGCAGACCCACTTACAATCCTCCCCCAAACCCCCGCCCCCAACCCATAAAGGGTTTTTGTTGGGCTGGGGAAGGCGGGACGTTAAGGCCCCGCCTTCCCCAGCCCCCATAAAGGGGTTCGGGAGGGGGAGGAAATGTGGAACAGCCGCCCTCGGCTGTTATTTTGTGGGCGAGGGCACCTAGCCTATAGTTATTACCATCCCCTCTCAAGAGATTGGTAAGAACAAATGAGCGAGTTTAGCACCAAGCAAAAGGTAGTGAATCGGGAAGAAGCGGCTCGTTGGGTCCGTGCCCTCCAGGACCGGGGGAAAAAGGTGGTCTTTACCAACGGCTGTTTCGACCTGCTGCACCTGGGGCATGTGCGCTATCTGGAGCAGGCCCGCTCCCTGGGGGACGCTTTGCTCGTGGGGGTAAACACCGACGCCTCGGTGGAACGCCTGGATAAGGGGCAGGGAAGGCCCATCACCCCAGAGAACGATCGAGCCGCGGTAGTGGCCGCTCTGGCCTGTGTAGATCAGGTGGTCCTCTTTGGGGAAGACACCCCCCTGGAACTGATCACCGCGCTCCAACCTGACATCCTGGTCAAGGGCGGCGACTATCAAC
>JAUXZG010000205.1 GCA_030694005.1 Desulfobaccales bacterium | reverse complement strand
GGGTGGTGTACGAATTGGGGTTGGGGGGAGGGCCAGGGTGTTAAACTCCCTGCCCTCCCCCAAAGCCCCCCTCCCAACCCGTTTAAGTATTTTATGGTGGGCAGTGCCCACCCTACATGAGATCATTGGTGGCACCGGCATCTTGCCGGTGCCCTGCACCGGCGGGACGCCTGTGCCACCAAGTCAAAATTTAGGTAGGGATTTTTCTGGCAGGGATTCAAGCAGGGAAAAAGAGTTGTGAAGGGAAATTTATTAGGCTTATTGGTTAGAGGAGGCCGGGGCCGCCGGCTCCGGCCTCCTCTAATAACCCCTCTCCCCCTTAAAGGGGGTGGGGAGGGGGTTTGGGGGAGGGTGGGGGAGCCCTTACAAAAAAGCTCCCCCAGCCCGCCCCCCAAAATCCATCTCCTTTCCATCCTCCTCATCCTCCTTGTGCTTCTAACCGGGGCGTGTGGGAAGAAGATGACGCCCCTGGCGCCGGACAAGGTGTTGCCCGCCGCGGTGCGGGAATTCCGTCTGTCTCAGGAGGGGGAGGCCCTGGTGCTCAGTTGGCTTCTGCCCCGGGAAAACCTCCTGGGCCAGCCCCTGACCCAGGTCCAGGGCTGCCGCGTGTATCGGGCGGAAGTCAAGGGGGTGGCCTCGGAGTTAGCCTGTCCCAATGATTTTGTCATGATCGCCGAGATTGACCTGGCTTATCCCCGGGAGGGGGAGGTCAAGGGGGAAGCTTTTGTTTATCAGGACAGGCTTCTGGTTCCGGACCGGCGCTACTGGTATCGGGTGGCGGCCTATGATCAGGACGGTTATAAGGGGGGCTGGTCCAAGGTGGTAAGCCACGTGTGGGGGGTGTTGCCCCGGGCGCCCCAGGACTTCAAGGCCGAGGCCGGGGATAGAGTGGTGCGCCTTTCCTGGCTGCCGGTGACGCAGCTTCAAGACGGCAGCCCGATTAAGGACCTGGCGGGCTACCGCATTTACCGCCGCTCCGGGGAGGACGGCTGGCTGCGTCTTAATCCGGAGCCGCTGACGATCAACAGCTTTGAGGATCTGGCGGTGTTCAACGAAGTGCCTTATACTTACAAGGTCCGGGCGTTGCGCCGCTTAGGCGGCGAATTGTTGGAAAGCGCCGATTCCCTGACTTTGGTGGCTGAGCCCCAGAAGCTGACGGCCCCGCCGCCTTTGCTCAACCTGGTGGCGGTGGCTACCGGCAAGGGGGTGGAACTCCGGTGGGACCCCAGTCCGGCGGTGGATCTGGCGGGCTACCGGCTTTACCGCCGGGGCGCCGGGCAGGAGAAATTTACCCGCCTGACTCCGGAGCTGCTTAAAAAGCCGTATTTTGTGGATTCCCAGGTGAAGCCAGGCCAGACCTATCACTATTATGTGACCGCGGTGGACGACTCCCGCCGGGCCAACGAAAGCCTGCCCTCGGAAGAGGCGAAAATCACTTATT
>JAUXZG010000204.1 GCA_030694005.1 Desulfobaccales bacterium | reverse complement strand
ACACCGCCATCCAGGCGGTGAGTGGCGCAGCTCAGTCACGGGTCGTAGGCGCGTATGGCCATCTCCACCTTGTTCAGGATTCCCTGGTCATACTTGCCGGCCTTGATGAACTCCTTGGCCGCCTGGTTCACCGACAGGTTGATGGCGGCGTTATTGTGCGTGGTGCCCACAATCAGGTTGACGTTGGTGATGAGCCCCTCGGCATCGGTGGTGTAGTCATGGATGAGAGTCCCCCGAGGGGCCTCCACGCAGCCTATGCCCCGGCCCGCCTTGGGCGTAACCGCAGCCCGGATGTCCTTGCTGGTGATTTCCGGGTCTTCCAGGAGTTGCACCGCGGTCTCGGCGATCTGCACCAGCTCAATCAAGCGGGCATAGTGATACAGGAGAGTGAGGTGCGCCGGACGGCCGAACGCGGCCCTAAACTCCTCCAGCTCCTTCTGGGCCAGCGGCGTGGCCATCTTGTCGGCCACGTTGATGCGGGCCAGGCAGTTGGTGCGGTACACCCCCACCGGGTCATTGAGGTCCAGTTTCAGTTGGCCCCATTTCTTGGCATAGGGGAATTTTTGATAGGACCAGGGCTCCACCCATTCCCCGATGTAGTCCAGGTATTCGTCGTACTTGAAGTCGTCGTAGGCCCCGTCGGGCTTCATGAGCCGCAGGTGGCCGTCGTAAAAGTCCAGGGCGCCGTCCGCGGTGACCGTGCCCAGATAGCCCACCTTGATGACGCCGATGGTCTTGATGGCGTCCAGGTATTTGGGGAACACGTTGTCCTTGGCGAATTTGATGGTGAACTTGGAAAATTCCAGGAGCTCCTTGGCCAGGGGCAGCATCTCTTGGCGCTCCGCCTCGGTCATGGGCTTGCTGACCCCCCCCACCAAAGACAGGGTGGGATGGATGGCCCGTCCGGCGAAGTGCTCCAGCATGTTAGCGGTCATCTGCCGGTATTTGACCACCTGTTTGGCAAGGTCGGGCGCGGCGTTGACGATGCCTATGACGTTGCGCACGGAGTAGTCGGCGTCCGGGCCGATGACAAAGTCCGGGGCGGCCAGAAAGTAAAAATGCAGGATGCGGTCGCCGATATAGGCGATGGACTGCATCAGGCGGCGCAATTTGACCGCGGCCGGAGGCGGCGTCACCCCGAAGCAGGCATCGGTGGCCTTGGACGAGGCCAGGTGATGGGCCCATGGGCAGATGCCGCAGATGTGGCAGACGATGCGGGGCATTTCTTCCGCGGGCCGGCCCTCGCAGAATTTTTCAAAGCCCCGCAAGGCCTGGACATGCACCTTGGTATCCGTTACATTGCCGGCGTCATCCAGGTGAATGCTCACTTTGGCGTGACCTTCAATTCTCGTGATCGGTTGAATATTGATGACTTTACCCATGTGTCTCACCCCCTCATCTGGCCGGCCGGGCCGGTAGTGGTGCCAAGAAGCCGTGCCCGCCGATATACCGGTTCATTATGGCCCGCCGATCCACCACGGTTTTGGGATCCAACCCC
This sequence comes from Desulfobaccales bacterium, assembly GCA_030694005.1. Classification (GTDB taxonomy): domain Bacteria; phylum Desulfobacterota; class Desulfobaccia; order Desulfobaccales; family 0-14-0-80-60-11; genus JAUXZG01. Next base: position 8,294 of record JAUXZG010000204.1, on the reverse strand, counting down.
ACCGAGGTCAAGGCACCCATCATATCCACCATGGGCCGGGCCCCTTTGCGGATGGGGCCGAAACAGCCCCGGCACGGGGTGCGGGCCTGGACGCAGCGGGGCACCCCCTCCTTGCCGGCGCAACCCGCCAGGGTCACCGGGCCCAGGCAGAGAAACCCCTGCTCATTGATGCAGCGCATCTTATCAAGGCCCTGCTCCGGGTCAAAGTCGATATTGGTAAAAGCGCGCTTGATGGGGCCGCCGCCAGATTTCTTTTCCCGGATCACCGGGCAGGTGTCGCACACGCTCCGCTCCGGCAGGGCCCAGGCGGTTTTGCCGGCCAACAGCGCCCCGATGGCATCGGCAATCCAGTCCGGGTGAGGGGGGCAGCCGGGAATGGTGATATCCACCTTGACCACCTCGTCCAAGGCCTGACAACTGTTGGTCCATTTGGGGACATTGGGATGCTCGGGATTGGGGGACGGCTCGGTGGAGGCGCAGTGGCGAAAAACCTTATCGAACACCTCGTCATTTTTCCACATGTTGGCCTGGGCGGGAATGCCGCCATAAGCCGCGCAAGAACCAAGGGCAATGAGGATCTTGACCTTCTGGCGCATCTCCTCGGCCACATGTTTGTGCTCTTCGTTGCGCACGCCGCCGGAGACAATACCCACCACCGCTTCGGGGATCTCCATGACGGTCTTATCACCGGTTTGCCCAAAGTACTTGTGGTCAATCAAAACCGGTATGTGGACAAAATCTAAATGGGGTAGCAAGTCCAACAGGGCCTCTCCGGTATTGAGAATGGAAATCTCGCAACCGGAACAGGCGTTCAACCACTCTTCCGCTACTTTGACCGGCATCCGTTTCCCTCCTTTGGGGCAAACTCTTTTGGATTAATCTGCGCTTGGGGCTGTGGCTACCCTCCTGGAATAAACTAGATACTGATCTTCTTCGACAAACATTTGTACTTCAAAGCCATCTTTTTCATAAGCCTGCATGGCTTGGGAAGCCTGCTCCTGGGTTTCGTAGGTCCCACCATCCCACAGGTATTTTTTGCCGTCCACCTTTTTGGCCAGGGGTATGTCCACTCCCCCTCCCCTTTATTTTCGTTTATCATTGGTAGCCGCAGGCTTTAGCCTGCGCTTTTGAAAATTTTCGTTAACTTAAACGATTCCGGTTAAAATATCCTCAAGGTCACAACCTATGGCACCTTTAAAAGCATATTCCTGCCAATCAGAAACAATTCCCTTTCTTACCGGATTATCGAGGATATATCTGATTGCGGGTGTCAGGCTCTCCTCTTTTTTCAGAACATGGTCGTAAAAGTCTTTTTGCCATTTTGCGCCAATTTTATTTTTTGTCATCCAGAAACCTGTCTTTTGTTTATAACTAGACGCAACTTTTAATAAATCCACCTCATCATCAGTCCCTGTAATGACAATATGTTGGTGGTCGGGCATGAAACAAAAAGCTGGTATTAAACATTTATATTTTTTGGTTATCTCTGTAAGAATATCGGTAAAGACCTTAACAATTTCGGCGTCGCTGAATATAGGCAACCTGTCTTTTATACACAGGGTGAAGGCAACGATGGCCTTACCTTTATAAAATTCCTTTGGCAATCTGTGACGTTTTTCTTTTATCACCGCTTTGACAGCGCAGGCTAAAGCCTGCGGCTACAAAATAATTTTCTAACTTACTTTACTCAGAAATCTGGGGTGGCGGTCGCAGGCCACCTCTATAATAATACAAATATTACCCTCTGGTACTATATGGACTGGGACCCAAAGCCCTTAAGGCCTCCGTCATCTCCGTCATCACATCGGCGAATTTTTGGGCCTCGGACGAGGCAATCCACTCCAGGCGGAAGCGCTCCGGTTCCAGACCGAAGTCTTCCAGCATCAAGTCGATGCCTTCCGCCCTAGCCTGTGCTTTTTTATTACCTTCCAGGTAATGACATTCGCCCAGGTGTCAGCCGCACACCAAAACGCCGTCCGCCCCCTTGGTGAGCGCGTTGATCACCAGGTTGGGGTGCACCATGCCGGAGCACATCACCCGGATGATGCGGGCGTTGGGGGGGTACTGGATCCTGGACACCCCGGCCAAATCCGCCCCGGCATAGGAGCACCAGTTGCAGCAGAAGGCGATGATCCTGGGTTCGTATCGGTCTTGCATGATTTTAAACCTTCCCTCCCGGTTTTGCAGTCTCCAAGGCTTTTTGTAAACTCACCGGTTTATTGCCGCCAAGCTTTCAGCAGTCAGCTTTCAGCTTTTATTCTTCAAGCTGTTTACGCTCTGCATCCAACAACCTTCCCTTTTTGTCAAGGACTTCAATCTGTTTTTCAGTAAGCTTACCCTGCCGCTGTTGCATCTCCATTTGCATTTGTTTCTGTTCCTGTCTTTGTTCCTGCTGGGTGCGCATCTGCTCTTTTTGCATCCGCATCTGTTCCAACTGCATTTGACGCTGCTCAGCAAAACAGCCACGAATAGTAATCAGAATACTAGAGATAATGACATTAGCTAATTTTACAATCATGGGAATTGAGCCCTCCTTGCATAGCTCTTTGCCGTTTAGCTATTTTATGAATTGTAATCCACCTCTGGAACCTTCAAGAATATGGTGGGCAATGCCCACCCTACATCTACATCCTAATCTTTGCTGAAAGCTGATAGCTGACCGCTGATAGCTTCTAAATCAACCCCAGCGCGGCCTCCACCTGGGCCTCCAACTGCTCCGGGGTGAAGCCGGCCACATAGATGCCCTGTTTGGGGCAGGTGGCCATACAGGAGCCGCAGCCCTTGCACTGCACCGCGTTCACCTCCACGGTCTTTTTGACGCTGCCGTCTTTCATATATTCCAGCAAGGTGATGGCCTTAAAGGGGCAGGCGTCCACACAGAAGGCGCAGCCGTCGCAGTTTTCATCAATGGGGTTGGAAATGATGGATTCCAGTTGCAAAAACTCCCGGGAAAGGATGGTGTTGGCCCGGGAGGCGCAGGCCAGGGCCTCGGCCACGGATTCCTGCAAGGGTTTAGGGTAATGGCAGAGTCCCGCCAGATAGATGCCTTCGGTGGAGGCCTCCACCGGCTTGATCTTGGCGTGGGCCTCGGTGAAAAAGCCTTCGGCGTTCAAATTAATCTTGTAAAGTTCGGCCAGGGGCGCATTTTCATGGGGGATGATGGCGGTGGCCAGGGTCAGGAGGTCCACCCTGAATTCCACCGGTCTTTGTAAAATCTGGTCCATGACCGTGATCTTGATGCGGCCGTCTGCCTCCTCCACCACGGGAGGGTTGGCGACGAGGTAGCGGATAAAAATCACCCCTTTCTCCCGGGCCCTCTGGTACATGGTCTCCCGTTCGCCATAGGTGCGCATATCCCGGTAGAAGACATAGATATCCATGTCCGGGTTCACCACCTTCAGTTTGATGGCATTTTCCACCGCATGGGCGCAGCACACCTTGTTGCAGTACGGCCGCTCCGGGGTGCGGGAACCCACGCACTGGATGAAGGCCGCGGCCTGGGCTTTCTTAAGCCTTTCGCTTTTTTTGGTGATTTCCAGATCCAGGTCCAGGGACAGCAGCACGTTGGGATTCTGCTTGTACAGGTATAGACCTTCCGGTCGATAAGGTTCGGCGCCGATGGCAATGACCACGATGCCGTGATTGATTGTCTGGCCCGTGGAGAGTTTCGAGTTAAAGTTGCCCACAATGCCGGACACCTCTTCCACAATGGCGTGGTAATGGATGGTGATCTGGGGGTGTTTGGTCACCTTGTCCATCAAGGCCTCCAGCCTGGGCCGCACCAGGCCTCCCCGCCAGGTGGTGTGGAGCTTCAAGGCGTTGCCGCCCAGGCGGTCCTTTCTTTCCGCCAGGTGCACCTCATAGCCCTGATCCGCCAGGGCCAGGGCAGAAGTCATGCCGGTGACGCCGCCGCCGATTACCAGGGCCTTGCGGTTGATGCCCACAGTGATGTATTCCAGGGGCTGGAGCAGACGGGCCTTGGCCACCGCCATGTTCACCAGGTCCTGGCACTTTGCCGTGGCCGCCCCCGGTTCATTTAAATGCACCCAGGTGCACTGGTTGCGGATATTGGCCATCTCGAAGAGATATTTGTTCAGGCCGGCGTTTCTGAGCATGTCCTGGAAGATGGGGGCATGGGTGGAGGGGCTGCACGCGGCCACCACCACCCGGTTCAGGTTATGCTCCCGGATCATTTCCGCCATCTGGGCCTGGGCGTCCTGGGAGCAGCTGAAGAGATTTTCCTGGACATATTCCACCCCGGCAATTCCCCGGGCGTAGGCCGCGATGGCCGGCACATCGGCCACCCCGCCGATGTTGAGGCCGCAGTTGCAGACAAAGACCCCCACCCGGGGCGGCTCTCCCCACACCTCCACTTCCGGCGGGAATACCTTCTCTCTTATCAGGGTCCCCCGGCCGGCGGCCAGGGCCCGGCTGGCCGCGGCCGCGGCGGCGCTGCCCTCCATCACCGTCTGGGGAATATCCTTGGGACCGTTGAAGGCCCCGCAAGAGTAAATACCCTCCCGATAAGTGGTCACCGGCTCAAAGCAGCTGGCCATCACAAAGTCATTGGGGCCCAGGGGGACGTCCAGATTTATGGCCAATTCTTTAGTGGCCGGGGGGATCACCATGCCCACGGAGAGCACCACCGCCTCAAAGGTCTCATCCTGGACCTCGCCGGTCTCCGTAATATAGCGAACCTCCAGGTCGCCGTTATTACCCACCGACCGGACCGTATGCACCCGGGAACGGATCAGCCTGGCCCCCTGGTCCTTGATGCGCACGTAGTATTTTTCAAAATCCTTGCGGGGGGTGCGCATGTCCATATAGAACAGGGCCATGTCCAGGTCCGGGCCGATGTGTTCCCGGGCGATGATGGCCTGCTTCAAGGCCACCATACAGCAAAAATTCGAGCAATAGGGCTTTTCGCCCTCTTTGTTGCTCCGGGAGCCGACACAGTGAAGCCAGGCGATCTTTTTGGGCTCTTTACCGTCGGAGCGCCGCTTCACATGGCCCTGGAAAGGCCCGCCGGGGCTCAAGATGCGCTCAAACTCCAGGCTGGTGAAGACATTGGGGTACCTGCCGTAGCCGTAAGCCTTAAGGGGGGTGGGGTCAAAGGGCTTGAACCCCGGGGCCAGGATGACGGAACCCACCTTAAGGGTAAGGTCTTGTTCTTTTTGTTCATAGTCAATGGCCCCGGCCGGGCAGGTCTGGGCGCAGACCCCGCAGTCGCCGGTCAGCAGATGCACGCAATTTTTCGCATCGATCACCGGGGTATTGGGCACTGCCTGGGGGTAGAGACGGTAGATATTGCCCCGGCTATTTAAACCCACGTTGAACTCGGAGAGCTTGGGCTTGGGGGTTTTGCCGCTGACTTTGCCGATATCGGCGAAATGGCCGGTGGGGCAGACGAACTCGCAGGCGCCGCAGGTGCGGCAAATTTTAGAGAATTCCCCAAAGGGCGTGGTCACTTCCCGTTTGGCCCCCCGGCCCACCAGGCCGATGGCCCCCACGTGCTGCAACTCGTGGCAGACCCTGACACACTTGCCGCACAGGATGCAGTCGCTGGCCCCTTTGGCGAAACTCGGCTCCATGACCCCCAACTGCCGGGCCATTTCTTGCAGAACCGGCACCTCGGGACAGCGGGACAGGAGCAGGTCCATGACAAACCGGCGTCCTTCCAGGACCCCTTCCGTGTCGGTGAGCACTTTGAGCCCCTCGGCCACCGGGTAAGTGCAGGACGCGGTGAGCTGGGTGCGAGGCCCTAAGGTGACTTCCACCAGGCAGAGGCGGCAGCCCCCGTAAGGCTTGACGCCTTCGTAATGACAGAGGGTGGGAATATTAATGCCCATCTGCCGGGCTGCTTCTAAAACAGTGGTCCCTGGTTGAACCTCTACTGGCCGGTCATTGATGGTCAAGTTAATCATGGATTCTTCCATTTTTAAGCTTTCAGCTTTCAGCGGTCAGCTTTCAGCTCTTAAGAGATCGCCGCTATCTGACCGTTTTTCTCAATTGCTCTTTAAGCTCTCGTTCCCAAGCTCCTGCTTGGGAATGCCACTTTAACCCAAGCTCCGCTTGGGTAAATAATTACAAAGCAGCCGTTCATGAGCCTTGGGCTCACTCCAAGACCATGAAAAGTTAGAAGAAGGTGGCACAGGCTTCCAGCCTGTGCGGACGCAGGCTAAAGCCTGCGGCTACCTTTTTTGAACTCAGGCTCCTTCTGGGGACCGAGCCGGTTTCTTTTAATCTTTTAGCTGACAGCTGTCAGCTTCTTCATTCCACGCCAATCGCCGCAAATTTGCAGGCATCAAAACAGGTGCCGCATTTGATGCATTTTTCCTGGATAACCTTATGAACTACCTTTTTAGCCCCGTCTATCGCCTCCACCGGACATTTGAGGCGGCAGAGCTGACACCCGTTGCATTTGTCATCAATAACCGTGAAGGTGATTAACGGTTTGCAGACCTTGGCGGGACATTTTTGGGCCTGGATATGGGCCTCATATTCGTCCCGGAAATATTTGATGGTGGTGAGCACCGGGTTGGGGGCGGTGGCTCCAAGGCCGCACAGCGAGGTCTTTTTGATCAGCTCGGACATCTTCTCCAGCTTCTCAATATCGCCCTGCTGGCCCCTCCCCTCGGTGATGGCCTCCAGTATCTCCATGAGCCGCAGGGTCCCTTCCCGGCAGGGGGTGCATTTACCGCAGGACTCGTCCCGGGTGAAATCCAGAAAGTACTTGGCCACATTCACCATGCAGTCCCGTTCATCCATGACGATCATGCCGCCGGAGCCCATGATGGAGCCCAGGGCCGCCAGGGAGTCATAGTCCACCGGAGTGTCCAAAAATTCCGCCGGGATGCAGCCGCCGGAAGGCCCGCCGGTCTGCACCGCCTTAAAGGCCCGGTCGCCGGCGATGCCGCCGCCTAGATCAAAAATCATTTCCCTTAAGGTGATGCCTAAGGGCACTTCCACCAGACCGGAGTTGTTGACCTTGCCCACCAGGGAAAAGACCGTGGTGCCCTTGCTCTGCCCGCTGCCCAGGGAGGCATACCACTCAGCCCCCCGGGCGATAATGGGGGCGATGTGGGACCAGGTCTTGACATTATTAATGGTGGTGGGCTTGCCCCAGAGGCCGCTTTGGGCCGGAAAGGGCGGCCGGGGGCGGGGTTCGCCCACCCGGCCCTCAATGGAGGCGATGAGGGCGGTTTCCTCGCCGCAGACAAAAGCCCCGGCGCCTTCCCGAATCTTTATTTTAAAAGAGAAATCAGTGCCAAAGATCCCCTCCCCCAGGAGGCCGTAGGCTTCCGCTTGGGAGATGGCGGTCTTTAAGTGTTCAATGGCCAGCGGATACTCGGCCCGACAATAGATATAGCCTGCGGACGCCCCCATGGCGTAAGCCCCGATGGCCATGCCCTCCAGCACCGCGTGGGGATCGCCCTCCAGGATGCCCCGATCCATGAAGGCCCCGGGGTCGCCTTCATCCGCGTTGCAGATGACATATTTGATATCACCCGGCGCGTTTCGGCAGAATTCCCATTTGAGCCCGGTGGGGAAGCCGGCGCCGCCCCGGCCCCTTAAGCCCGAATCCTTAACCTGGGCGATGACCTCCTCCGGGGTCATCTGGGTAACCGCCTGATACAGGGCGCCATAGCCGCCCCGGGCAATATATTCCTCAATGCGCTCAGGATTGATAAAGCCGCAATTCCTTAAAGAAATTTTCACCTGTTTCTTAAAAAAGGACAGGTCGTCATATGTAGGAATTTCCGCCGGTAATTCCACCGGATGGGGATTGGCATAGGGCCTTACCGTGCCCTCCATGAGGAGTTCTTCCTCATCAATCCGGCATAAAATATTGTCCAGAAAGATCCGGCCTTCTTTGAGGGCCTCGGCCAGGGCTGCGGTCTTTTCCGGATTCATGCCTTGATAACTCAGACGCACCTTGCCGGGATAGACGACATCCACCAGAGGCTCTCTCTGGCAGAAGCCGATACAGCCGGTCTTTTCTAAGACGATGTCCAGACCCAGTTCCGCCATCTTGTCGGCCAGGGTCTGGTAAACCTTGTCCGCCCCGGCGGAAATGCCGCAGGTGGCCATACCCACCATGACCTTGATCTTATCCGGATAAGTCCGGCGGAACCCCTGTTCCTTGATTTTTTGTAGCTGGTCGAGACTGGTTATCTTCATGAGGCTGCCATTTGTGCGTAAGAATCAATGATTTTGGACACCTGACCGGGGGTCAGGCGGCCAAAGGTGTCCTCCCCCACCCGCATGGCCGGAGCCAGAGCGCAACAGCCGAT
>JAUXZG010000005.1 GCA_030694005.1 Desulfobaccales bacterium | reverse complement strand
CCGGTTAAATGGCTGCGAAATTAATCAAAGGCGCCGAGGTGGCCGCCCAGATACGCGAAGAATTGAAAAAAGAGGTGGACGAGCTTATAGCCAAACATAACGTGACCCCGGGCCTGGTCACCATACTGGTGGGGGAGGACCCGGCCTCCATCAGCTATGTGACCGCCAAACAGAAAACCTCCCATGAGCTGGGCTTCTATTCCATTCAGGATAACCAGGAACCGGATATCACCGAAGACGCCCTGCTGAAATTGATCGACAAATACAACAAAGACCCCAAGATTCACGGCATCCTCATCCAACTGCCCCTGCCCAAACACATCGACTCCAACAAGGTGCTGTTGGCCATAGACCCCAATAAGGACGTGGACGCCTTCCATCCCATCAACGTGGGCCGCATCTTGATCGGCAACTACGTTTTTCTGCCCTGCACCCCGGCGGGCTGCCAGGAACTCATCAATCGCGCCTACGGCGACCCCAAAGGCAAAGAAGTGGTGGTGGTGGGCCGCTCCAACATCGTGGGCAAACCCATGGTGGCCATCATGATCCAGAAGAAGGCCGGAGCCAACTCCACCGTCACCTGCGTGCACACCGGCACCCCCAAGGACAAGATCATTGAACACTGCCGCCGGGCCGACATCCTCATCGTCGCCGCGGGCGTGCCCAAATATATCCAGGGCGACTGGGTCAAAGAAGGCGCCTGCGTCATCGACGTGGGCGTCAACCGCATCGGCATCAGCGAAAAAACCGGCAAGGCCATCCTGGCCGGCGACGTGGACTTCGACGCGGTGTCGCAAAAAGCCGGCTTCATCACCCCGGTGCCCGGCGGCGTGGGCCCCATGACCATCACCATGCTCATGAAAAATACCGTCTTGGCCGCCAAAGCCGCCGCGGGACTGATTAAGATTTAGGCGAGGGACGAGTAATTTGAGGGAGGAGGCCAGGGGTCGCAGACCCCTGTCCCTCCCTCAAACTCCCTCCCCCAACCCCTTAAGGGGGGAAAAGTTAGAGGGGCTGGCGGGGAACTCTGTTCCCCGCCAGCCCCTCATTAATTTTATAGTGGCACAGGCATCTTGCCTGTGCTTTGGCCTTAATTATTTGCTGCGGGGCAGTGGAAAATGTGGAAAACTATTTCATCCAAGGTTTAATTTTTCTTCCATCTCCCGGACTTTATTCCACATCGTCTGGGCAAAGCCTCTATTCCTCATAGCCTCATTGATTTCGGCGCTGCGCTTATAGACCTCCCTGGCTTTCTCCCATTCTTGCATATTCGCATAGAGTCGCCCCAGGAGATTGTAGGCCATGGCCAGACCACGCTGGTCATTAAATTGCGTGCATATTTTTACTGATTCACCCAAAGTAGTTTCCGATTCCCTAAACATCCCCAGGTCCTTATAGATGGACCCCAGGGTGTTGAGAGAAAAGGCCATATCCTCCCATAACTCCATCTCCCGGCGAATCTTTACGCTTTCTTCCAGGGCTTCGGCTGCTTCTTTAAAGCGTCGCTGGTCCTTGTAGACGCCGCCCAGGGTGTTGAGGACCATGGCTTTGCTTTCCCGGTCCCCCAGGTCGACGCATATGTCCCTGGCCTCTTCCAGGGCCTTTGCGGCCTCGTCCAGGCGTCGCTGGTCTTGATAAACCCCGCCCAGGGAGGTTAGGGAAAAGGCCATGTCCTGCCATAACTCCAGCTTCCGGCGAATCTTTACGCTTTCTTCCAGGGCCTTTGCGGCCTCGTCCAGGTGTCGCTGGTCCTTATAGACGCCGCCCAG